>NZ_SIHJ01000003.1:0-300000 GCF_007859765.1 Posidoniimonas corsicana
GCTGAGGGAGCGTGAACTTCTTCGGGGCACGGTGATGCCAGTAACGACGCACCGTCCGACGACCCAGCTCGTGGGCGGCAAGCAGCAACGCGATGGGAGACTTCGTCGTTCGCACCCACACCGTACGAAAACAACACTACCTACGGTTTAGCTAGCAACGATAAGATTTCTACAGAGCTAGTTTTGTCCCCTTCGCTCGTGTTTTTGGACAAAACGAATCGGACAGTATGGCGCCAAGCGGAGCCGCTTAGGCTGTCTCTCAGTTCACGGGACAGCGCCCTGCGGCGTTGGGTCGAAACTGCGCCAATTGGCATAGCGGTTGCTCCCTCTGCGGATCGTCCGATTGGTTTCCGCGAACTAAGGAGCCCAGCATGCCCCCCGCCTGGAGTGACAAAGACGAACGCCAGTACGAGCACATCAAGCAGAATGCTCAGCAGCGCGGCAAGAGCGAGGAACGTGCCGAAGAGATTGCCGCCCGCACGGTGAACAAGCAGCGGCGCAGTGAGGGCCGGACGCCGAACAAGACGACCCAAGGTACCGGCAACCCTAACACGGGGCTTGAGGACCGGACCGTCGACGAGCTCCGCAACCGCGCTGCTGAGCTGCAGATCGAGGGGCGGAGCAAGATGAACAAGCAGGAGCTGGTCGACGCGATCCGCAGTAAGAATTAGGGCCGCAGCGATTGCCGTGCTTCATGGGCAACGTGGCTAGGGGACCGCCTCGACCCAGACCATCAGCCCGTCGGTGGGGTTCATCTCAACCGTGCTGCCGCCGGGGACTTGCTTGCTCTTGCGGTGGCGCAGCAGCACGAGCGGCTGATCGGGTTCGACCGTGACGGTGCCGTCCGAACCGGCGACCCGGCCGCCCCAGCCGACGTCGGTCTTGCCCTCGAGCCACCCGGGAGGGTCAGTAAGGTAGCGCGTGGTGATCTGCCTGCCGGGCCCGTAGGTCAGCGCCCAGCGGTCCTGGCTCGCCTTGGCAAGCGCGAAGTTGAAGATGAAGGGCTCGCCGCCGGGCAGCGGCTGGCCACTGTTGTCGCGGAAGGGTTCGGCGTAGTGGACCCCGCCGGTTGGCATGCCCGACTCGGGGATCTCCGACGAGAGCGCCCAGGCGATCCGGTAGCGGCCGGTCGCGGGGAGCTGCAGCCGCCACCGCCAGACCATCGAGTCGTAGGCGGGCAGCTCGACCGCGTAGAGGTGGTCGTTGTCGGGGGCGTCGATGTAGTGCAGTTCGTTGCGGGCGGTGGTTAGTTCGGTCCGCACGCAACGGAGTTCGTGTGACGTCCGCCAGTGGGAGAGCGCAATCGCAACGATGGCCGTAACGAGCAGCAGGCCGCGGAGCGAGAAGCGGGGCGGGCCTCGGCGGACCGGGGGCGGGGTCGGTTCGGTTGGCTGCACGGCTTTCGGTCTGGCTGGGGATTAACCGCCAAGCTGGTGGTGGGCGGGGCAGGGGGGATGCCCCATAGTGTATGCGGGCGGAAGAGGCGGCGGGTACTCCGGGAGGGCGCCAGCACGGCGCAATATTTGCCTAGCTGTTGGCGTCTTGATACGATGATACGCTGGGGTTTTTGCGGCGGATGCGCGTCCCGTGGCCCAGCCCGGCGAGCCGTGAACACCACCTTGCCTTCCTAACTTCCCGGCGCGAAACGCGGTCCCTGGAGCGAGTGATGTTTGGTGAGTCCACCGAACGATGGAGTCTGCCGCTGGGCAGCTGGCGCGGGATCCCGTTGCGGCTGCACCTGTCGCTCTTGGTGGTGGCGGTGGTGGTGACCGCCACGACGGCCACCAGCAACCCGGTGGGCGGAGCGATCCTGTTTGGCGTGGTGCTGCTGAGCGCGATGCTGCATGAGGCCGCGCACCGCGTCGCGGCCTACCGCCTGCACGGCGCCACCCAGCCGTTGACGCTGACGCCCATCGGCGGGCTGCGGCTGCCGAGCGTGGCGTCCGACCCCGAGGCGCAGCTGCTGGTGGCGATGGTCGGCCCGCTGGTCAACCTGACGCTAGTAGTGATCTCCGCCGGCGCGTTGGCCTACACCACGAACAACCTGGCCGAGGTGTTCTCGCTCACGCTCCCGGCCGGGATGCTGACAGGCCCCCCAGCGGCCACGGCGCTCAAGTCCGCGCTGTGGGTCAACTGGCTGATGTTCCTGTCCAGCCTGATCCCCTGCTTCCCGTTCGATGCGGGCCCCGCGCTGCGGGCGCTGCTGTGGCCCATGCTGGGCCGCACGTCGGCCGATGTGTTCGTCGCCCAACTGGCGCGGGTGATCGGCTGGTCGCTGGTGGCGGCCGCGGTCATTGTGCTGCAGGCCGCCCCCGACTTGGCGGCGTTGGCTAGCACGCTGCTTGGCACGCTCGGCCTGCTGGTGGTCTGCAGTTCGCAGCACGAGCTGGCTCACGCTTCGCGAACGCCGGGAGTCGCGCTGAGCGGGTTGCTCGAGGGCGCCCCCCGCCCGGTTGGCGCTAAGCACGCGCCGTCGCGTCAGGCAGGCATCGCACTTGAATCCGCGCCGGACGAACAGTGGCGGCCGCAGGGCCTGCTGGCGGCCGACGAGGAGCTCGACCCGCTCGAGGGCCCCGAGGAAGACGAGGTGGTCGACGACATCCTCGCCAGGCTGCACACTCAGGGCGCCGAGGCGCTTTCCGAAGAGGACCGGCGGATCCTCCAGCGCGCCAGCCGACGGTACCGCCAGCGGCGGGGCTAAAAGGGTTGAGCCCGGACGCCGCCGGCCGCAGCACCGTCACCCCCCTCCCAACCGACAGGCCGAGCCGTCCGAAAGCGGTTCGGATGCCCGCCCGGCCCGGTGCCGCACACGCCGCGGTGTAGGCTTCTGATGGGTCCCACGGACGCGGACCCCGCCCCACCCCGCCACTTGTGCCGTCGTGCCTCGCTCTATTGCACCTCCCGCCGACCCCGCGCTCCCGGCCAGCAAGCCGCCGGGCACGCCCACGCCGTGGGCCGAGTCGCCGGACGTCGAGCCGCTGGTGCGGCGGCTGGAGAAGGCGTTCGGGCAGTCGTTCTTTGTGCTCGACACCGCCAACGACACCGTGCACCACACGTCGCCGGGCGATTTGCTGTTTGACGTGCACGCGCGGCTGCCGCTGTTCGACCAAGTGGCGCGGTCCGGCGTGCCGGAACTGGTCGAAGACTTCGCGCCGCTGATCACCCTGGCGGTCCCGCTCTACCTGAACGACACGCCGTCGGAGCGGGTGGCGGTCTCGACCTTCCTGACCACCACCGACTACGACGACCAGCAACTCGCCGCCGCCGCCCAGGCGCTCGGCGCCGCGCCGACCCAGGCCGCGGAGTGGGCTCTCGCCCGCGAGGCGTGGAACCCGCGGGGCGTGATCGAGCTCGCCAAGGCGCTCACCGTCGCCGCGGTGCAGAACGCGGTGGCCGCCGAACAGCGGGAGCGGATGGCGGAGGTCTCGTCGCACCTGCTGAGCACGTTCGACGAGCTGAACATGCTGCACCGGCTGACCGAGCGGCTGTCGATCGCCAGCTCCGAGGCCGAGCTCGGCAGCCAGGCCATCCAGTGGCTGGCCGACGTCGTGCCCGTCGAGGGCATCGTCATCGCCAACCTCCCCCGCGAATCGCACCGCGCCGACGCCGACGAGCAAACCCCGCCGCTCACCATCGCGCAGAGCTTCGGCCCCGCCCGGCTGTCGGCGGAGGACCTGCCCCCGCTGCTCGACCGCCTCGGGCCGCAGGCCCGGCACACGTGCGTCGTGCTGAACGCGACCGACACCGCCAGCGGCGACTGGCCGGCGCCTGGCGTGCGCCAGCTGATCTGCGTGCCGGTCCGCAACGGCGACCACACCCTCGGCTGGGTGCTGGCGTTCAACCACACCGGCGCCGACTCCGACCGGGCCTTCGGCACCGTCGAGGCCAGCCTGGTCTCGAGCGTGGCCGCCATCCTCGGCGTCCACGCGGGCAACTGCCGGCTGTTCGAGGAGCAGAAGGAGTTCTTCTCCGCGATGGTCCGCGCGCTCAGCTCCGCGATCGACGCCAAGGACCCCTACACGTCGGGCCACAGCGAGCGCGTCGCCGAGCTGTCCGTCTGCCTGGCCGAGGAGCTGGGCTGCGGCAAGGCCGAGGTCCAAACCCTCTACCTGGCCGGCCTGCTGCACGACATCGGCAAGATCGGCATCGAGGACCAGGTGCTCCGCAAAGTGGGCCGGCTCACCGAGGCCGAGTACGAACACATCAAAACCCACCCCGAGCTGGGACACCGGATCCTGCGGGGCATCAAGCAACTCGACGAGGTGCTGCCGATCGTGCTGCACCACCACGAGGCCTGGGACGGAACCGGCTACCCCGCCGGTCTGACCGGCGAGGAGTGCCCCCGCCTGGCCCGCATCCTGGCCGTGGCCGACTCGATCGACGCCATGGGCAGCGACCGGCCCTACCGCGCGGGGATGCCCGACGAGAAGCTCGACGAGATCCTCCACAGCGGTGCCGGCCGGCAGTGGGACGCCGAGGTGATCGACGCCGTGTTCCGCGTCCGCAATCAGGTCCGCGCCATCTGCCGGTCCGGCCATCCGCCCGCCACGCCCGCCTTCGCGCAGGCGTGGCACATCTAGGCCACGGCCGATTCCGCCGCCACGCGGCATCCGCCATACTCTACAGTATGGCCCGCCAAGAGATCCCCCGCGAAGACCTGCTGCGCGACGCACGGGCGTTGGTCGTGCGCGGCGAGCTGCGTGTGCAGGACCTCGCCGAGCACGTGGTGATCGGGTTCCGCGCGAACGGAGCGGCGAGCGTCTACTTCGGCGAGGACCCGGCGCTGCACTTCACCTCCGACTGCCGCCTGCGCCGCGCGTTCATCGACAACGACCTCTACAAGGCGGTCGACGCACGCCTGGTCCGCATGCGGCGGGTCCGCACCAAGGGCGAGGTGCAGCTGCAGAGCCGGCCGCTGACCGATACCGAGCAGCAGGAACTGCTCGACCAACTCAGGGCGCAGCTCACGCGGCTCGAGCAGTCGCTCGCCTCCCGCGCGTACACGCTGGTCGGCCAGATCCCCTCCGACGGCGACCTCCCCGCCCGCGCGCAGGGCTGGCTCAGCGCCGCCACTGCCCGACCGATCGCCGTCGCCGACAACCCCAACGCAGCCTAGCCGCGGCCCGACCGTGCCCAGGCCCGACCCCTCCTGGGATAGCTACTCCATCCGGCTCTCCTTTCGATTGTGCTGAATCGGTTCCGTCCGATTCGTTTTGTCCAAAAACACGAGCGAAGCGGACAAAACTCGGGGCCTATCTCTCCCTGGATTGTCGTAAGTGCTTTTCAGTTCATCAGTTGCTCGAAGCGCCCCCCAAAAGGCCGCCAGAGTTGTGTCCGATCGCGTCCGCACCAGGGGACCAATCGGACAACACGCCGCCGCCCGCCGCCACGCAAACCAACCGCGCAGCAGCCACCACAGGCGCCGCCCGCATTGAGCCCGCCCGCTGAAAGAGCACACCGCCGACCACCCCTCATTGGATCACAGCAGGTGGCCGGTTTCTACAAGAATCCGCGCCTGAGTTGGAACCATACAGCACCATTGCCGCGGAGCGACTAGCTGAGCCTCCGCCTAGACCCCGCGCAGGACGATGAAGCCGGTGCACTTTCGGGCGTCCCGAATCTGACCGAGATTGTGACAACCTCAGCGAGTTCGCTGCCGCCCTCCGGCGCCGCGGCCGATGCATCCTCAGCCCGATACAGCAGGCTCTTCGCTACCCACCACTATCCGACTACTCAACTGCAATCGAGTCGATAAAGGTGGCAGCAGCCTTCTTGAACGCCCGAGGTTCGCCTTTGGCCCGGCAGAGAGACTGCAAGCCTTGCAGCATGGCAAAAAATGTCATCGCGGCGTGCTTGGCATCTCCTTCGAAGTCGAGAGAACCTTCCTCTAGTCCTTGAGCGAAGATCATCTCGAAGCGCCCGATTGCTCCCTCGGCCGCTTTTCGCAATTCACCCGCCGCATCCTCTGAAAGCGAGTCCATCCCACCTCCCAGGGCCGCCATGAGGCAGGGTCGTCCTTCCTTCAGGCCGTCTTCAAAAATCTTGGCCACCGCTCGCAGTTTCTCGGGTGCACGAGCGTCTCTCTCGACGACTGCAGCGTACCTAGGCCCGTGTTTCGTGCTACAGCGGTCAATCAGCGCCAGAGTCAACTCCTCCTTGTTCTTGACGTGGTGGAAAAGACTCGGCTTTCGCAGGCCAACAGCGTCCGCCAGGTCCTGGAACGTCACGGCGTTTAGGCCGCGGCTCTGGACCAAGGATTCAGCTGCTTCGAGGATTTTTTCTTTCACGCAACAATCCTACCAACTGGTTGGTTGACAGGCAAGCGGCAAATGCGCATTCTACCTACCAGTTGGTAGACTCGGTGGGCTCGATGCCCGAAAGCCTTTGTATTCCCACGAAAAAGGAGGTCCCAATGGCCGCGACAGCAACTGCAGCAAGCCCGACGCTCAAGTCCGTGAATCCGTACAACGGCGAGGTCCTGAAGACTTACGACGAGATGTCACCTGAAGAAGTTGATGCCGCGATTGCGAAGGCCGATGAGGCGTTTCGCGAATGGCGCGAGACCAGCTTCGAGCATCGTGCTGGCGTTCTCCGTCGCGTCGCTGAGCTGCTTCGCGAGCGTCGCGAGGAACTGGCGACCATCATGACGCTGGAGATGGGCAAGAAGATTGAAGACGCACGCCCGGAGATCGACCTCTGTGCCACGATCTTCGACTACTACGCGGACAATGGTGAGAGAATTCTCGCTCCAAAGGAATACGACACGGCGGAAGGCAAAGGGACTCTCGTCAACCAGCCTCTGGGCATCGTTTACGGCATTCAGCCGTGGAATTTCCCATTCTATCAGCCGTCGCGCGTGGCTGCTCCGCAGTTGATGGCAGGCAACGTCGTTCTCACTAAGCACGCCTCGAACGTGCCGCAGTCTGCCGAGGCGTTTGACCAGTTGCTCAAGGATGCCGGAGTACCCGAGGGGGTGCATACGAATCTGCAACTCTCGGCTCGCAACGCCGGAAGCATTATTGACGACGACCGCGTCGTGGGCGTCGCCTTCACGGGGAGCAATAAGGGCGGCGCCGCGGTTGCCGAACAGGCCGGCCGCAACGTCAAGAAGACGGTGATGGAACTCGGCGGTGTTGATCCCTTCATTGTGCTTGACGACGCCGATATGGACGCCACCATCGAAAGATTTATGATCGGCAAACTGCTGTGCGCAGGCCAAATCTGCATCGCTGCTAAGCGGATAATCCTCGACGAATCAATCGCTGAAGAGTTCCTCAACCGCGCGACGAAGCGGTTCGCTGAATTGAAGCCCGGCGATCCATTGGATCAAGCTACCGGCTACGGCCCGGTCTGCAATGAGAAGGCCGCGATTCAGCTCGAAAAGCAGATCAACGATTCGGTCGCAGCAGGCGCCAAGATTCTCGTCGGTGGCAATCGTGACGGCGCGTTCATCGAGCCGACCATCATGACCGACATTCCGAAGGGATCTCCCGCAGACTGCGAAGAGCTGTTTGGTCCTGTCGCCATCATCCACATCGCCAAGGACGAGGAGGATGCAATCCGGATCGCGAACGACAGCGACTTCGGTTTGGGCGGCTCAGTCCACACCAACGACCTCGAACGCGGACGCCGTGTTGCGGAGCGGATTGAGTCGGGCACGTGCTTTGTCAATCAGATTTCGTGGACCTATGCCAGCATGCCGATGGGCGGCGTGAAGATGTCCGGTTACGGCCGTGAACTCGCAGACCTCGGCATCATGGAATTCGTGAACCAGAAGCTGATCAGCGTCTTCGACAAGGACCACACTTCTCTGTGAGCCGACTCAGCAGTTCGTAGCTCCAAGCTTGGCGGTCCACTGGCCGCCGAGCTTGGCAAGCTACCGAATCGTGGTACTGTCGCCTGAATCACCAGTCACCGATATCGCACAGGAGCAAACAAATGTCCGTCAAAGCCTATGCCGTCACGAGAGCCAAGGGAGTTTTTGAACCATTTGAGTTTGAACTTGGCGACATCGATCCTTACGAAGTGGACATCAGCGTCGAATCATGCGGCATCTGCCACAGCGATCTGAGCATGGTGGACGATGAGTGGGGTATGGCCCAATTTCCGCTCGTTCCCGGTCACGAGGTGATCGGGAAAGTGTCAGCCGTGGGCGATCATGTGACCCACGTGAAAGTCGGCGATCGTGTTGGCCTTGGCTGGCATGCCGGCTACTGCATGATGTGCGATGAGTGCATGGGTGGCGACCACAACCTCTGCTCTGACGCCAAGCCGACGATCGCTGGACGACATGGCGGCTTCGCCGATACTGTTCGTGCGAAAGCTCCCAGTGTCATCAAGATTCCGGACGCGCTTGATGCAGGCGAAGCGGGACCGCTGCTGTGTGGCGGGATCGCTGTCTTCAATCCTATGGTCCAAGCTGGGCTGTCTCCAACCGACAGCGTCGGCGTGATCGGTATCGGCGGACTTGGCCACATGGGCCTGAAGTTCGCTGCCGCGTGGGGTTGCCACGTCACCGCATTCACTTCCGAGTCCAAGCGTCAGGAAGCGCTCGACATGGGAGCACACGACACCATCAACTCACGCGACCCCGAAGCGATCAAAGCCGCAGCGGGCAGATTCGATCTCGTGTTGTCCACGGTCAATGTTCCCCTCGACTGGAACTCGGTCCTCGCAACCTTGAAGCCACGCGGTCGTCTGATGATGCCTGGTGCGGTCACCGAACCGCTCGATATCAATGTCCTGCCAGACATGATGTTCAAGCAGCTCTCGGTTGGCTCGTCGCCTGTCGGAGCACCAGTCGTCATCCGGCAGATGCTTGACTTCGCCGCTCGACACAACGTCGCCCCGGTCAACGAACACTTCCCAATGAGCAAAGTCAATGATGCATTTGAACGTCTACGAAGCGGCAAGGCACGCTATCGAATCGTCCTGGATCGCGAATAAAGCAAAAGAGAGATAACCATGAAGATTCTTGTTGCCGGATCGCGGGGAGCAGTCGGTCGATTCCTAGTCGACAAGCTAATCGTGAGCGGGCATGAAGTGACCGGGATCGTTCGTTCTGAATACCAGCGGGATGACCTGACGCAAACCGGCGCCCGCGCGGTCTTGGCAGACGTGACACGTACAGAAACTCTCGACGCCGCGGTGGCAGGACAAGATGCGGTCGTGTTCGCAGCGGGCTCCAAAGGAAAGGCGGTGGAAGCAGTCGATCGAGACGGCGCGATCCATCTCTGCAATGCTGCGAACAGCGCTGGAGTCCGTCGCTTCGTATTGCTCAGTTCCATCAACGCAGGACGGCCGGAGCAGGGACCGGAGAACCTGCGACGATATCTGCACGCCAAGCATGAAGCGGATGTGTATGTGGCAGCCAGCGGGCTCGACTACACCATCCTGCGTCCGGGCCATCTCAATGATGAGCCGGGCACAGCCAAGATCCAGACCGGCGACACTCTCAACGCCACCGATGCCCAAATCAGTCGCGAAGACGTAGCGGAAGTCATCGCCGCGTCGCTTTCGGAAGCAAGAACGGTCGCTTCGACGTTCGAGTTCATCAATGGTGAAACGCCAATCACCGACGCTTTGAAGAATTTATGAAACATTAAATCACCACAGGAAAAGTAATGCTTAAACCACAAGCAAAGGTCCCTGAGCTGACCGTTAAGACCGTCGGTGGTTCCGACTGGACGCTCAGCGAACAGTCACCGGAACACTTCACTTTCGTGTTCTTCTATCGCGGCTATCACTGCCCGATCTGCCGCAAGTATCTGGGAAGCATCGATCAACACCTCGACGAACTGTCGGCACTCGGCATTAACGCGGTCGCGATCAGCAGCGATTCCGAAGAACGCGCGACGCGCAGCAAAGAAGAATGGAGAATCGGTAACCTGCCGATCGGATACGGTCTCTCCATAGAAGATGCTCGCAAGTGGGGACTTTACGTTTCCAAGAGCATCAAGCCGGACGAACCCGAACTCTTCAGCGAACCGGGCCTTTTCATCGTGCGACCCGACGGCGAACTGTACGCCGCCTCGATTCAGACCATGCCGTTTACGAGGCCGAGTATCGAGGAGCTGATCGCGGGCTTCAAATACATCATCCCGAATAACTATCCAGGACGAGGGGAAGCGTAATCAAGAGGTTCATTCGCGAGGAACGATACCCGATGCTTTGGTAATATCGATGAACATCACGCAGATCCGAAATGCCACCGTTCTCTTGGAGATCGGCGATCATCGCATCCTCGTTGACCCGATGCTCTCGTCCCCTTCGTCGCTGGCGGGCTTCCGCTTGTTCCGCGGTCAGCGACGCAAGAATCCGCTCACCGCCTTGCCGGATGATGTAAACCAATTGATTGAATCGGCAACAGCGGTGCTCATCACGCACGAACACCCGGACCATTTGGACAAGTCGGGCATCGAGTGGATCAAGTCTCGCGGATTGAAGGTTTGGTGCAGCAGCGTTGATGCCCCGAATCTCCGACGCAAGGGATTGGATGCCAGAATCATCACAGAAGACTCCTGCGATCTATCGGTTGAAGTCGTTCCAGCCATTCATGGACATGGCATGATCGGATGGCTGATGGGCCCGGTCGCCGGTTACTACCTGGCTCACCCAAATGAACCAACGGTCTACATCACTGGAGACACGGTGTTGACAGACACGGTCAAGTCCGCCATCGAGAGACTCAGGCCCCAGGTGATCATCGCTCCGGCCGGGACGGCCAATTTTGGCATCGGCAAAGATTTGATGTTCAGCGAAGCCGAACTCATCGAGCTGGCGAAAATGGCTTCGGGACAGGTCGTCTTCAATCATTTGGAGGCCATCGATCATTGTCTTATGACTCGACTCAGGCTCAGGCAGATCATGGACGATGCAGGTTCCGGACAGCAGGTCTTCATTCCCGAGGACGGTGAACGATTAGAATTTGACTGTTCGTCAGACGCGCCGCCGGTTGAATTGCGAACATCATCGCAATCGACTCCGGGAATCCAGAAATGGCTGACAGCCAAGTTTGCTGGGACATAGCTCGGCTACAGTCGTCAGCGGGATCCGAATGGGACGCGCCGGGTGCTACTGCCAGCTCGCCTGGGAGTGTGAAGTGGGTACCGGGTTCGCACTGCCGGACAAGCCGGACAGTGGCACTCATCCATCGTTGCTAGCAATCGGAACCTTTAACACTGAATTCCAAACCGGCGTGGGACTTCAACGCCGCCAAGCGTGGCTGGTAGGTGCATCGGTCGAAAAAGCCAGCGCAGGCTTGAAGGCTACGTCTAGCTCGTCTAGCTGTGGCGCCGGGCGAATCGCCGCGGGTAGGATGGGGCGACCATAACCGTTCGCAAACATGAATGAACCGGCGCCCCGATACTCCCGTGGTAACGCTCCAGAAGCCCGCGCTGCGACATGAGGCGCCATTCCTGCAGGCGGTACGCAGGAGCCGGACGCTGCACCGCGGGTTCGCTTCGCCGCCGGCCAGCTCGGACGCGTACCGGCAGTACCTCAAGTCGCTGCGGAGGGAGAACCGCCTCGGCTTCCTCGTCACGTTGGAGGATGCAGGCGAACTCGTCGGCGTGGTCAACGTCAACGAGATTGTCCGCGGCGTGTTTCAGTCCGCCTACCTGGGGTACTACGCGTTCGTGCCGCACGCCGGCCAAGGCCTGATGCGACAAGGGCTCAGGCGCGTCATCGGGCGCTGCTTCCGAGACGAGAAGCTGCACCGACTGGAGGCCAACATCCAGCCCGAGAACGAGCGGTCCCTCGCGTTGGTCGCGGCGCTCGGCTTCGCGAAGGAGGGGTACTCTCCCCGGTACCTGAAGATCGGCGGCAAGTGGCGAGACCACGAGCGTTGGGCGATCCGCAGCGAGCAGTGGCGGTAGCCTGAGCGGGAACGACCTCGGCCGCGTCGTCGGTGGCTCGCTTGAATCACCACCCGCCCGCTGGCAATCGCCGACGCGCGCGGAGTCGGCGACTCGGCGTCAGACGCGCACGCGGCGTTTTTGACTTCCTCCGGCGAACTCGCTAGGCTCCGGAATGCTGCCTGGGGCGCCCACGTCCTCCGGAGGCTCATCATGAACCCGCTCGAGAGAGCCGCCCGCGGGCCGCGCGCGGCGCTGATGGCCGGGGCTTTACTGTCCGCTCTGTGGCCTCAACCATCCGTTGGGCTCGACTTCTCCTGGAGCGCCACGGCCGACACGCTCGACTGGTTTGGCGTCGACAACCCGGTCACCGGGAACAGCGGCTGGATCCTCCAACCCAACTTCCTCACGCCGCAGGCCCCCGACGGCGCCGACGACCGGGCGTTCATCAGCCTGGCCGGGAAGACGGTCACGCTCAGCCAGGCGAACACGGTGGGCGAGGTCACCCTCGGCGCCCAGCAGCTCAGCGCGCGGCTCAGGCTGCTGATCGGCGGGGCGGTCCTGACCGCGGTCGACGCGTTCACCATCGGTCCCGGCGGCGAGCTCGGCTTCCAGGGGGGCACGGTGGTTGTCGGCGGCGGCGCGCTCGACTCGCAGGGGCTGATCCACGGGGTCAGCAACATCGGCGTCATCGACGCCAGTGTGCTGAACCGGGCCACGGGCGTGGTGCGGGTGGACAACAGCGCCACGCTCCAGTTCGCCGGCCCCGGGACGACGGTCACCAATAGCGGCACGCTCGAGACCGTCGCGGGCGGGCTCATGACGTTCGCCGACGGCGTGGGCCTGGTGCTGGACGGCGGCACGGTCGACAACCAGGGCGCCGTTGAGATCGGCGACGGGCAGGTCGCGTTCGACGCGGGAGACAACACCGGCAACCCGCTGTCGCTCGTGGGCAGCACGCTCAGCATTGCCCCGACGGCGGGGCAGGGGGCGTTCGCGTTCAGCGGCGGCGTGCTGGTGGGCGACATCGCCGCCGGCCAGCTCGTGTCCCAGCAGGGTTCGCAGCCGCTGGTCACGCCCGACTCGTTCTCCAACGCGGGCGAGCTGCAACTGCGCGGCGACACCTTCGTGGAGTCCACGTTGACGGTGATGGGCGGGGGGGAGGTGCACAACACGGGCACGGTGCGGGCGGTCATGGCGCCGCCCCAGGGGAACCAGCGCCGGGTCAACGGCAGGATCGTCAACCAGTCGCAGCTGATCGTTGACCCGGGCGTGACGCTCACCGCGACGGCGGTCGCCAACTCGGCGGGCGTCACGGTCGGCGCGGGCGGCGCACTCGACCTTGCTTCGGAGGGGTCGAACGATGGGACCATGCTGTTCGTCGCTGGTTCCCAGATGCTGGTCGCCGCCAACGGCGCGTTCCACCACACGGCCGGCGCCACCACGCTGCACGGCGAGTGGCAGTTCGGCAACAACGCGACGCTCGACCACACAGGAGGGACCATCACGGGCGGGGGCGTCGTGCGGTTCGAGAACGCGCGGCTGAACCTGGCTCCCGGCGCGGGCGCGATGACGTTCGACTTCGAGGGCGGGACCTTCTCGGGCGACCTCGAGAGCGGGCAGACGCTGCGGCACTCGGGCGACTTCTTCCAACTCACCGCGCCCGACTCGCTGTTGAACGAGGGCGTGATCGAACTGGTCGGGTCGCGGCTCGCCGACACGCGGCTGGTGCTGCAGGGGGGCGCGACGCTGACCAACGCCGGGACTCTCCGCGTCGTGCCGGGCGGTTCCAACGGGCTGCGGTCGCGCGTCACTGGGACCATCGAGAACCAGGGCGCGCTGATCGTCGAACCGGGCGTGATGCTCACGACCACCGGGCTGGTGAACACCGGGTCGATGGAGCTGGGCGCCGGCGCCCAGCTGACCGTGAGCGGCGGCGTGTTCACCCAGCAGGCGGGGAGCATCGTCAACGGGGGCGTGACCGTGGTCGACTCCACCGTCAACTACGCGGGCGGCGACATCGTTGGCTCGGCGGTCCAGGTGGCCGGCGCGTCGTCGTTGAACCTCGACCCCGCCGCGACCGGCGTCGCCTCGTTCATTCACGGCGGCGCCAACATCTCGGGGGGCGTCGGCGCTAACACCAGCGTCACGCTCCAGGCGAACGTCATCGGCGTGCGGACCATCGTCTCGGCCGGTTCGTTCACCAACCACGGTGAACTGCGGTTCGACAACTCGCCGGGGGGCGAGGTCAACCTGCGGGTCGACGGGCTGGAGTTTGTGAACGAGCAAGGGGGAGTCGTCGCCGGCAACGGGACCATCACCCTCGCCGCGCCCGGCGGCCGGTACATCAACCGCGGAGTGCACAGCGCTGGCGCGTCGGCCGGTCAGATCGACGTGGCGGGCGATTTCGAGAACGACGCCACGGGGGTCTTCGCGGTCGAGATCGGCGGGCCCAACGCCGCCGACTACGACGTCACGATCGCGACGGGCGTGGCGACGCTGGCCGGCACGCTCGAAGTGAGCCTGATCAACGGGTTCACGCCGGACCCGACAGATGTCTTCACGCTGCTGGCAGCCGGGGCGATCAGCGGTGAGTTCGACAACGCCGCCAACGGCGCGCGGGTGGGGCTGTCGGGCGCCGCCGGGTCGTTTGTCGTCGAGTACGACGCCAGCACCGTGAGGCTGGTCGACTACCTCTCCGGCGCCATCACGTCCGGGCTGAGCGGAGACTACAACAACGACGGCGTTGTCGACGCCGCCGACTACACGCGGTGGCGAGACAACCTCGGGCAGCCCGCCGGCGCCCTGCCCAACGACTCCGACGGCGGCCCGATCGGACCGGCCCAGTACGCCACCTGGCGGGCGAACTACGGCGCCGCGGTCCCGACGCCGGTCGCCGCGTCCGCGCCCGAGCCCGCCGCGCTGCTGCTCGGCGCCGCCTGCGGGGTCCTCGTCGTGAGGTTGCGCTTCGCAACGGACGACGGGCGGAGGGTGATGCCGCGGCTGCTACCCGTCGATGGCGACCGCCGGTCCCGCCAACACCTCGGCTTCGCCCGCTGAAGAGCGGAGCCGCGTGCCCGGGTCGCATTGCTCGCGGCGGACGTACGCGAGCGCCAGCGGGGCCGCGAGGCGGTCGGAGTTGCACGCGGAGGTCACCACGCCGACCGGCTTCTCGTCGGCCGTCAGCTCGGCGCCGACGCCGGGCGGCGTAGAGCTTGAGAACTTCAGGCTCACCAGCTTGCGGTTCACGTGCCCCAGGGCGTCGATCCGCGCGACGGTCTCCTGGCCGAGGTAGCACCCCGTGGTGAAGCTGATCGCCTGGGCGTCGCGGTTCACCTCCTGCGGCAGCCGGCTGCTGTCCACGTCCACCCGGTCGAGTGGGAAGCCGCGCTCGATCCGCCACACCTCGAAGGCGGGCGCCGAGAGCCGCACCATGGTGTCCAGGCACGAGTCGTCCAAGCAGAGCCGCGCGCCGAGCGTGGGCGCCTCGAATAGCTCGCTGTCGGGGGGCGCCCCTTCGAGGAACAGCGTGGGGTAGGCCTCGCTGACCGCCAGCTCCAGGTCCTCGCGGATGTGGTACCGCTCGAGGTGGGCGGCCAGGTCCGCGGCGTGCGGCGAGGTGACGACCACATGCAGCGCGTCCGCGCCGCGGCAGACCAGGGTCGACGCCAGGATCTTGCCCTTCACGTCGGTGAAGAACGCCTCGCAGCACGCGCCCTCGGGCAGCTTCTTGATGTCGTTGGTGCACAGGTTGTGCAGGAACGAGGCGGCGTCGGGCCCCGTCACGCGCAGCGAGCTCCAGTCGGGCGTGTGGGACTGCATCAGGCCTCCTCGCGGTCGGTGATCTCGATATGCTGCGCGTGCTCCAGCAGCATCACGCGGTCGAACCGGTCGGCCAGCCGCTGCAGCTCGGCCGCGCCGCCGATCGGCGCCATGCCGAGGTCCTCGACCAGGTCGTCCCCGAGGCGGCTCATCAGGAACACCGGGCCCCGCGTCAGCGCGTCGGCGATCGCCCGCGCGGCGTGCGTGTCGGGGTGCGCGTCCTTGGCCAGACGGCGGAGCGTCTGGTCCATGTCGCCGGCGCCGCGGAGCCGCGCGAGCGACTTGCCGATCTTCTGGCCGAGCGCCGTGCAGATGGCCACCGGCGCGCCGGGGGCGGCGACCCGGTCGGCCGCGTGCAGCGCGCGGGCCACGTCGTCCCAGGTCTGGCGGTCCGGGTCGCCGGTCACGGTGGCGATGACCAGGTCGGCGTCCTGCTCGACGATGCGGACCCAGGCGCGGCGGGCGGCCTGGCTCGACTCGTGCTCGACCGCCTCGGGCTCGCCGGCGTACACGCCCGCCACGCGGTCGCCCTCGCCCGGCGCGACGCGGACCACCAGCGGCGCGCCGATGACCCAGCCCGCCTCGTTGGTGCGGTTGCGCCACCACTCGGGCCGCTCGTCGCCGCTGCCGCGCAGGGCGCGGACCGAGTCGATGTGGAAGAAAGCCGGGTACAGACCGTCGTAGGGGCCGCGGTTGGCCGGGTCGTCGGGCGTTGACGCCCGGGACACCGGGATCGTCAGGTCCGCCTCGAACAGCGCCCGGTTCAGCAGCAGCGAGACGTCGTCCTCGCGGGTGACGCCGGCGTAGCAGAGCTCGTTCTCGTCGGTCGGGTCGTGCCGCACCACGGCGACCGCCTCGTCGACCGCCTGGCGGACCCGCTTTGCGTCGGACTTGGCGGCGGCGACCAGCGTGATGCGCGCCGGCTCGACGCCCGCCTGCACGATCGCGTCGAGCATGCCCGACGCCACCGACGCCACGTCCGGGATGCCCTCGCCGAGCGCGACCGCCACGGTGTCGCCGGGCACGATCGAGTCGGCGATCGGCGGGAACTCCAGCGGCTGCTGCAGCGCCTTCGTCACGGCGGCGCGGGCGCGGTCGCCGGCCAGCGGACGGAGCGTCTCGTCCAGGCGGCGGGGGACGACGCACTCGCGGTCGAGCTCGATCGGCTCTCCGCCGGGGGCCTCGATCTGCAGGACGGTGGGCATGGTGGGGTGGCGTTGGCTGGGGTCGCGGGGACGGGCCGCGCCGCCGGCTGGGGCGCAGCCCGTCAATTTTCCCGCCCCCGGCGCCGCGGGTCAACGGGCCCCGCCGAGACGCTAGTCGAACCGGCCCGCGGTGTGCTAGGTTGTCCTGCCCTGCCTGGCGCCCACCAACGGCCCCCGGCGCCGCCCCCCGCAGGGGCGCCTGCGGGCCGATTCCGCACACCCCAACCGCACGTCTCCCGACCCCGAGGTACCCGCCATGTCCACCGTTTCTACCGACCAGATGAAGGCCTGGTGCGAGAAGATCGTCAAAGGCCGCGAGGCCGCGCCCGACCTGACGCTGGGCGACTACCTGGCGGCGGCGCCCTCGCTCGACTCGCTGGCCGATGTGCCCGCCGGCACGGTGGTGCTGGTCCGCGGTGACGTGGACGCCAAGCCGGGCGACAAGGTGGGCGAGGGCGACATCCGCCTCCGCTCGATGGTCGACACGCTCAAGCACGGCGTTGAGAAGGGGTGGAAGCAGGTGGTCTTCGGCCACATCGGCCGCAAGCCCGAGGGCTCGCTGGAGAAGGTCGCCGCCCGGCTGGGCGAGCTGCTCGGCCAGAACGTGCCGCTGATCAAGGACTGGGTCGACACCGACACGAACGAGATCAAGCTGTCCGCCGCCGAGGCGGTCAAGGCCGCCGACCCCGGGTCGGTGATGGTGCTGGAGAACACCCGCGCGTACGACATCGAGCGCGTGCTGTGGAAGGCCAAGGTCGAGGACCTGGACGCGCTGGCGCCCAAGCTGGCGGCCTTCGCCAACAGCATCGCCGAGCACCTCTCAACCGTCTACGTGAACGAGGCGTTCAGCGCCGGCAGCCTGGACGCGTCGAGCGTGGTCGTGCCGGCCGCGATGGACCGCGTGGCGCTGGGCAAGTACGCCGCCGGCGAGTTCAACGGCCCGATGCAGAAGTGCCTCAAGACCGACCTGGCCGTGTTCAGCGGCATCAAGATCGACAAGCTAGACGACATGGAGGCCATGATCGCCCGCGGCACGATCAAGCAGATCTTCGCGTCCGGATCGCTGGCGATGGCCATCCGCAAGGCGATCGGCGAACTCGACGGCAAGCCGGTCTCGCTGGGAGCGGCCGAGGACCCCGCCAACAGCAGCGAGCCGTGGTACATCCCGCCAGCCCGCGTGGCGCAGGCCAAGGAGATCGTGGCCGACGGACGCGAGAAGGGGATCACCTTCACCGTGCCGTGCGACTCGGTGGTCGAGGACGGCTCGGTCAAGGACGAGCTGTCGCCGACCGACCAGCAGCTGGACATCGGCCCCAAGTCGATCGAGGCGTTCAGCCAGGCGGTCGGCGCGTTCATCGAGCGGACCGGCGGCAAGGCCGTGGCGTTCCACAACGGCGTGTTCGGCGTGTTCGAGGACCCCAAGTTCGAGGCCGGCACCAAAGCCTGGATCCCCGAGCTGAAGCGGATGAAGGAGGCCGGCGTGGAGGTCTACGTCGGCGGCGGCGAGGGCGGCAAGGCGCTCGAGAAGTACGGCGAGGACGACTGGGTCACCCACTGCTTCACCGCCGGCGGCACCGTGCTCAACGCGCTGGGCAGCGAGCCCGTGCCCTACCTGGTGGCGCTGAAGCTGGCCGCCGATAAGTAGGCGAACCGCCAGCCGGCGAGCACAATCTCGCCAGTGCTGGGCACACTACGACGACACCTAAAGCCCCGGCAGCCATGCCGGGGCTTTTTCGTTGGCATTGCCAACAAGCGAGATCCCACCACTGCAGTCGCACACTCTTAGTAGCCGGGACCGCCCAGATCGAGGTCGCCCTCAGGCCAGTCGTTCCCGCCGGCGTACACCATCGCCACGTCGGCCCAGAACGGGTTGGCCTGCGGGTCCTCTGCCAGCGAGTTGTAGATGCGGTTGTCGATGACACGGGCGCCCAGCTTCTCGTAGAACGGCTGGTAGTCGCGGTAGTTCTGGAACAGCACGTAGGGGAATACGCCCTCATCCACCAACGCGAACGACGCCTGCACCACCGCAACGCCCAGGCCCTGACCCCGCCGGTCGGGCCGCGCACACACGCCGCCCAGGGCGCCAACCGTCACGGCATGGCCGGGCGCCCGGACCTCTCGGGGGACGAGCCCCGCGTGCGCGATCGGCTGCCCCTCCTCCAGCACGACAAACGCGCGGGGAAACTGCTGCGCGGGCCCGGCGTAAGACTTCCAGTCGTGCAGCAGCCCGGCGACACGTTCGTCGAACGTCTGGCTGGAGTCGGGCCACACGGAGCTGAGCAACCCGGCGAGCGACTCCGCCAGCGGCGGCTCCACGGATCGTAGATCAACGACTTGCAGGTCCGCGGGCATGTCTGGTCTCGACTCATCTCTTCGGGGAACAAGCCGCGCGGGGATTGACGGCCCCGAGCGGCTCGCCCAGTATTAGGCTCGCCGTGGGGGTTTGACAACCACGCGCCGCACAGGCTCTGCCCATCACTCAGGACGAGGAGTTATGTATGTCGCTAACCGTTCCCGCCCCCATGGTCCAGCAGGCGATCGAGGGCGAAGTCAGCGAGCAGGACTTTGTGGCCGTGATCCGCGAGTCGCTCCCCAACGCGTGGCGCATCGTGGAGTCGCTGGTTGAGCGGCGCAACGAAACCGGCTCCTCCCTCGAGGCGTTTGGCGCCGAGCCGATGGACGAGCCGACCCGCGGCGAGCTGCTGCGGATGCTCGCCGGCACCGCGATCCGGCGCGCCGTGGAGCGGCACTTCGGCGTCGAGCTGTTGTTCCAGAACTGCACCAACGTGGCGGTGTGCGAGCGCGGCCAGTCCGACTCGGCAGACGCGGCGGAGTTCACCTCGATCCGCAGTCAGATCCTCAATCAGAAGCCCGACCTGGTGATGTGCTGAGCGGCGGGCAGTCTGAGCCAGCACAGGAGGCCGCCATGGACCAACCCGCCACTCCGCTGCGCGACTCGCTGGCGGTAGAGAGGACCCGGCTGGCGAACGAACGGACGCTGCTGGCCTACCTGCGCACCGCCATCATGCTGGCGGCCACCGGGGCGACGCTGATCACCCTGTACGGCGATCTGGCCGTGCGGGTGGCGGCAGGTTGGACGCTGATCGCCGCGGCGGGTCTGACCGCCGCCACCGGGGTTTCCCGCTTCCGACGGGTCGCCCGCCGGTTGACCGGCGAGGGCTGATCGACGCAATCCGGGCGCCAAGACAACTCCGGCCGCGCGGCCCGCTGGTACACTAAGGGAGCGGCGCCACCCGGCTGCTCTTCTGCGTGACGGCCGCGCCCCGCCGTCCGTTTCTCCGCACCGCCCGCCACGACCATGCTGCACCCCCAACGGCTAGCGGCGCTGACACTGCTGCTGAACCTGCTCGGCTTCGCAGCCGCTTGCCCGGCTGCCGAGTACTACGTCGCCCCCACCGGCAGCGACGGCGCCCCCGGCTCGCTCGCCGCGCCGTTTGGCAGCCTGGCCCGCGCCCAGCAGGCGGCCGCGCCGGGCGACACGGTCTGGATCCGCGGCGGAGAGTACAACTTTGTAGCGGGGCAGGGCGCCAGCCAGAACGCGGTGCTGTTCAACAAGAGCGGCGCGCCCCGCCAACGCATCAACTACTGGGCCTACCCGGGCGAGACGCCCGTCTTCGACTTCAGCCAGTACCTGCCCACCGAACGCATCCGCGGCTTCAGCGTGCAGGCCGACTACCTGCACTTCCGCGGGCTGGAGCTCCGCGGGGTGCAGCAGACCATCACCAACGTGAACGAGTCGTGGGCGATCCGCGTGGAGGGGTCGGGCGGCGACTTCAACATCTTCGAGCGGCTCAATCTGCACCACAACGAGGGCCCCGGGCTGTTCATCGTCAACGGCGGCAACAACCTGGTGCTCAACACCGACTCGCACCACAACTACGACCCGGACCGCGGCGGCGAGAACGCCGACGGATTCGGCAGCCACAGCAACGACGACGGCAACGTGTTCATCGGGAACCGCGCCTGGGAGAACAGCGACGACGGCTACGACTTCATCAACTCCGAGGGCCGCGTGGAGCTGATCGACTCGTGGGCCTGGCGAAACGGCTACATCCCCGACACCAACACGCCCGCAGGGAACGGCGCCGGCATCAAGGCGGGCGGTTTCCTGCTGGACTCCAGCCGCTTCCCCGACCCCGAGGACGTGCCGACCAACCTGGTGCAGGGGAGCGTGGCGTTCGACAACCGCGTGCAGGGGTTCTACGCCAACCACCACCCGGGCGGCATCGACTGGGTGAACAACACCGCGTTCGACAACCCGCGCGGGTTCGACCTGCTGAACGATGTCGACGTCGAGAACTGGCCGGCCGACCACTACCTCCGCAACAACATCGCGTACGCCAACGGGACCAACCTGGCCAACGCCAACCAAGACCTGATCGACGACGAGGCCAACACCTGGAACCTGCGGATGGCTATCTCGCCGGCCGACTTCCTCAGCCTCGACCCGACCGGCGTCGACGGGCCCAGGCAGCCCGACGGCAGCCTGCCCGAGATCGACTTCCTCCGCCTGGCGCCCGGCAGCCGCCTGATCGACGCCGGCGAGGACGCAGGGCTCGACTTCTACGGCCTGGCGCCCGACCTGGGCGCCTTCGAGAGCGGCTCGCCCGGCGACTTCAACAACGACGGCCTCGTCGACGCGGCGGACTACACCGTGTGGCGGGACAACCTCGGCACGGTCTTCGGCCTGAGCGACTACCAGGTCTGGCTCGCCAACTACGGCGCCGGCGCCGATGGGGCATCTGGCGCGGCGCCCGAACCGACGGCGGCAGCGGTGCTGCTGGTGGCCGCCGCCTGCTGCGGCCGGCGCGCCACGCTTCGCCGCCGCAAGTAGGCCGATCCCACGACGCCGCTCACTCGTGCTCCGCCGCAGTGGCTGTCGCGTCCCGGCGGCGGAACAAGCCCCACCGCGGCCCCGCGCCGTTTGCCTCGGGGTCGGCCCGCATCTGCCGCTTGAGCAGCTTGGCCTGATCGGCGGAGACCTGGGCGAAGTCGACCGACCGGTCCGCCATCCACTGCATCACCGAGCTGATCACCAGCTCTTTGAGGTACGCAAACGAGAAGCCGCCGGTCAGCTCGGCCAGGGCGTCCAGCTCTTCGGCAGGCCAGCGGGTCTCTTCCGCGAGCCGCGCCTGCCAACCGGCAAGGAAGGTCCGCCGCTCGGCCTCGCTCGGCAAAGAGAAGTGGTACTTGCGGTCGAAGCGGCTGGGGCGGTTGATGATCGCCTGGTCGATCCGCTCGGGGTAGTTCGTCGTGGCGAGCACGATCAGGCCGTGGTTCCGCTCGAAGCCGTCGAGCTGGTTGAGGAAGAATGAGCGGTTCTCGGGGTTCACCAGCGCGTCCAGGTCCTCGAGCACCAGCACGCAGGGCCGCAGGCCGCGGGCGCGGTCGAAGATGTGCTTCCAGAGCTGCTCGGGCGTCCAGTAGTGGTGGGCCAGGCTCTGCACGTACAGGCTGGGCACGTCGAGCTCCTTGACCAGCGCCCGCACGCAGTGGGTCTTGCCGTTGCCCGGCGGCCCCACCAACAGGGCGCCGCGGCGCCATGCGATGCCGAGCCGGTTGTACTCTTCCTCCGACTCGAGGAACCGCCGGAAGTCGTCCCGGATGGTCTGCTTGAGGTCCTCGGCCAGCACCAGGTCGTCAAACGAGGCCGACTGCGTCGCGCGGTACAGCCCGCGGCTCCGCTGCCAATGGCCGTCGGAGAAAACGAGGATCGACTCGCCCGGGTGGTGCGTCTTCCGCTCCACGTCCAGGATGAACGCCCGCGCAAGGTCGGCGGTGTTGGCCACCACCCAGTCGCGGCTCTCATTGCCGCACCCGGTAGCCCACTCGACGTGCACCACGCGGAGCGTCTGATCGTTCCACAACACCCGCCAGACCGCCTGGTCGTAGGTGTTCTCTAGCTGGTCGTGGTCCTCGCCGCCCCAGATGCAGTAGCTGTCCGGGCGGGGCTGCGGCTCAACCTCCAGCTCGCAGTGCCCCAGCTCGGCGTACTCCTCGAAGTCGAGCCGGTTGGCCACCACCACCGCCCGCGGCGCGCCGTCGGCGACCAGCCGCTCGGTGATGCGGACCGGCAGCGCGGCCGGGTTGTCACCCAGCACATCGGTGAAGAAGTTCTTCTTGAGCAGCGGGTCGGACACGGGCGCGCGCCTCAGGGTGAGTAGGGGACCGACTGTCAGACACTGTTTCCGCGGACGGGTTCGGTATTATTGCCTGGCGAGGCCGGCTACCGCATCAGATGGTTGGTAAAGCCCGCCTCCACGAGCCGGCGCCACGCGGCGGTGATCTCGGGCGGGAATTCGTGTGGCGCCTGGTAGCCCAGGTCCGGGTACTTGAGGATGCGGTCGTAGTCGCCCGCCATCTCGTCGATCGTGCCGAGCACACCGACCGCCTGGGACGCGTCCTCCGGGAAGGACAGCGGCGGGGCGTCGACCATGGCCTCGACCTCGGGCCACTGCGCCGCCGCGGTGAGCTGCACCCGCAGCACCGAGTTTGGCTTGGTGACGAACGTGACCCGTCGCAGCTCGGGCATCATCCGGCGGACGAACTTGATGTTCTGGCCGAAGTTGGTCGCCTCGCGCTCCAGGCGGATCTGAGCCGGGTCAACGCCGGCCGCGACCGCCCGCTGGAGGAATACCTCGGCCTCCGGCTGCGACCACAGGTGGCGGGTCCAGTTGCCGGTGTTCCCCGACAGCACCAACAGCGGCGCCAGGCCCTCTTTGATCAGCCCGCACGCGTAGTCGCAGACCCGTAGGTCGTACGAGCAGCAGACCACCACCGCATCACTTGGGCCGCGTGCGCGGCCTGCGGAGAAGTGGTCCCAGAGCTGCTGGGCGGCGGTGATGGTGGGGGAGTGCATTGGTGTGGTTGAGGCAGTAGGGTGCGGCCGATAGGCCCACCATCGTTCGGTTCGCAATCTCGAATACGGTGGGCGTCCGCTACAATTCTATCCGTAGTTACATCTCCCTAGGCCATTCGGTACCCATTTCGTGTCAATGTCCCGTTTCCCTAGAGACCGCTATCAACCAGAGGAGTTTGTGACTGCCTTTGAGAACTTCTCAGCGGTCGCTGACTCAGACCCTCCGTATTATTCACTTGCGATAGGCGACGAGGCCATTGAGGTACACTTTCCGAATCGCTTCATGGAACCTCTAACACCGAGCGACATCTCTTTAGCACGGCGAGCGTTGGAGCATGTGCGACACATGGACAACCAGGTTCAGGACTTGTGTGAGAAAGATTCGAGGAGCCTTGACATCACGCAGTTCCTCTTCCGGATCGCGTACTTCTCTGTAAGGGAGGATCAAGTGTCGATCACTTATTGGGGAACCGAGGTAAACACCGAGTGGGACGCGATCTTTGAGAGAGGTGCCGATGGATCGTGGAGCCTACTCCACGGTTGACCAGCCGCAATGAGGGTCGGTAGACCAACGCCGTTCGATTGGCAATCTCGAATACGGTGGGCGTCCGCTTCGCTCCCGCCCACCCTACATTTTCCTTTGCTTGCTATTCAAATCTGCTCCACTCATCTCCGTACCACTCGGCGGCGTTGCCCCAATACTTGGAGTACTCACCAGCCCGAACATACCGATGAAAAGATGACCAGGGCCAGTCAATCACGCGGTCGACAAGGCCGTGCTTCAACGGGTTCACATGAACGTAGTCGATGCACCGTTTGAGATCCTCCTCATCTCGGCAGGAGTGCTCGTACCCGCGGCGTTGCCAAACACCACGTTCCCGCTTCGACTCTCGGCTGGCTGAGCGTGGTCCCTCTGCCCCTCCGGCGGCGAGCCAGCCGCGCGTGAAGCCGCCCTTGATCTGATTCCATCGAGTGGAAAAGTCGGCGTCTCCCGCCGGGAGCGTCATGACGCAGTGCAGGTGATCCGGAAGCAGTACGATTGCCTCGACCGCGAACGGAAAGCGTGCCCGCACAAGTCGGAACGAGTTCCTGAGAATCTGCCGCGCCGCGGGCTCCGTCAAGAAGCAACGCCTGTGGTGCGTGACAATCGTGAAGAAGAAGGTCCCTCCCGGCACGAATGCACGACGATAGTTGGGCATCGAATGGTAGGGGGTGGCCGATAGGCCCACCGCAGGTTGATTGGCAATCTAAAGTGTGGTGGGCGTTCGCTGCGCTGCCGCCGAACCTACGTTCTATTCCCACCAACGAGTTCCGCCAAGTATTCTCGACCTCAGGTGCTCACACGCGTCTGACTCTGAGTCAAACTCGCGTACCGTATTCTCTTCCCCACGTTCAAAGAAGTACGTTCTCCATCGCCCGCCTGCGCTTCGACTCAGACAGTAGGCTTCATCGGCATTAACGCCGTAGAGGCTAAAACACTGCGACGGCACGCCTGCCAATTCTAGTTCACGCCGCAGTTCGTCTCGTGTCATCGGTGCTGTAGGGTGCGGCCAATAGGCCCACCGATTCTGGATTCACAAGCCTGGGCGAGGTGGGCGTTCGCAGCGCTGCCGCCCACCCCACATAGTTTTGGTCGCTACCCCATCACCCGCGCCGCCTCTTCCGCCACAGCCTGAGCTTCCTTCGCCGTGGCCGCCTCGCAGAAGATCCGTACGATCGGCTCGGTGTTGCTGGCCCGGACCAGCAGCCACTTGCGTTGGTCTTCCCAGTCGAGCCGCAGGCCGTCGGTGTGGTCGGGGGCGGCGTCGGTGAAGTGCTTCTCTAAGGCGGACAGCGCAGCGGGGATCTGCTCGCGCGCGACGGTGACCTTCGCCTTGTGGATCGCGTAGCGGGGCAGTTCGTCGATCAGCTTGCTGAGCGGCTCGTCACGCGCGGCGAGCGCCTCGAGCACCAGCGCCATGCCGATGAAGCTGTCCCGCACCGGGCCGATGCGGGGGTCGATCACGCCGCCGTTCCCCTCGCCGCCCAGCACGGCCTCGGTCTGGTGCATCTTGTTGACCACGTTCGCCTCGCCGACCGCCGAGCGGTGGAACGGCACGGCGTGCTTCTCGGCGATGTCCTGCGTCATCCGGCTGGTGGAGCAGTTGGTCACTACTGGGCCCGGGTCCTGGGTCAGCACATGCTCGGCGCAGAGTGCCAGCGTGTACTCCTCGCCCACGTACCGGCCCTGCTCGTCGATCAACGCCAGGCGGTCGGCGTCCGGGTCCTGGCAGAAGCCGACCGCGGCGCCCAGCTCCGGGACTTTCGGCAGCACGCTGGCCAGGTTCTCGGCGGTCGGCTCGGGCGTGTGGGCGAACTGGCCGTCCGGCGTTTCGCCGAGCACGGTCACCTCGCAGCCGAGCACCTCCAGCAGCGGCCGCCCCAGCACCGCGCCGGTGCCGTGGTTGGCGTCCAGCAGCACGCGGAACTTTTTGGAATGGATCAGCGCGATGTCGACCGCGTCCTCGATCGCCACCAGGTGCGCGCTGACGGTGTTGTGGAGCCGCTCGACCTTGCCCGGCTCGGCCGCCGGCTTCGGCAGGTCGACCTTGTCCAGGAAGCGGCGGCGGACTTCTTCGCCCGCCTCGGCGGGGATCACGCGGCCCTCCTCGCTGAACAGCTTGATGCCGTTGTACTCCGGCGGGTTGTGGCTGGCGGAGATCTGGATGCCGCCGGCGCACTGCTCGCTGCGGACCAGGATGCCGGTGGTGGGCGTGGCCGCCGGCCCGGCGTCCAGCACCGGGCGCCCGACCGCGGTCAGCGCCGCGGCGATCGCCTCGGCGAGTTCCGGGCCGTGGCTGCGGCCGTCGCGGGTGATGACAATCGCCCCCGGCTCCAGGGTGCTAGCGAACGCGGCCGCGTACCGCGCGGCGATCTCCGGCGTGAGCGACTGCCCCACCACTCCGCGGAGGCCGGAAACACTGATGATCAACTCGTCCATGGGGGTCCTGTCGGGATGGCAAGGTAGGGCGATTGGGTCCTGATTGTCGCCCAGCGGGCCAGGCGGTTCAATCGTCGCTGGCGGGTCGGCGCCGGTCCTCCCTGTCCGCTGGCGTAGCGCGCGGACGCTCAATCCGCACAATCGGCGTGGTGGCTTCTACGCTGCCGGCGCGGCGAGTAAGGGCATTGTTACACGCCCGATTGGTAACATCTTCGCCGCCGTGGAAACAATTACAGCGGGGCTTGCCCGCAAACTCCGCCCAGCCGGCCAGGTCGGCTTGCCAATACCGTGCGGCGAGATTGTTGTTGGTTTTGGCGCCGCATTCGCATTAGCTGACATCAAGACCTCAGGATGAGGCCGATCAACTACCGCGAACGATCGCGACTGACTCGAATCCAAAGGACGGAACAATCATGGATGCCGGAATCCTCAGCTGCCTGTCAATGCTCGCCTTCCTGCTGGTAGACACCTACCGCAACGGCGCTTAATACACCGCGTTACCCCGCTCGCTCCACCCGCTCTCGCGACTCCAATTCCCTTCGCTGCGTCTCGCTTCGCTTCGGTCCACTTCGAAGCTCTTGCTGCTCCTTCCTTCGCGCACGCGGCCCCGCCCTTGTTGGCGGGGCCTGTGCGTGCGCGGACCAAGGTTTCTCAGCCCGCGGGTCGTCTTCTTCCCAGCAGCAGGGCCGCTACGGCTGCAAGCACGGCCGATGCCGGCTCGGGCGCCGTTCCCGCCGCGCTGGCCGCTTCGTCAACGGCGTTGTCCCGCCACACGGTGTAGTCCGCCGCGTCCACGACGCCATCGCGGTTGCCATCGGCGCCGACGCCCGCCAATGATGGCTGCTCCCCGTGCTGCTGCCGCCAGAACGCATAGTCGGCGGCGTCGACCAACCCGCTGTGGTCGTAGTCGCCCGGGTACGCCGAAGCCCACAGCGCCTCGGACGCGGGCGCAAGATCGTCGTACGCAACGCCGAGGTTGAAGAGGACGAGGAACGCTTCGCTCGGTTCGTACGCGTCGGACCGGAAGCGACCGAAGAACCCGTACAAGCCCGCGGGCGGGACCGGCGAGTAGGGCATGGCAAAGTTCACCAGCCCGTGGTTGTGGAAACCGGTCTCGCCGGCGACGGTGTCGGCGAGCGTGGCCTCGGCCGGCGGCGCGGTCGCGGCGCCGGGGAGGGCGGTGTACGAAGCGTCGGCCAGCAGCAGACCCAGCTCCGCGTCGGCGGGCGGCAGCTGGACCGTCCGGCTGGCGGCCGACCAGTAGCGGAGCGGCCGCGCGAGGTCGTCGTCCGCGCCCGGCGCGAGCACCTCCAGCGACAGGCTCGCGTCGTCCTGCATGCCGGTAATGTCGATGCCTGGCAGGCCCCACAGCAGGGTCAGGCCGAGACTGGGGTGCGAAAACGGCCCCTGCGGGTCGCTCTCCTCTTGCTGCTGGCCGAACACGAACGCTGGGTACCCATCCACATGGTGCGACACGTGCAGAGCGCCGTCGCCGACGGTCAGCTCGATCGGCGTGCCGTGCCCCGTCGCCCGGAGAGCGCCGACACCGAGGCACATCACCGCCGCAATGGTGACTTTCAATTCGAACATGCTGTGCTCTTTGCGGTTGCGTCAACGCGGCTGTGCGAAGTCGAACCCCTCGTCGATCCACTGCTGGATCGTGGCGTCGGGGATCGCCTCGACATGCCCGTCGACGTATAGGTAGTTGGAGGTCTGCTGGTGGTAGTCGGTCTGGATGTCCGCCCGCACGGCCTGCTCCACGAGACCCCACTGTCGGTTGAGTTCAGAGAACCACTGCGAAGCGTGCGCGTGGTCGTAGGCCGGGTCCGCTTTGCGGGCGCCGGCGCCCTCGAACGCGGCGAACGTCTTGCTGGTGGAGGGCACCTGGCGTAGGAACCGCGCCGCGCCCGGGACTTCCCGCGCGGTGAGGTAGTCGCTGAGCACGTAGGTGGTGGCGCGGGCGGCCAGCCGCTCGGTGGCCCGGGGGTCC
Source organism: Posidoniimonas corsicana (assembly GCF_007859765.1). NCBI lineage: Bacteria > Pseudomonadati > Planctomycetota > Planctomycetia > Pirellulales > Lacipirellulaceae > Posidoniimonas > Posidoniimonas corsicana. Next base: position 28,733 of record NZ_SIHJ01000003.1, read on the forward strand.
TCCGGGCAGACCCGCACCGCGTCGACGTGTTCCATGTGGTCGGCGAGCGTGTCGACCCACGAACGACCGGCGCCGGCGTGGCTCCACTCCGGGAACTCGCCCTTGTGCAGGTCGCAGTGCTGCAGCACGGCAAGGCCGATCTGCCGCAGCTGGCTCTTGCAGGCGGCAGAGCGCGCGGTCGCCCGCGCGCTCTGCACTGCCGGCAACAGCAGAGCGATGAGAGCCGCGATGATGGCGATCACCACCAGCAGCTCAACCAGAGTGAACGCTCGCCTGGCGGGCATGGCCTAGCCCCGCCTGCGCCAGACCGGCGCGAGCAGCGTGATCGCCGCCAGCGCCGCCGTGGTGGGCTCGGGCACGGTGAAGTACTGCACCGCCCCCGCCGGAAGCCCGAGCGACGCCACGGCCTGGCCGACCTGATCGTTGGCGTTCTTGCTGAGCAGCAGGTAAATCGGGTCGGACGCCGCGATGGACGCGTCGCTCGAAGCGATCTGCAGCTTGGCGCGGTACAACCCGTCGGCCACGGCCGCGGCCGGGTCGACGCCGTCGCCGAGCAGCACGTGCGTCACGGACGCGTGCGCGCCGGTGCTGTACGCGTCCCCGATCGCAACCTCTGCGTCCCAGTCGGGCCCGCCGGTAACAGCGGCGTTGCCCGTGAGGCTGCCGGCGTTGGGGTTGCTGGTCCGCAGCGCCGCCAGCTCGACATCGCCGGCCGAGACAAACGCCCCGCCGTCCCACAGCATCAGTTCCTCCAGGAAGCTGATTGTCAGCGTCGAGTTGGTCGGGAAGGTCGCGCCCAGTCCATACGCCAGGCCCGGGCCGAACGGGTAGGCGCCGGAGTCGTCGGCCGTGGCCCGCCAGGAGGTGGGGAAGTCGGTGTCCAGCACGCTCGTCACCGGGATCACGTAGGCGGACTTCTCATCCGAGAGCGCCGAGTAGTCGTTCACCAGCACGCTGCGGGTCACGATCTGGCCGCCGTCGTTGGTGATCTGCAGCTGCGGGCCGTGGGCGGAAGCAGCCGCAGGGAGAGTCAGAATCGCTAGCGCAGCGCGCAGCAAGGTACGGATCTTCATGGGGTACTAATCTCAAAGAAGTGGCTTTATCGAAGGGCGGCGCCGCCGCGGTCACGCCAGCAAGCAGCGGCGCACGCGTACGCGGGTTCGCGCGAAGGCGCCCGCAGCGGCAACAAGAACGGACTAGACTCGCGGGTCCGGCCCTTCGGGCGGCGGGGTAGCCGGCGGCTCAGACAGGCCGCAGAACAGGGGCGCCGGCGGCGCGTCGGTTGGCCGGGTCGGCAACGCAGGTTCCTCGCCGGCCGGAGCGGGCGGCAGCGCTACGCTCAGCGACACCCACAGCGACAGCACGCCGTGGCACGCCAACGATCGCCAGCCGCGGGAATCATCGGCCGGCGTTTGGGGTTCCGGCTCCGCGGCCGGCGTTTTCTGGCAGCAGCAGCACTTCTTGGCCGGCGCCGCCTGCGGTTGGTCGGCCAGAGAGGGCAGGGCGGCCAGCACGGCGCCGTCCACGTCGGGCAGCCAGCGGCGGACGTCCAAGCCGGCGCACTGGGCCTGGTTCAGCACGTGCTCCGGCGGGCGGACATCCTCGCGATCGGCCCAGGCGATCCGCTCGGCGAGCGTGTGGCAGCAGCAGTTCGACCAGCAGACCGCGGCCGAGCGGCATCCGCAGCCGCACTCCTCGCACGGGAAGCGTTCGCCGGCGGCCCGGGGGAGCTGGGGTCCCCGCAGCGGCAGCCCCGTGGCCGCGACCGCGTAGGCGGCCAGCAGCAACGCGGCGGCAATCCGGCGGCAGCGGGGCGTGAGCATCGGGAGGGAACAACAGGCAGGGGAAACAGAACCGACCATTTTGCCTGATCCATTGGCCGGACGCGAGCCGGACCGCCGCGGCAGATTGTCACGCTTCGGGAGAAATCGCCACCTACCACGCGGACGCCAGCATTAGCACCGCCGGGCAGAGCAGGAGCAGCCACCCGCCGATCGCCACGAAATCGCCGGGCGTCTCCTGGGTGACGGTGGGGCGCGCGGCGCCGAATGAAACCCCAGTCAGCCGCCCCATCCCATCGCACCACCAGATGCACGCGATCGGGAACACGAGGAACCCAACGAGCCCGAAGACCGTCCGGCCATCGCCACTCAACCCGGCGATCAATAGGTATGCCCCCGCCACCAGGCCCGATAGCAGACGCGACCGCAAGAGATCACGTATCCAACGCCAACGGTTCGTCCGGCCAAGGTCGAGCGCCATCGCCTGCGCCAACGACTCCTCCGCGGCCGAAATCCCCCGACAGGCGACGATCTGCTCCAGCTGACCCGCCTCCAACCACACGCCACGGCATGCGCCGCACCGGTTGATGCGCACGCCGGAGTCGTGGGCGTAGTCGATCGACGCCATCTCGTCGCCGCACCGCGGGCAGGCAAGTTGCGGCTGCGCCTCTCGGGCGGGGCGTTCTTCTACGGACTCGATCCGCCGGATCAATGGACCCAGATCGCCGTCTGACAGCCAGAGGCCTCCGCAATGGATGCAACGGTGCACCTGCTGGCCGTGCAGGCGCTCTTCGCCGAGAGGGCAGTCGCAGGCGGGGCAATTCATCGTCGGTCGCCGCATTGGGGGAAGGCTAGAGCAAGTGTGTGGGCTCCATCGTCGGAGTCGCTTCTGAGCCGCGGGTGGTCGGAACGCTTCGCGGAAACAAACGCTCCTACGCAGGCTATCCGCACCTCCGCTGTAACAGTTGCCCGGATTCGCCGTTAGAGCATTGTCGGCCGGGGGGTCCGGCCGCTTCTAGGGCAGTTTTTACACGGGAGAGTAATGATGCAACGGGCAATTAGTTCTGTGTTCGTGCTGTGGTGCGCCATCGGGTTGGCTTCGGCGGTCGGCGGCGAGGAGCTGCGGACGGTGGGGTCGATGAGCACCCAGCGCGAGGTCGACGCGGTGGACCTTGAGCGCTACTTGGCGCCAGAAAAGCAACGCACGCCGTCCAAGACGCCGGTCTACAACCTGGAGCTCGTCGAAGACGACCCGCTCTCGGCAGTCGAGCCGGAATCCGAGTCGCAGGGCTCTCCGGCGCTGCTCTACTTCAACCCCTACGACAACGGCGACTCGATCATCAATGGCTTCCTCTGCGCCTACCTCAGCGACGAGATCTACGCCGACGGGCTCGGCTACAGCCAAGAATGGGAGGATGACTTCCGGCTGCGGCTGATGGCCGAGGGCGCCGAGGACGTTACCTTCGAGCACAACGCCACCTACGGCGCCGAGCTGGCCGCCGTCTGGCTGCCGGACGCGGTGATCATCGTCTGCCGCGGCAGCCACATGAACGGCTCCACATCGCAGCCGTGGCGGGACTGGATCGTTGACGCCGATGACGACGCCATCCAGCGGGAGATCGGCGGGTTCAAGTGCCACGTGCACGAGGGCGTGTGGAACGCCACCAGCAGCGTGTACACCTGGATCCGCGCCACCGCGCTCGTCGCGGCTTCGGATGGCAGGCGGGTCTGGCTCACGGGCCACAGCCTGGGGGCGGCCACCGCCACCATCGCCTCCGCCCGGCTGCACTACGACGACGGCGTCCCCGTGCAGGGCCTGCAGACCTACGGGTCGTTCAAGGTGGGCGACCGTGATTTCAAGAAAGTGGTGGAGATGCCGGGCGCCGACGGCGGCGGCATCAGCGAGTTCATCCAGCGGTGGGCGGTCAACGGCGACTTCGCCACCACGCTGTTCTTCCGCGACTTCGTCCCCTACAAGACCCGGCTGGGCGGTACCTACCGGTACTACGAGCACGTCGGACGCACGCACCAGATCACCCGCAGCGGCACCTTCGGCGCCGTCGACTGGGACGTGGACTTCGACACCGAGGAGAACACGAACATGTTCGCCCTGCCGGACTCGGTGCTGCCGCTCGGCGAGCACGGCGACTACTTCCCCGCCCTCCGCATGGAGATCCAGCGGCAGCTGTCCGCCCCCGCCGAGCAGGAGGTGCTGGACGACCTGTTGCGGCTCGAGTAGCCCACCCGTCAAACACGTGTAACGACGAGCCGGGGGCCGCGTTTCGCGACCCCCGGCTTCACTTTGCGCATGCCGACCGCCCTGATCTCTATCACGGCCGCCTACATGGGCGGGAAGTGGATCCGAGGGTGCCCCGGTGCGATCACTAGCAGCAGCGCGACCACGGGGACTGACGCGGCGACCGGCGCCAGGACCACGACCGGCCAGAACCACCACCGCACGGGGCGTCGGTGCTCGATCGGCACAAAGAGGTGCGCCGGCAGATAGACCAGCAGCCCGTACACCAGCGTCCACTGCGCGTACTGCAACGGGTTCGGTCCGGAGAACAGCGCCTCGTTGACAAACCCGGCGGCGCCGTAGCAGAAGAACGCGGCTAAGGGGGTGATCGCGTACCGCTTCATCAGCAGGCCCAGCATCACAAACTGGGGCACGAACACCACCACGCTGTGGTAGAGCACCACGTCGAGGTAGTCCGCCGACGCGGTGATGTAGACCTCGCCCAGCTTGGCGCCGAACAGCGGGGCGCAGTTGGTCATGGCGGTGGTGACCGCCTCCTCGACCAGCGCCAGGCCGACAGCGCCGGCGACAAACCACGCGACCACCAACGGCCGGGCGGCGGCGCCCCAGGCGGTGACGCGATCGCGGAACCGGATCGAGAGAAACCCCGCCCCCAGAATCCAGAGCAGGTTCAGCCCCCAGAGCATCTTAGCCAGGACGCCCAGCTTCGCGTTCTCGCCGCCGGCCAGCGTCAGGAGAGCCGTCACCCCGAACTGCCAGACCAGCAGCCCCACGACCACCGTCAGGCCAACCCGCCCGTGATGCTTGTAATTCTCTCCCATCCACCGCTCCGGAGGGGTAACGCAGCGTCCCCCGCGGAAACGCCCACTCTATCGGGTTGGCCAACCGATCACTGCGTCTACTATACGCACGACGGGCGGGCCCGCTACGCTGCCGCCAGACCGCCCCGAATGGCGGCGCCAGATCCGATTGGCGGCGGGGGCGTCCTGTTTGGTACAATCACAAGTGCCCATTTCGGGCGACAGACGCAGACCCCTACGGGGGCTCGCCGCGTCGTCGGCCGCGAGGCGCCCGCCCCTTATCTCTCTCCTCAGGCGTAAGATGGCATCCGGTACCTGTGTCCCCCGCTTGTTCCTCGCTTGTCTGGTGCGTTCGGCAGCCGGCGTCGCTGCGCTCGCCGCGACGGTCGCGGTCGCGGAAGAGGACGCTGCCGACCGGTTCCGCACACGCGTGCTGCCGGTGCTGCAAGAGAACTGCTTCGACTGCCACGGCTGGGGCGCGGAAGAGGGCGGACTCGCGCTCGACGTCGACCCGGCCGCCGGGGCCTTCCTCACCGACACGGAAACCTGGTGGAAGGTGCTCAAGAACGTCCGTGCGGGCGTGATGCCGCCGGAGGGCTACACCGCGCTCCCTGACGAGGCGAAGCAGAGCCTCGCCACCTGGGTGAAGTCGGACGTGTTCGGCATCGACCCCCACAACGTCGACCCCGGCCCGTCCGCCGTGCGGAGGCTCAACCGCTACGAATACGGCAACACCATCCGCGACCTGATGGGCATCGACTACAACGTGGAGATCGAGTTCCCGCCGGACGACTCCGGCTTCGGGTTCGACAACGTGGGCGACGGGCAGAGCCTCTCGCCGATGCTGGTGGAGAAGTACCTGCGCGCCGCCCAGTCGATCGTGGACCAGGCGGTGCCCACCGTCACGCGGGTGATCCAGCACCAGGAGTATCGGGGCCGCGACTTCCGCAGCGACGACGGATCGCGGCGGGGCGAACGGATGTCCGTCGACGACGAGGCGACCGTCACGCGGGCGTTCACCCTGGACGAGCCCGGCGCACATCGGGTGGTCGTCAACGCGATGGTGGACGGCTCATTCGAGTTCCACCCCCGCCGCTGTGTGGTGACGTTCTCCGTCGACGGACAGCAGCGGAGCCAGGCGGAGTACGGCTGGCAGGAGAAGCTGAAGATCGAACACGTGTTCGACGAGGAGTTCGAGGCGGGCGAGCACACGCTGACGTTCAGCGTCCGGCCGCTGCCGCTCGCCGAGGGCGATCAGGAAGAAGACGACTTCTCCAACGAGCCGCACCACGCCCACTACTTCGTGCGGTCGGTCAAGGTCGAAGGCCCGCTCGACCCGCCGAAGTGGCAGCGCCCGCCGAACTACCAGCGGTTCTTCACACGTGACCAGCCGCCGTCGGCGCCCGACGAGCGACGCGCCTACGCCGAGGAGCTGCTCGAGCGTTTCGCGGGCCGCGCGTTCCGCCGGCCGGTGGACGCGGCCACGGTCGACCGCCTGGCGGCGCTCGCCGAAAGCGTGTATTCACAGCCCGACAAGACGTTTGAGGCTGGCGTCGCGCACGCGATGGTGGCGGTGCTGGCCTCGCCCCGCTTCTTGCTGCGGGCCGACTTCCCGGCCGGGCAGCGGGTCGACAGCACCTACCCCCTCGTCGACGAGTACTCGCTCGCTTCGCGGCTGTCGTACTTCTTCTGGTCGACCATGCCGGACCAGGAGCTCACCGACCTGGCGGCCCGCGGGCAGCTGCGGGAGAGCCTGGACGCCCAGGTGGAGCGGATGCTCGCCGACGACCGCTCGCGGCGGATGGTCCGCGAATTCGTCGGCCAGTGGCTGCGGTCCCGCGACGTGGAGAACGTGTCGATCGACGCCCTGGCGGCGTTGGGGTTGAAAGAGGAGTACGACGAGATCCTGGAGGAGTTCCGCCGTAGTTTCCGCGGCCGCCGGCCACGGAACCGCGGCGCAAACGCCCAGTCACCAGAGGAGCAGGCCCGCGCGCGGGAGGTCCGCGAACGGTTCCGCGAGCTGCGCGAGGTGCGCGACACGTTTGACGGCGGCATCCGCCGCGCGATGCGCGACGAGACCGACATGACCTTCGAGCACATCGTCCGGGAAGACCGCAGCGTGCTGGAGCTGATCGACAGCGACTACACCTTTCTTAACGAGGACCTGGCGGATTTCTACGGCATCGACGGCGTGCAGGGGCGGCGGATGCGGAAGGTAACGCTCCCCCAGGACAGCCAGCGGGGCGGCGTCCTCACGCAGGGGACGATGCTCACGGTCACCTCGAACCCAACCCGCACGTCGCCCGTGAAACGCGGCCTGTTCATCCTCGACAACCTGCTCGGCGCCCCGCCCCCGCCGGCGCCGCCGGGGGTTCCCGAGCTGGAAGAGGCGGCGGAGAAGCTAGGCGAACAGCAGCCGACGCTCCGCGAAGTGCTGGCGCTGCACCGCGAGTCGGCCCTGTGCTCCTCGTGCCACGCCCGCATGGACCCGCTGGGCCTGGCCCTGGAGAATTTTGACGCCATGGGCAGGTGGCGCGATTTTGACAACGGTCGCCCGATCGATTCCTCCGGGAATCTTGTTTCCGGCGAAACCTTCGCGTCCGTGCAGGATTTAAAGACTATTCTGGCCACCTCCCACCGCCGCAGTTTCTACCGCTGCCTGACTGAAAAGCTGTTCACCTACGCGTTGGGCCGGGGGCTGGACTACTACGACGTGCACGCGGTCGACACGATTGTCGATGAGCTCGACGAGAACAACGGCAGGGTGGGCGTGCTGATCCGGGGGGTCGTCCGATCGGACCCGTTCCTCCGGCACCGGGGCGACCCCGCGGCGCGGGTATCCGCCCGCGACGACGATCAGCCTCCCGCAGCGACACGGTAACCAGCGAACCCGATTCAGGGGACGGAGCGATGAACAGGCCCCACGCACCCAACAGCAACGCGGCACCGACGATCGGCCGCCGCCGGTTCCTGCAGGGCGTCGGCGCGTGCGTCGGCCTCCCGCTGTTCGAGTCCCTGGCGGCGCGATCCGCAGTGGCAGCAGAAGCCACCGCTACGCCGGCGCTCGCGACAACCGCCAGCGGGGCGCCGCTCCGCATGGCGTTCATGTCGATCCCCAATGGCGTGCAGCAGGAGCACTGGTTCCCAACCGGCCAGGGGTCGGACTTCTCGTTCAACTCAACCATGAAGCCCCTCGAGGCGGTCAAGCAGCACGTGCAGGTGCTTACCGGCCTCGACCACGAACACGCCACGCCCGGGCCCGACGGCGCGGGGGACCACGCCCGCGCAAACGCCACCTTCCTCACCGGCCAGCGGGCGCGGAAGACCGCCGGCAAGGACATCTACGTCGGCGTGTCGGTCGACCAACTCGCCGCGCAGCACGTAGGGCACACGACCCGGTTCCGGTCCCTGGAGCTGAGCTGCGACGCGGTCCGCAACTCCGGCAGCTGCGACTCGGGCTACGCCTGCGCCTACCAGTACAACCTGTCGTGGAGCACGCCCACAACGCCGGTCACGCCCGAGCCGAACCCGCGGCTGGCGTTCGAGCGGCTGTTCGGCGGGGGCGCCCAGGGCCAGCGGGCGCGGAACTACCAGCAGCGGCTCGAGACCCAGCGGTCGCTGCTCGACTTTGTGCTGGAGGACGCGCGGTCCTTGAACCGCGAGCTGAGCGGGCACGACCGCCGCAAGCTCGACGAGTACCTCGCCGGCGTGCGCAGCATCGAGCGGCGGATCCAGAACTCCGAGCAGTTCGAATCGGTCGCCGACCCCGCCGTCGACACGCCGCCGGGCATCCCCCGCGACTTCGGCGCCCACATGGACATGATGTACGACCTGCTGGCGATGGCGTTCCAGACCGACTCGACGCGGGTCGGGACGCTGCTGCTGGCCTACGACGGGAGCAACCGCTCGTTCCCCGACCTCGGCATCAGCGAGGGGCACCACTACCTCACGCACCACCAGCGCAACGAGAAGTACGTCGAGTACATCGCCAAGATCGATCAGTTCTACATGCAGCGTTTCGCCCGCTTCCTGGAGAAGCTGGCGGCCACCGAGGACGTGGACGGCGCCTCACTGCTCGACAACTCGATGATCGTCTACGGCGGGGCTATCGCCAACGGCAACCGGCACACGCACGACAACCTGCCGGTGGTGCTCGCCGGCGGCGGCGGGGGCAGCCTCCGCCCGGGCCGCTACGTCGAACTCGACAGCCAGCCCATGAGCAACCTGTTCGTCAGCATGCTGAACAGCATGGGGGTCGGGGTCGACCGGTTCGGCGACTCCACCGCACAGCTGGCGGGCCTGTAGGACCGCCCAGGCGAGGGGTGCTCTCCCTACTCGGTCGGCTTGGCAGGCTCTGCGGGCTCGATCACGCTGGCGCGGATGCCGCCGGTGAAGTGGCCAAACACCGCGCCCCCCAGCGCCCACAGCCCGCGGCCCGGCGCGACGCTGCCGATGTCGCCGCCGATCTGGGCGCCCAGACGCGGCTCCAGCACGCGGCGGGCCTCCTTCCGCTCGGACAGGTCGCCGTTGGCGTCGACGTAGCGGTAGACCTCGTCCTTGGTGCGGGTGTCTTGCAGGAGCCCGACGATCGGCAGCGCGTTGGTCGACGCGTACACGCCCGGCGTCTCGCGTTGGCGGACGTCCTTCGCGTAGGCGGCCTGCTCCATGGCGAGCGCGGGGATGTCGGAGTACAGGTGCATGCTGTTGGTGAACGGGTTGTACCAGTCGCCGCCGAACACGCGGCCGGGGAACAGTGTGTAGCCCAGCGTGTAGACGCTGCCCACCGTGTACCGCCAGCCGGCGCCCAGCTCGTCGTTCTCGCGCAGGCGGCGCCACTCGCCCAGCGGGTCGTACTGGTTGACGCGGACCATCACCTCGTCGACGTCGTGCGCCTCGAGGAACTCGACCGCCTTCTCCTCGGTCTGCGGCGACACCTCGTGGCTGTCGACGCGGCGGTCCCAGAAGACCACCTTGGCCGGGATGCTCAGCACCCGTCCGACGCCGTCGATCACCGGCCGCGGCCGTCCCCGCTCGACCTGCACGGCCTGCTGCGGGGGTGGTTCCGGGGGCTCGACACTCGCGAACGGCGACGGCGCTTGAGCCGCGGCCTGCGCCGCGGACACGGCGACCAGCGCAACCGGGGCGAGCGTCCAGCAAGGCTTGAACGGATTCTTCACGGCTTCACCCTCCCGTGGCGAATGCGAGTCTGTGGGGGCGCAGGCCCGACCCGGAAGTCAGGCCGCGCGGGTTGGCGTGGCGCCGCGTGCTAGCAGTGCGCCCGCCGACTGGCAGGCCCGGCCGACGCACGGGGCGGCGTAGTGGAGATCGTTGGCAGGGACGCGTGCCCTCCCCGGGCGGGGCGGGCGGCTAGGTGGGCTTATAGCGGGATCGCGCCCGCGCGTCGACGCCAGTCGGCCGGCCGACAGAGTAGGCCGGACTCAAGCGGGACGCCACGCAAGCAGCCTGCTGGCGTCACCACTTCTCTTGGCCGGTGGTCGCCAGCACGGCGGACCACAGGTCGCGCTGCGGCTCCATCCGCTTCACCTGCCCCACCGACACCTTCAGCGGCACGTGCACCGGGCGGTTGTTCCACAGGCCGATGAACAGGTCGGTCTTGCCGGCCATGGCGGCGTGGACTGCGCAGCGGGCGAACATCTCGCACAGCAGGCTGTCGGCCGCGTTGGCGGTCACGCTGCGGATGTGGTAGCTGGGGTCGAGGTACTTGACCGACGCCGGCTTGCCCAGCTCCTTGAAGTGGTCGGTGATCGCGTGCTTGAGGAAGTGGCCGATGTCGCCCAGCCGGCGGTTGCCGGACTTGTCGAGCCCCTGCTCGTGCTCCAACAGGTCCTGCCCCGCGCCCTCGGCCACCACGATCACCGCGTGCCCGCGGGCTTCGAGCCGGCGCTCGAGCTTCGGCAGCAGCTCCTCCAGCGTGAACGGCACCTCGGGGATGAGCGCGAAGTTGACCTCGCCGCTGGCGATGGTGGCCGCCGCGGCGATGAAGCCCGCCTCGCGGCCCATCAGCTTGACCAGCCCCACGCCGCGGGGGGTGCTCTTGGCCTCGACGTGGGCGCGGTCGATCACCACCTCGGCCTCGGAAGCTGCCGACACAAAGCCGAACGAGCGGTAGCAGAACTTGATGTCGTTGTCGATCGTCTTGGGGACGCCCACCACGGCGATCTTCGCCCCGCGCCGCTCGACCTCCTGGGCGATCAGGTGCGCGCCCTTCTGCGTGCCGTCGCCGCCGATGGGGAAGAACAGGTTGACCCCCAGCTCCTGCAGGTAGTCGACCATCACGGCCGGGTCCTGCGGCCCCCGCGACGTGCCCAGGATGGTGCCGCCCTGGTGGTGGATCTGCGTGACCATCTGGTCGGTCAGCTCGATGGGCGGCTCGCCCAGCTCGGGGTTGAGCCCGAGGTAGCCGTCGCGGATGCCGAGGATCGACGGCACGCCGTAGTCGCTGTGCAGCTTGTAGTACAGGTTGCGGATGACGTTGTTCAGGCCGGGGCAGAGCCCGCCACAGGTGACGATCGCCGCGCGGCACTCGGCCGGGTCGAAGTAGAGCTGCTCGCGGGGCCCGGCCTTCTCGAATCCCAGCGGGTTGATCACCTCGTCGTGGCAGTACTCGATGTGGTACATCACGCGGCGGTCGTCGGGGACGAACGACCGTGGCCCCTCGTGCAGGTGCCGCAGCGGCGAGAGCCGCCTGCGGGGTCCGAGGGTCGAGATCCGCAGGTCTTCTTGCGTCAGCATGGCGGGCGGCATGGGGCGGGGGGACTCGGGCGCCTGGGCAGGGGAGCGTCCGAAGCAACCGCCGGGGCCGGCGCCCGCTCCCATCTGGCCGCAGGATAGCAGAGTCCGGGGCGGCCGTCACGCAGCGGCCCGGGGCTAGGCATGGCCACTAAGAGGCCGCCAACGACAGCCGCCGGTTTACTCCGGCCGGAGGCGCCGGGAGCAGCTACAATCGGGCTTCTCGACCAGTACCTCTGCCCGTGGAGTTGCCGTGCGATTCTCGCTGAAGGAACTTCTCCTGCTGGCCGGCGTGGTCGCCGTGGCGGCCGCGTCGTTGCCGGCCGCTTCGCGGATGGTCGCCAGCTGCTGGGTGACCGCGACCCTGATCGTCAGCGTTGCGGCGCTGGTCCGGGGCGTTGTGCTGACGGGCGACCGACGCGTCTTTGGGCTCGGCTTCTTCCTCTTCGCCGCCGCCTACGCGGTCGTGCTGACGACGGGGCAGAGCGGCGAGAGCACCCGGCACCTGATTTCGAACCGGGAACTCAGACCGGACACGGGGTTGCTGCTAACCACCCGTGCGGTCGAGCCCCTGAGGAACGCGCTGCAGTCGCGCCAGTGGTACGACGCCAACAACAACCTACTCGAATCGACCGACGATCCAGCACTGCGGGCCAGCTCGAACCTGGTTCCCCACACCGTCGACCTGATGATGGTCGCGCAGTGCCTGTGGACGCTGCTGCTGGGCTACCTGGGCGGCAAGTACGCGGTGTGGGTGTACTCGCGGCACGGTGGGCAGCAGGCGGCGTAGGACGCTGGGCCTTCTGGCTGCGGCGGGTTGCGGAAGCATCGCGGCTACGCCGCGCGTCCCACTCGCTACCGACGCCGGAGCGCCACGCACACGCCCGCGGCCAGCAGGCAGACCAGGCCCGATGGGCTGGGTGCGGCGGTCGGCGACGCGACGCCCGAGTTGGCGGTCGCGCCGTAGTTGGCCCGCCAGATGTCGTAGTCACCGGGGCCAAAGGTCGTGCCCAGGCCGTCCCGCCAGACGGTATAGTCGGCGGCGTCCACGACGCCGTCGAAGTTGAAGTCGCCGTCGAGCAGGTTGTTCGGGTCAACCGTGACGTCGAGGGTCAGGCTGTTGGCGCCGTAGTTGAGGCCGAAGTCGACGCCCTGCACGGTGGGGAACACCGGCGGGACGAACGCGCCGGAGATGCCGCCGTCGGCGTAGAGCAGCTCGATCGACTGGCTGACGCCGTAGTCGAAGCCGGGCTCGAAGTTGAGCATCAGCTCGCCGGCCAGGGTGGCGGCGCCGGCGACCTCGACCTGGGCGGCCGCGGCGGAGCCCTCGTCGGTGGAAAGGCCGAGCGCCAGCTGGCTGGCCGAGGTGAACGTAAGGTCGGAGAGGAACAGGGCGTTGCCGCGGGCGAGCACCGTGGTCGTGCCGTTGTCGGTGTAGGCGTCGTTGAACACGGCGACCGTCTCGCTGGCGACCACCACGTTGCCGTTATTGGTGACCTCGCCGTGGATGTTGTTGACGCCGTCGGCCGAGGCGATGACGCCGTCGTTGGTCAGGTTGGCGGCGAAGCGGACCGTGCCGTACTCGAGGGTGTAACGCCCGGTTGCGGCGTTGGAGTTGGCGCCCAGCAGGCGGAGCTCGCCGCCGGTGACGGTCACCGCGCCGGCGTTATTGAACGTGTTGTTGAAGTCGAGCCGCTGCCCCGGGTTCACCTCGACATCGCCGGTCGTGGCGACGTCCACCTGGCCGCGGACCACCCCGTGGCCACCCAAGTAGCCCGCCACATCCAGGTCGCGCACGTCGAGCGTGCCGTCGGACAGGTACAGGCGGCCCAGCACGCCGACCGTGGCCTGGGCGGTGCTCGTGTTGTCGGCGTCCACCAGGCCGCCGTTCGAGATGTGCAGTTCGCCCACGCCCGACCCGCCAACGTTGAAGTGGTGGCCGGACTGGAAGGTGGTGAACTGGCCGTCGACAATCATCAGCCCCGAGCTGCCGGCGCTGACGCCCAGCGTGACCACGCTGCCGGAGCGGGTGGTGCGCATCAGCGCGCCGCCAGAGACCGTCAGCTTGCCGTCGCCAGAGACGCCCACCAGCACGTCCTCGCCAAGCGTGGCGAAGGTGTCGGCGCCGTCGATCAGCACCTCGCCGATCGAGCCCGAGTTGCGGCCGATGGCCATGTCGCTGGAGGTGCTGGAGAGGTTGAGGGTGGCGCCCTCGGTCAGCGCGAAGTAGCCGTTGCCACGCCGGCCGACCTCGACCGCGACGTCGGAGTTGGCGCCGCCGTCGTTGAACTCAACCGCGGTGCCGGCGCCGCTCACCAGCAGCCGGCCGAAGAAGCCCTCGTCGTAGCCGACGAATACCTGGTCGTACTCCAGCACGCTGCCGCCGTCGACGGTGACCCGCGCCCGCGGGTCCACGTCTTCGGGGTCGTTGCCGACGCCGATGCGGAGCTCGGAGGACGGGTTGTTGGCGGTGACCGGGTCGGGCGTCACCTCGCCGGAGGAGGTGATCGCGGCCGCCGCGTCACGCGGCGCGGACCACAGGGCCAAACAGAGCAAAACCAGCCCGGCACGAGCGGACAACCAACCACCTGACATACGACTTCTCCTCCGGGCTAACAGGCCGCGCGCAAACAGATCCCCGCTTCCTCTCAGGGAAAACGCACAACCTTGATTGTAGCCTACATGACGATTGCCGCACTACCTTGGTTTCCGCGTCGGCGGAAACGCCACGGGGCTACTGCTTGCGGCCGTCCACCATCGGGCGGCCGATGCTGTGGTAGCAGTAGCCGCGGCGGGCCATCCGCTCGGGCTCATACAGGTTGCGGCCGTCGAACACGGCGGGGTCGCCCATCAGCTGGTACATCTCGGCGAAGTCGGGCGAGTGGTAGTCCTTCCACTCGGTCATGATGCACAGCGCGTCGGCGCCCTTAAGCGCGTCCATGCGGCCCTCGGCGAACTCGATCTTGTCGCCCAGTTCGGCGCGGACGTTGTCCATCGCCTCGGGGTCGTGGGCCACGACCTTCGCTCCTTTGGAGAGCAGCCAGTCGATCAGCACCAGCGCCGGCGCCTCGCGGATGTCGTCGGTGCGGGGCTTGAACGCCAGGCCCCAGACGGCGATCTTCTTGCCCGCCAGGTCGCCGCCGAAGTGCGCGTCGAGCTTCTGCGACACCACGTGCTTCTGCCGCTCGTTCACCTCGTCCACGGCTCGGAGCATCGCGGGGGTCAGCTCCTTGTCGACGGTCATCGACTCCAGGGCGCGGACGTCCTTCGGGAAGCAGCTCCCGCCGTAGCCCACGCCGGGGAACAGGAACGCGAAGCCGATGCGGCTGTCGTGGCCGATGCCGCGGCGGACGTCGTTGATGTCGCCGCCCATCTTCTCGCACAGGTTGGCCATCTCGTTGATGAAGCTGATCTTTGTGGCCAAGAGCGCGTTTGCGACGTACTTGGTCATCTCCGCGCTCTCGGGCGACATGACCAGGAACGGCTTCTCGGTCCGCAGGAACGGCTTGTAGAGCTGGTGCAGCACGTCGCCGACCTCGGGCCGGCGGACGCCCACCACCACCCGGTCGGGCTTCATGAAGTCCTCGATCGCGGCGCCCTCCTTGAGGAACTCGGGGTTGCTCGCCACGTCGCACTCCCGCCCGGTGAACTCCTTGAGCATGCCGAAGATGCGGGCGTTGGTGCCGACAGGGACCGTGCTCTTGGTCACGACCACGGCGTCCTCGCGGAGGCTCGGCGCGATCGCCTTAACGACCGCCCACATGGCGGACAGGTCGGCGGCGCCGTCGTCGCCCTGGGGCGTGCCGACCGCCAGGTAGACCACCTCGGCCGGGGCCACGGCGGCGGCCGTGTCGGTGGTGAAGTGCAGCCGCCCGGCCTCGGAGTTGTGGATCACCAGCTCCGACAGCCCGGGCTCGTAGATCGGCACCTCACCCCGCTTCAGGCCCTCGATCTTGGCCTCGTTGATGTCGATGCAGGTGACGTCGTTGCCGCTGTCGGCGAAGCAGGTTCCGGTGACCAGACCGACGTACCCGGTTCCAATGACCGCAATCTTCATAACTTGTCTCGAGGGCGCCAGGAGGGGGGTGAACTGGGGTGGGGGAAACCTCCAGTATTGCCAGCGGGCCCAGGTACGTCGAGCATCGACGGCCGCCGCCAGGGCCCCCGGAGGCCCCGCGGGACGCGTTGCGCCGGACGTAGGGGTCCCCCTAGTGGAAGTCCACCGCCCGCTTCGCGGCAAACCCTTATGCCGCGGCGGCGGGGTCCAACCCATCTTTCCGTGACGCCGGCGGCCGATTCGAAACGCCCGCTCGGTCCGCCCATCCGGGGCGGCCGGGCGGGGCCCCCGCCCATCGGCGCCCGCCGCGGCAGAACCGCTGCCGACCGAGCCGCCAGACACACCAAGTTCCAGGAGTCGATGCAATGCCTTCCAGCCTGTTCAAGAGCCGCCCCGAAAAAGCCACCCCCGACCCAACCGGCGGCCACGCCCAGGGCGACGCCACGGCCGTGCTGGAGGCCTTCGGCCGTTCGCAGGCCATCATTGAGTTCGAGCCGGACGGCACGATCGTCACCGCCAACGACAACTTCCTGGCGGTGCTGGGCTACTCGCTCAGCGAGATCCAGGGCCGGCACCACCGCATGTTTGTCGATCAAGCCGAGGCACAGACCGACGACTACCGCCAGTTCTGGCGCGACCTGGCCGCCGGACGCACCGCGGCGGGCGAGTTCAAGCGGTTCACCAAGACCGGCGAGACCATCTGGATCTCCGCCTCGTACAACCCGGTGCTCGACGATCAGGGCCAGGTCTGCAAGGTCGTGAAGATCGCCAGCGACATCACCAGCACCAAGCTGGCGAGCGACGACGCGAGCCGCCTGGCCAACATGGTCGCCAACATGCCGATCAACGTGATGTTCGCCGACCGCGACCTGGTCGTGCGGTACATGAACCCGGCTTCGCTCAAGACGCTCAAGCAGGTGGAGCACTTGCTGCCGGTGTCGGCCGACAACATCGTCGGGGCGAACATCGACATCTTCCACAAGAACCCGTCGCACCAGCGGGGCCTGCTAGCCAACCCGGCGAACCTGCCGGTGCACACCCAGATCAAGCTGGGCGAGGAGATCCTCGACCTGCTGGTGAGCGCCATCACCGACAAGGCCGGCGACTACATCGGCGCGATGGCCACCTGGAGCATCGTGACCGAGCAGGTCCGCACCCGGGCCGAGGCCGCCAGCGTCGGTCAGACGGTCGCCTCGAGCACCACCGAGATGGCCGCCACGATCGACGAGATCAGCAAGAGCGTCAGCCGCACGGCGTCGCTCGCCGCCGAGACCGAGAGCCACGTCCGCGATTCGTCGTCAGCCGCGGAGATGCTGCAGGAGAGCAGCAAGGCGATCGGCAAGGTGGTCGGCGTCATCCAAGAACTGGCCGACCAGACCAACCTGCTGGCGCTCAACGCCACCATCGAGGCCGCCCGCGCCGGCGAGTCCGGACGCAGCTTCGCCGTGGTCGCCAACGAGGTCAAGGAGCTCGCCCAGGAGACCGGCAACGCGACCCAGAGCATCGAGAAGAGCGTCGAGGAAATGCGGCAGCGGATCGAGCAGGTCACCCTCTCGACCCAGCAGATCACCGAGAGCATCGCCGAGGTCAGCGGCAACACCAACACGGTCGCCGCCGCCATCGAAGAGCAGTCCATCACCATGGGCGAGCTCAGCAAGACCGCCGAGGGGCTGGTTAAGCTGGCCGACCAGGCAAACAGCTAGCCAACCGCTCACGACGACAACCTCATCCCACCAGACCACCCCGGCCGCGAGGCCGGGGTGGTCTTTCTGTTGCGCACGGCTTGCATGGAGGTTGCGCAATCCGCAAGAGCTCACCCCAGTGGCGCCGGTTGTACGGCCGTTGACGGACGGGCCGCCGCACGAGGTCCGCAATGCCCGGCGGCTTACCGAAGCGCCGCCGCCGCCGACAGGCGGTAACCCACAATTGCGTCAACCGGCGATCGAGGACGGAAACCCTCACGCAGCCCAGAGACGCCATTGTGGCGTCCAGCGTACGGGACCCGACGCCACAGTATTGGGAGAGCGTACCCACCATGGCCACCAACCTGCTGATGAAGCGCAAGGCCGGGCGCCCAGAGCCCGTCGCCGCCGCCCCCAATAGCGACTCCCAGGCGGTCCTCGACGCGTTCAGCCTGTCGCAGGCGATCATCGAGTTTCAGCCGGACGGCACAATCGTCACCGCCAACGACAACTTCCTCGCCGTTCTCGGCTATTCGCTCAGCGAGATCCAGGGCCAGCACCACCGCATGTTCGTCGAGCCGGGCGAGGCCCAAACCGACGCCTACCAACAGTTCTGGCGTGACCTGGCCGAGGGTCGACCGAACGCGGGCCAGTTCAAGCGGTTCGCCAAAGACGGCAGCGAAATCTGGATCTCGGCCTCGTACAACCCGGTGTTCGACGAAGCCGGCAAAGTGGCCAAGATCGTCAAGATCGCCGGCGACATCACCGAGCTGAAGCTGGCCGGCGAGGAGGCCAGGCGGCTCGCCAACATGATCCGGCTGATGCCGTTCAACATCATGTACGCGGACGCCGGCAACGTCATCCGCTACATGAACCCCGCTTCGGAGCGGGGTTTGAAGGTCGTCGAAGACCTGCTCCCAATGTCGGTCGACCAGGTCGTCGGGTCGAGCATCGACGCGTTCCACAAAGACCCCTCCCACCAGCAGCGGCTGCTGGCCGACGAGTCGAAGCTGCCGATCTCGACCCAGATCAAGCTCGGCGAGTACGTCTTCGAGCTGATGGCCGTTGCGATCTCTGACGAGCAGGGCGCCCGGCTGGGATCGATGGCCGCCTGGCGCGACATCACCGAACAGGTCCGCACCCGTGAAGAGGCGGCCAGCATCGGCCAGACGGTGGCCGCAAGCGCCACGGAGATGGCCGCCACGATCGAGGAAATCAGCAAGAGCGTTGGACGCACCGCTTCATTAGCGTCCAACACCGAAGACCACGTGCGCGATTCTTCCGCCGCCGCCCAAATGCTGCAGGAGAGCAGCAAGGCGATCGACAAGGTGGTCGGCGTCATCCAAGAACTGGCCGACCAGACCAACCTGCTGGCCCTCAACGCCACCATCGAGGCCGCCCGCGCCGGCGAGTCCGGACGCAGCTTCGCCGTGGTCGCCAACGAGGTCAAGGAACTCGCCCAAGAGACCGGCGCCGCCACCCAGAGCATCGAGAAGAGCGTCGAGGAGATGCGGCAGCGGATCGAGCAGGTCACCCTCTCGACCCGGCAGATCACCGAGAGCATCGCCGAAGTCAGCGGCAACACCAGTACGGTCGCCGCCGCCATCGAAGAGCAGTCCATCACCATGGGCGAGCTCAGCAAGAACGCCGAAGGGCTGGTGAAACTGGCCGACAGGGCGAACGCCTAGTCAATCGCCCCGACATACCGATCGCCCCTCGAACCCTTCCCGCCGACCGGCTGGACGGGTTCTAGGGCGTAGCGCTACTACTCCGATTACTCCTGGGGGCAGGCCGTAAACTGTCGGTTTACTGCTGGTCAACCTGCCTCGTGCTGTCGTGCGCGACCCATCTTTGTGCGAGCCCTACCCCCCGCGGGAGTGGGTTGGGCTAGTCACTCAGGCGGACCGCGGCATCATGCCGCCCAGCACAACCGGAGTCGCAATCTATGTCTTTCGGCCTTCTCACAACCAATCCCTCTCACACCGAGTCACAAGTCGTCGCGAACGGGGCGCAAGCCACAATCGACGCGTTTAGCCGTTCGCAGGCGATTATCGAATTCGAGCCCGACGGCTCGATCCTCACCGCCAACGACAACTTTCTGGCGGTGCTCGGGTTCTCGCTGAGCGAGATCCAGGGGCACCACCACCGGATGTTCGTCGATCCGGCAGAAGCCGAGTCCGACGGTTACCGTCAATTCTGGCGTGACCTGGCAAACGGCAAGTCGGTCGCGGGCGAGTTCAAGCGCTATGCCAAAGACGGCAGCGAGGTATGGATCTCCGCCTCCTACAACCCGGTGCTCGACGACCAGGGTCAGGTCACGAAGGTCGTCAAGATCGCCAGTGACATCACCGAAACCAAGCGGTCCGCCCTCGACCAGCTAGCCGTGCTTGACGCGTTGGGCCGATCTCAGGCGTGCATCGAGTTCACGCCCGATGGCACCATCCTGAAAGCGAACGACAACTTCCTGGCCGCGTTGGGCTACCGGCTGGAAGAGATCCGCGGCAACCACCACCGCATGTTCTGCGACCCAGTGTATGCGCAGAGCCCTGAGTACGCCGACTTCTGGCGTGACCTGGCGTCGGGCAAGACCTCGGCCGGCAGGTACCCGCGGGTGACACAGGACGGCCGCACAATCTGGATCCAGGCGTCCTACAACCCGGTGCTGAACTGCTCGGGAGAGGTCGTCAAAGTCGTGAAGTTCGCGGCGGACATCACGCGAGAGGTTGAGGCCGAGATCCGGACCAAGCAGGACGCGGCCGACGTGGGCCGCAGCCTGGCGTCCAGCAGCACCGAGATGGCCGCCACGATCGAAGAGATCAGCAAGAGCGTGAGCCGCACCGCGTCGCTCGCGACCGAAACCGAAGGCCACGTGAAGGACTCGTCAGCGGCCGCCCAGATGCTGCAGGAGAGCAGCAAGGCGATCGATAAGGTGGTCGGCGTCATCCAGGAGCTGGCCGACCAGACCAACCTGCTGGCCCTCAACGCCACCATCGAGGCCGCCCGCGCCGGCGAGTCCGGACGCAGCTTCTCCGTGGTCGCCAACGAGGTCAAGGAGCTCGCCCGGGAAACGGGGGCCGCCACCCAGAGCATCGAGAAGAGCGTCGAAGAGATGCGTCAACGCATCGATCAGGTCACCCTCTCGACCAGGCAGATCACCGACAGCATCGCCGAGGTGCGCGGCAACACCAACACGGTCGCCGCCGCCATCGAAGAGCAGTCCATCACCATGGGCGAGCTTAGCCGCACCGCTGAAAGCTTGGTGAAACTCTCCAGCAACCCCGACGCCTAACGGCGCCTGGCAACCCACAGGCATCCACGGACCGAGGGCCCCCGACGATGTCGGGGGCCCTCAGGATGCCTGGGGTCTGCCGGCCAGCGCGGCAAGCGAAATCAGTCGCCGCCAGCCTGTTCCGGTGGATAGTGGTCATCCCACTTGCGCTCGTGCGGCGGGGAGAGCTTGCCGGCCTTCTTGGCGACCAGCATCGCGACCGTTGCGTCGCTGGTGACGTTCACCACGGTGCGGCACATGTCCAGCACGCGGTCCACCGGCAGGATCAGCGCGATGCCCTCAACCGGCACGCCCACCGCCCGCAGCACGGCGACCAGCATCACGATGCCGGCGCTCGGCACGGCTGCCGTTCCGACCGACGCAAGGATGGCCGTGAGCGCAACGGTGATCAGCTCGTTAAAGCTGAGGTCGACCGCGTACGCCTGAGCGATAAACACCGCCGCCACCGCCTGGTACAGGCTGGTGCCGTCCATGTTGATCGTGGCGCCGATCGGCAGCACAAAGCTCGCCACCTCCTCGTCCACGCCCAGGTGCTCCTCGGTCCGCTCCATCGTGACCGGAAGCGTGGCGGCGCTGGAGCTGGTGGAGAACGCCAGCAGCTGCGCCGGCGAGATCCCCCGGAAGAACGCCCCGTACGGCACGCCGGTAAAGAACCGCACCACCAGCGGGTAGAACAGGGTCACCATCGCCGTCAGGCCCACGAACACGCACAGGCAGTACTTCATCAGGGCGATGAAGATCGACCAGCTCTGCGTCTCGGCGACCATCGCGGCCATCAGCGCCAGCACGCCGATCGGCGCGTACAGCATGATCAGATCGATCAGCTTCAGCACCACCTCGTTGACCCCGTCGAAGAAGTCCTTAACCGGCTTCGCCTTGTCGGGCGGCGAAAGCAGCAGGCCCACGCTGAAGAACAGCACGAACACGATCACCTGCAGCATACTGCCGTTGTCCGCGGCGGCGGCCAGCAGGTTGGAGGGCACCAGGTCGACCAGCGGCTGGAGCGGGCCCATCTCGCTCTGCTGATTGGCCAGGTCGAGCTTGCTCTGAGCGGCGCCCTCGGCAGACGCGGCCAGCGACTCGCGGGTTTCCTGGCTGAGCCCCCGCGCCGGACCGACCACCGTGGCCAGCGTGAGCCCCAGGGTCACCGCGACCGCAGTGGTTAGCAGGTACAGCGCGATGGTGCGGCCGCCCATCGACGACAGCTTCGACAGGTCCTTCAGGTCG
The DNA here is from genome assembly GCF_007859765.1 of Posidoniimonas corsicana. Classification (NCBI taxonomy): domain Bacteria; kingdom Pseudomonadati; phylum Planctomycetota; class Planctomycetia; order Pirellulales; family Lacipirellulaceae; genus Posidoniimonas; species Posidoniimonas corsicana. The sequence continues at coordinate 50,576 of NZ_SIHJ01000003.1, forward strand.
GTCACGCCCTTAATCAGCGAGGCCACAATCAGCGGCACCGCCACCAGCTTGAGCGCGTTGATGAAAATCGTCCCGAAGGGCTTAATCCAGTTCACCACCAGCTGCGCCCAGGTCCATCCCTGCAGCTCACCCGTCTCGTCGAGCCGCTGCCCGTTCCAGCCCCACGCGTCGAATAACACGGCCGCCACGCCGAGGCCTACGCCCACGACCATGCCGAGTAGGATCCGCCAGTGCAGGGGTAGGTTCTTCATCGCGAGCGTAACTCCTTTAGGAATACGGACCTGCCGCAGCCAGCATAGCGTGGGGAGCGGCACGTTTCACCGCCACCCCAAAACCCTCGACCGCGCAACTCGCCGCTATTTTCTCAATTACCCCAAGATACGCACCCCCGACAACCGATGGACTCAACTACGCAGACCTCCCATTCGCCGCCATCGTCCCCCGCCCAGCGCCGCCCCCGATGCCAACCGACGACACGCACCTCGATCCGCCAACGATCCTGATGCCCGTGCAGCCGACCGTCCCCCAGCCGGACGCCATGCCGGGCCCGGGCCTGCCTAGCGGTATGCCGGCCACGGTGGCGTTCGCCGGCGAGACGACGTTGTTCGAGCAGCGGATCACCTCGGTGCTGGCCGGAACAACGCAGGGGCTCCGGTACGACCTGGCCGACTTCTTCGTCCTGGACGACCGCACCGCCGAACTGCGGACGCTCGCTTCGACCGCCAAACGGCACGCCCGGCCGCGGCCCATCGAGGAGGCGCCCGGCGACCTGACCGCGCTCGCCGGCGAGGCGGTCGTGCTGGAGGACGACGAGCTCATGCCCGAGTTCGGAACGCCCCGTAAGTGCGGCGCCGCCGTCTGCGTGCCGGTGGCCAGCGACACCACCATCCACGGGACGCTCTGGCTTTACTGCCGAGAGCCCCGCACGATCAGCGACCCCGAGCTGCAGCTGGTGGAGATCGTCGCCGGCCGGCTGGCCGTCGAGCTCGAACGCCGCGAGCTGCTCAAGCCCAGGACAACGAGCGTGGCGAGCGTCACGCCGCCCGAGCCCGCCCGGCTGCTGCTTCCCACCGATGCGCTGCAGCTGGACGAGCTCGAGGTCGCCGGCCAGACCGACGCGACCCTCGCGCTGCACGACTGGCACACGCTGGCCGACGGCCGGGTGCTGGTCTACGCGGGCGCGTTTGTCGGTTCGCCCGGCGTGAAGGACGAGGAGTCCCACCTCACGCTGCAGGCCGCGCGGATCGCCCTCCGGTCACACGCCGAGACCGCCGTCAACGCGGGGCGGTTGCTCAACCGCGTGACAGACACCCTCTCCGAAGCCAGCCCGGGCGGCGCCGGGGTGTCGATCGCCGCGGCCGTGGTCGACCCCAACACGGGCGAGGGCTCTTACGCACTAGCCGGCGCCGCGGTTGCCATGCGGGTGCGGGCGAGCCAGCAGCAGGCCGATTCCACCGACGACCCGCCGGTCGGCTGGGACTCGGAGCAGCGGCACCGCACGGCGGCGTTCGAGCTCGAAATCCGCGAGCGGCTGATCCTCGCGGTCGGCGACCCCCGTCAGCTCGACGCGCGGCGCGCACGGCGGATCGTCAAGGTGTTCGCTGACGTCACGGCCGACAACCACCGCCGGATGGACGCCTGGCGGGCGATGGACGCCGCGGTCCGTCGGGCGGAGGCCGCCGGCGCGCCGTTCGATTCGGTCATTGCGCTGCGGCGAAAGTAGCTCGGCGCCGCAACGCCAGGCGCTGCTCAGCGGTCGCGCCGCATGGCGCGGTCGATCTCGCGCTGGGCGTCGTGCTTCTTGAGGGCCTGGCGTTTGTCGTAGTTCTTCTTTCCGCGGCAGATGCCCATCAGCACCTTCGCGCGGCCGGACTTGAAGTACATCTTCAGCGGCACCAGCGTCAGGTTCTTCTCGTACGCCTGGTTGGCGAACTTGTTGATCTCCCGGCGGTGCATCAGCAGCTTGCGACGCCGGCGGGGGTCGTGGTTCTGCTGGCTGTCGAAGGTGTACTCCTGAATGTCGCAGCCCATGAGCCACACCTCGCCACGGTCGACGCGGCCGTAGGCTTCGTCGAGTGACATGCGGCCCTCACGGAGGCTCTTCACCTCGCAGCCGGTAAGCACGATGCCGCACTCGAGGTGGTCCAGCACCTCGTACTCGTGCCGCGCCTTGCGGTTGTTGGCGATGAGCTTCTCGTTAGGATCATCGCCGGGCTTCGACTTTTTGTCTTTCTTGGCCGTGGCTTGGCCCTCCTCAATAGAAACCGGGCCGCGGGGATGCCCGCGGCCCGGGGGTGATTCGTGCTGATCAGCGTATGATTACCGGCCTCTGACTAGAAGCTGCCGTCCGCCAACGGCGGGGCCAGGCGGTAGTCGCTGATCGGCTGGGTGTTGTCGTTGTGGTTCGCGGGGTCGACGCACTTGCGGTTGTTCGGCGCCAGCAGCTGCTGGTACACGATCGGGTCGATCTGCGGGTTGATCGGCTGGGCGTGGCCGTCCGCAAACACGGTGTTGATCGTTCCGCTGGGGTGGCCGCTCGAGGGTCGAGCGTATGCCGGGGTGGTGGCCGGGAATTGAACCCCCACCTCCTCGCCGATCGGCGCCTGACGATTGATGTTCGACGGGTCGCTAAGGACCGACTCGTCGCGCGAGATCAGGTCGTTGGGTGCGGTTCCGCTACCGGTCATCCAGACCATGCCGAATTGCGCCTCGCCGAGTCCATTGGCGTCAACGCCCGCCCAGCAGTACTGGGGGTTCTTCTGGATGTTCTCGGCCAGCATGATCGTCATCGACGCGCCGTCCTGGATGTCGGTCGCTAGAACCTTCTCGTTCCCGAGAACGTGGTTCATGAAGAGTCCGTTGGCTTTGGTGTCGCCCGTGTTGGCGCCCGTAGTCGCGGGCCCGTAAAAGGTCTGCGACGAGTTGAAGTCCCACGCGCCGGTATTCGCGATGTAGCTAAGGCCCGCGTTGCCCTGCAGGGAGGTCAGCTCGGTGTCGGCGGGGCAGAGGAAAACGCTGACGGTGGGGATCTTGAAGCCGTTGCCCATTTCGGTGATCGCATCCCACATATCCTGCCGCTCCACATTGGGGGCGATCATCGCGGCCCAGCTGAACCGGGACTCTAACTTGTCGTTGCCGCTGCCGGCGCTGTCGCGCAGGGTCGACTCCGACAGAGCCGTGCCGTTGAAGTTGATCGTGGCGTACAGCGCCGCGGTCCGCTTCACCGGCTGCAGGTAGCCGGGGTACTTCTGCTTCTCAGTCTCGTAACCCGTTACCGCGAGACCGACCTGCCGGAGGTTGTTGGCGCACTGGGCCGTGCGGGCCGCGGCGCGGGCCGCCTGCACGGCGGGCAGCAGCAGCGCGACCAGCATGCCGATGATCGTGATCACGACCAGCAGCTCGACCAGGGTGAAAGCGTGGCGTTGACGGTGGTTCATGCCTCGAGGCTCCCAATGAATAAGCCGCAGTAGGCGGTCCGGCAGCGCCGGCGCAAGCAGGGCGTGGGTTGTTCCTAGGGCGGCCGCGAACGGGCCCTGTCTACCAGTATCGCCGAATCCCGCGAAAAAAGCCAGCAAGCCCCGCATCTTCCCGGGGCCGGCCGCCATCGCGTATTATCGATGTTTCCCCGCTCTTCTTCGCGTCCGGGCCCTTCCGCTATTCCCCAACGGCCAGGTGGGCAACGGGGCCAGGCGGGCCGGCCGATGCTGGCGGGCCCCACCCGGCCATTCGGCCGCTAGCTCAACCCCTCCGACCACTATGCCCAATCAGCTGACCGCCCCCCGCTTCGCCGCCATGAAGGGCGGGGACCGCAAGATCACGGTCCTCACCGCCTACGACTACACCATGGCCAAGCTGGTCGACGCTTGCGGGGTCGAGGGGATCCTGGTCGGCGACAGCCTGTCGATGGTGGTCCAGGGCCACCAGAACACGCTGCCGGTCTCGATGGACGAGATGATATACCACGCCGGCATGGTCGGCAGAGCCGTCAAGAACGCCCTGGTGATCGTGGACCTGCCGTTCCCCAGCTACCACCTGGGCCGGCACAAGGCGATCGACAACGCGGGCCGGATCCTCAAGGAAACCCGCTGCCAGGCGGTCAAGCTGGAGGGGGGCGTCGAGCAGGCGGACACCATCGCCGCGTTGGTGCAGGCGGGCATCCCCGTGATGGCCCACGTTGGGCTGCGGCCGCAGAGTGTCCACCAGCTGGGCGGTTACCGAGTGCAGCGCGACCGCGAGCGGCTGCTGGCCGACGCCCAGGCGGCCGAGCACGCCGGCGCCTTCGCGATGGTGCTGGAGTGCGTGCCGACCTCAATCGCCAGGGAGATCACCCAGAAGGTGTCGGTGCCGACCATTGGCATCGGCGCGGGCCCCGAGTGCGACGGGCAGGTGCTGGTCGTGAACGACGTGCTCGGCCTGACCAGCGAGTACGCGCCCAAATTCGTCAAGGCGTACGCCGACCTGAGCAGCTCCATCACCGACGCGGTCACGGCCTTCCGCGACGAGGTGCGGTCCGGGGCGTTTCCGACCGCCGAACAGTCGTACGAGTGACCGCCAGGCCCCGTTCTTCGCCGCCCGCGGAGCATTGTGAACCAGCCCAAAAACACCTAAAATACTGGGCTAACCCACTTCTCCCGCGAGGATGCTAGCGCGTGGCTGACGACGACCAAGAGACCCCAGCAGGCGGCCCCGGTGACGGATCATTGGAACCCGGGTTCGACCCGGTTGAGCAGGCGATCGCGCAGCGGCTGATCGACCTGCCCATCGAGGACGAGCTGAAGGACAGCTACCTGACGTACGCGATGAGCGTGATCGTCAGCCGTGCGCTGCCCGACGTGCGCGACGGCCTCAAGCCGTCGCAGCGGCGGATCCTGGTCGCGATGAACGACCTCAACCTCGGCCCCGGCGCGGCGCGGGTGAAGTGCGCCAAGATCTCCGGCGACACCAGCGGCAACTACCACCCGCACGGCGAGAGCGTGATCTACCCCACGCTGGTGCGCATGGCCCAGGAATGGAACATGCGCAACGTGCTGATCGACAAGCAGGGTAACTTCGGCAGCATCGCCGGCCTGCCGCCGGCCGCCATGCGGTACACCGAGGCCCGCATGTCGTCGGTGGCGTCGATGATGCTCGAGGACCTGAAGCTCGACACGGTCGACTTCATCCCCACCTACGACGAGCGTCACACCGAGCCGACCGTCCTTCCGTCGAAGTTCCCCAACCTGCTGGTGAACGGCTCGGGCGGCATCGCCGTGGGCATGGCGACCAGCATCCCGCCGCACAACCTGGGCGAGGTCTGCCGCGGCGTGATCGCGCTGATCGACAACCCCGAGATCACCATCCCGGAGCTGATGGAGCACATCCCCGGGCCCGACTTCCCGACCGGCGGCATCATCTGCGGCCGCTCGGGGATCCTCCGCGGCTACCAGACCGGCCGGTCGACCATGACCGTCCGCGCCCGCACCAGCATCGATGAGAGCGGCAAGCGCACGCGGATCCTGATCCACGAGATCCCCTACCTGCAGGCGCGGGACCGGGTGGAAGAGCGGATCGCGGCGCTCGCCAACGAGGGCAAGATCGCCGGCATCGCTGACGTGCGGAACGAGTCCGACCTCAAGGAGCCGGTGCGTCTGATCATCGACCTGAAGCGCGACGCCGACCCGGACATAGTGCTCAACCAGCTCTACAAGTACTCGCCGCTGCAGGACACGTTCAGCCTGATTTTCTTGTCGCTGGTCGACGGCAAGCCCCGCGTGCTGACGCTCAAGGAGATGCTGCAGGAGTACCTGCGGCACCGCGTGACCGTCATCCGCCGGCGGACCCAATTCCTCCTCGCCAAGGCCCGCCGCCGCAAGCACACGGTGCAGGGCCTGCTGCTGGCGCACGCCAACATCGACGAGGTGATCCGCGTCATCCGGGCCAGCAAGACGCAGCCCGAGGCCAAGCAGGCCCTGATGCAGATCAAGACGCCCGGTGCGCTGCTCAAGCGGGCGCTGGGCGACGAGGGCTTCGCGCAGTTCCAGGACGAGCGGGGCGTGGCCGAGGAGTACTCGCTCACGCCCGTGCAGGCCGACGCCATCCTCAAGATGACGCTCGGCCAGCTGGTGAACCTGGAGCAGGAGAAGCTGGCGGACGAGCACGCACAGCTGCTGACCGAGATCGGCGAGTACCTCGGCATCCTCGCCGACGAGGCCCGCATCTACGCGATCATCCGCGAGGACCTCGAGGCGCTCGCCAGCAGCAAGCACGCCGACGCCCGGCGCACGGAGATTTCGCACGCCGAGGTGGGCGACGTCGACATCGAGGACCTGATCGAGGAAGAGACGATGGTCGTCTCGATCAGCACGAACGGCTACATCAAACGCACGCCCGCCAGCACCTACCGCGCGCAGCGGCGCGGCGGCAAGGGCATCAAGGGCGCGACGGTCGCCGACGACGACCCGATCGAGCACCTGTTTGTCACCAGCACGCACCACTACCTGCTATTCTTCACGAACCTCGGCAAGGTGTACTGGCAGAAGGTCTACAACCTGCCGGAGCTGGCCCGCGACTCCAAGGGCCGCGCGGTGGTGAACCTGCTCAACCTGGCAGACGGCGAGCGGATCGCCGACTGCCGCGCGATCCGCGACTTCGACCTGCCCGACCACTCGCTGATGATGGCCACCCGCAACGGCCTCGTGAAGAAGACCGAGCTCAAGGCCTACAGCCGGCCGATGAAGACCGGCATCATCGCCATCAAGCTCAAAGAGGGCGACGAGCTGGTCGACGTGGTCGTGACCAAGCCGGGCGACGAGGTGCTGCTGGCGACCGCCGGCGGCATGGCGATCCGCTTCAACGAGGCCGACGCCCGCGCCATGGGCCGCAACTCCAGCGGCGTGAAGGGCGTGAACCTCGGCAAGGGCGACTCGCTGGTCGGCATGGTCGTGGCCGACCCCGACGCCACGCTGCTGACCGCCACCGAGCACGGCTACGGCAAGCGGACTCCGTTCGGCCCCAACGCCGCCGACGAAGAGCCGGAGGCGTCAGCCTCCGGAGGGGCCGCTCCCGAGGCTGACGCCCCGGGCTCGCCAGACGACGAGTCTTCTTCGTCGGCCCGCTACCGCACTCAGGGCCGCGGCGGCAAGGGCGTGCGGGACATCAAGACCACCGACCGCAATGGGCAGGTGATCGGCATCACGCGGGTCACCGACGATGACGAACTGCTGATGATGACCGCCCGCGGCAAGATCCAGCGGATCAAGGCGTCGGACGTCAGCACCATTGGCCGCAACACGCAGGGCGTGCGGATCATGGGCCTGGACGAGGGCGACTCGCTGACCGCCGTCGTCCGCGTGCCGGCCGAGGAGAAGGAAGAGGATGCCGTCGAGGTGGACGCCCCCAGCGAGTAGCCGCCCCGTCGGGAGCCGCGCCATGCCGACACCCCCCGCGTCGATCCGCCTTGAGCGGCCGGGCGACCCCGAGTCGATCCACGCGGTCCACGCCGCCGCTTTCCCGACCGACGCCGAGGCCCGGCTGGTCGACTCGCTCCGCGCCCGCGGCGAGCTGCGGTTGTCGCTCGTCGCGACGTGCGACGACGCGGTTGTCGGCCACATCGCGTTCAGCCCCGTGACGCTGGACGGCGCCGACCGCGGCGGGGTAGGGCTGGCGCCGGTGGCCGTGCTGCCCGAACAGCAGTCAAAGGGCCTGGGCGCCGCGCTGGTTACGGCGGGGCTGGGAGAGTGCCGCGCGGCCGGCGCCGGGTTCGCCGTCGTGCTGGGCGAGCCGGGCTACTACCGGCGGTTCGGGTTCCGCCCCGCGTCCGACTTCGGGCTGAGCAGCGTCTACGACGCGGGCGACGCGTTTATGGCGATCGAGCTCCGCGCCCAAGCCCTGGCGGGCGTCGCCGGGTTGGTGCGCTACGGCGCCGCGTTTGACGCGCTGTAGCGGTTGGCCCCTACCACAGTCCGGGGCCGCCTTCTTCCTGGGTGTCGAAGTCGCAGCCCACGTGGTAGCACTGCTCCCCCAGCCGGCGGCACCACCGCACACGAAGGTCGTACCACTGCGACTCGGAGATGATCAGCCGCGCCTGCTGCAGCGGCAGGAACTGCCGCGGGCTCAGCAGGCCCATGCCGTTGCGCGAGATGTCCCGGCAGTAGGCGCCCAGCAGCACCGGCTCCACGTCGCCGACGCGCAGCACCGCGGGCGTGCGGTAGTAGAACCGCCGGTGGCGGCGCCGCTCGTCGTACGCGGTGGGCATGATGCCCGACCGCTTGAAGTAGCTGTTTTCTTCGCCGGGGGGCAGTTGCGTCTCTTCGACGACCGACTCCCACAGCTCGGAGATCATCACAGCTGAAGCAATTGGCGCCAGCACTGCACCACCTCCTTCTCGAACTGCGTCCCCGAGCGTTCCTCGAGGTGGTGCATGGCTTCCTCCGGCGAGAACGGGGGCCGGTAGGGCCGGCGGCCGGTGAGCGAGTCAAACACGTCCACTACCGCCAGCAGTCGCGACCAGGGGTGGATCTCGTCCCGCACGGCGCCCACCGGGTAGCCCCGGCCGTCGACGTGCTCGTGGTGCTGGTAGGCCATCAGCATCTGCGGCAGGCTCAGCGACGTGGTGCTCAGCAGCTCCTCGTAACCCAGCTGCGGGTGCTTGCGGACCACCTCCATCTCGCGCGGCGACAGCGCCCCCGGCTTCCGGAGGATCTCCGCGGGCACGTGCCGCATGCCGATGTCGTGCAGCAGCGCGCCCAGCGCGATCTCGTCGAGCTGGGCCCTGTCGGTCACGCCGAGCTCCTCTGCCAGGATCAGCGAGTAGCAGCAGACGTTCGTCGCGTGGGTGAACGCGCTCTGGTCGTGGCGGGCGATCGCAAACACGCTCGCCGGGCTGAGGCTGCTGGTCTCGGCGAGCCTGACAAAGTGGTCGCTGATCCGCCGCGACGCGTTCACGAAGCGGGCCGGGTTGACCAGCGGGATGGTCGACTCGAGCGCGGCGGCCGCCGCCGTCTGCAGGATCGCGAACCGGTCGGTGTCCGGCACGTGGCAGCCGTCTTGGATCGTCTCAAGCGAGGCCAGCAGCTGCTCCGACAGCGTGTAGTAGTCCTTCGTGCGGACCAGCACCCGCCGGTCGATGGTGCTCAGCAGGCGCTCGACGCGGCTGTCCTGCACCGCCAGGCCCGACTCCCGGAACAGGAGCGGCGGCTCGCCGGGGGCGCCGAGCACAAACACGTCGACGTCCCAGCGGTTGAGCTGCCTCATCACCGCGGGGTGGATCGGCTCGTACCCGCTGGGGACGCGGGCCTGGGGATCGAGCAGCCCGCCTAACATGGAACTTGCACCGGCTGACGGCATGCGTCTGTGTCGAGTAGGCGTGGAACGAGGGGCGTCGCGGCTTCCGGGCGCGGCTCAAGATAAGCCTACGCCGCGGTTGTCGGCGGGGCCCGCCGCGGGACCCCAGATGCGCGGATCCCGACCCCCGGCCGGCCCCTGGCCGCTGCAACCGGCAAAGGCGGTCCCGGCGGCGTCGCTCTTAGACCGGGGCTGCGCCGCAGGCGGCCAGCGCGTCGCCGAACCCGCGGAGCGGGCCGCCGTCCGGTTCGGCGTCGAAGTCGCAGCCCCACAGGAAGCAGCCCGCCGACAAGCGGCGGCAGTGCCTCACCCGGAAGGCCAGCTCCCGCTGGTCCTTGAGCTGCAGCCGGCCCTGCTCGAGCGGCAGCGCGTGGCTCGGCGCGAGCAGCCCGACCCCGGTCTGCGACAGGTCGCGGCAGTACACGCCGAGCGTCTGGCCGGCGCGTCCGTCGAGCGCCGCGGCGGCCCGGCAGGCGAACTGCCGGCGGGGCCTGCGGCGCTGGTCCTCGCCGGCGACGCCGGCCGACCACGACTTGCTGGTCCGCTCGTCGATCTCGACCACCAGGTCGGCCCCGCCCCAGGGGTCGTCGCTCATTCCGCCGCTATGATCTTGCTCCAGCAATGGACCATCTCCTTGTCAAAGTGGGACCCCGCGTGGGCCTTCAGGTGCCGCAGCGCGACCTCCGAGGAGCAGGGGCGGCGGTAGGGGCGGCGGCCGGTCAGCGCGTCGAACACGTCGACCACCGCCAGCAGCCGCGCCCAGGGATGGATCTCTCCGCCGGTCAGACCCACCGGGTACCCGGCGCCGTCGACCCGCTCGTGGTGCTGGTAAACCATCATCAGCTGCCGCAGCGTGAGCGACGCGCCCCGCGCCAGGTCTTCGAACCCGTGCTGCGGGTGCATCCGCACGATCGCCAGCTCCGACTTGGTCAGCCGGCCCGGCTTGCGGACCAACGAGGGCGGGATGCGTCGCTTGCCGGAGTCGTGCAGCAACGCGCCGACCGCCAGCTCGTGCAGCTCGTCCGGGTCGGAGACGCCCAGCTCGGCCGCGAGCTGCAGCGCGTAGCAGCAGACGTTCGTCACGTGGGTGAATGTGTAGTGGTCGTGCCTGGCGACCGCGAACATCTCGGCGGGGGTCATGTCGCCGCACTGCAGCAGCTTGACCAGCACGCCGCCGACCCGCCGCGAGGCGCCGACAAACCGCTCCGGGTCGATCAGCGTCGACGCCAGCTCGACCTCGGCGAAGGCCGCGGTCTGCACCATCACAAACCGGTCGGCAGACGGGATCGACTCGTCCTCGACGACGCCGTCCAGGCTGTCGAGCAGGTGCTCCGACAGCTTCTGGTAGTCCGAGCTGCGGACCAGCACCGGGGTCTCGAGCGACTCGACCAACGCGTCGATGCGCTGCCCGTCCACCTCCACGCCTGAGCCGCGCAGCAGCACCGGCTTCCCCCCGTTGGCCCCGGCCAGGAACAGGTCCATGTCCCACAGCCCGAGCCGCACCAGCACCACCGGGTGCACCGGCTCGAAGCCGTCGGGGCACTGCATCGGCATCGCGATTGGGGTTCGCTGCGGCGTGGTAGCAGACATGGCGGGACCAGCGGCGGGAGGATTGATCGCCCGGCGGTCAGCTGGGCACTCAAACATACGCCTTGGCTGGCGGAAGACCGCCATCCGCACGTGACTCCTGCGGGATTTTGTGGCCGTCTGTAGCGGTCACGCCCCCCGAAACGGGCGGGTTCGCTACCTCGCGGCGCGCAGCATCACCCAACAGCACCAGCAAACCAGCCCGCCCCGGGCGGTCCACGCCACGGTGCGGATCCAGTTGGTCGCCACCAGGTACCGGTGCAGCCCCGGCTCGAACCCCGGCGACAGCCGCCCGTGGGTGGGTGCCTGCAGCGCGAACGTAGACACCCAGGCAACCGCCACCAGCGCCAGGCCGAGGACCGCCACCCAACGCGGCGTGCCCGGCGGGCGGTAGGCGATCATCGCCACGGCGGTCGCCAACTCGACGAGCATCGGCGGGATCACCACGATCCCCGTGCGCTGCTGGTGCGACCGCTCGTACGCCGAGAACTCCTGCTCGCCGACCCGGCCGAACAGCGGGTAGTGCACCACCTGCACGAACCAGATCACGCCGACCATGATCAGCGTCGACGCGAGCTGGAGCACGAACAGGGTGATGGCCATCGGCGGGGCGTCGCTAGGGCAGGGGGGTCCTCACACGTCATAGCGGTCGGCGCCGCGATGACCAGCCCGCGCCCGATGCTAGATCGTCGTCGAAGAGTACCCGCCGTCCACCACGATGTTCTGCCCGGTCACGAACGACGACGCCCGCTCCGACGCCAGCCACACCACCGCGCCGGCCAGCTCGTCCGCCTTGCCGAAGCGGGCCATCGGCGTGTGCCCGATGATCTGCCCGCCGCGCTCGGTGTAGCTGCCGTCCTCGTTGAACAGCAGCGCGCGGTTCTGGTCGGCCGGGAAGAAGCCGGGGCTGATCGCGTTCACGCGCACGCCTGTGGTGGCCCACTCGCGGGCGAGGAACTGCGTGAGGTTGATCACCGCCGCCTTGGCGGCCGAGTACGCCACCACGCGCGACAGCGGGATCATGCCGCTCATCGACGCAATGTTGATCATGCTGCCCTTGCCCTGCTTGACGAACCCCGCGCCGAACACCTGCGCCGGCAGCACCACGCCGCCCGACAGGTTGAGGTCGAACACGCGGTCCCACGCGTCGACCGGCAGCTTGCAGAAGTCGTCGCCCGGCTTCAGGGTGGCGTCGGGGTGGTTGCCGCCGGCGGCGTTGACCAGCACGGTCGGCTCGCCGAGCCCGCCGGCGATCGCGTCCCGCGCGGCCTGCAGGCTGTCCTTGTCCAGCGCGTCGGCGGCCTGGAACATCGCCTTGCCGCCGGCCGAGGTGATCCGCTCCACCCCCGCGGCGCCGCGCTCGGCGTTGCGTCCGACTACGGCCACCGCGGCGCCCGCCGCGCCCAGCGCGTCAGCCATCGCGCCGCCCAGCGCGCCCGTGCCGCCGATCACCACGGCGACTTCACCAGTCAGGTCAAACAGATCAGCAGCCACAGATGAATGCTCCGTGTCGAATGTGCGAACGAGAACGTTAGGGACGAGGCAGACGCCAAACCGAGCCCGTATTCTGCTACGCTGGGTAGATGGGGTCGACCCCTTTTGCGCGATTCGGCGTCCGGCGATCAACCAAGGGCGTGACGAACAACCTTTTATTTAGGAATCCAGCCGACATCGACGCGCACGCCCCGCCGGCGCGCGCCGAGACGCGGTTCCGCGCCGCCACGTGCCCACCCTCTCCCTGGACAACCTGAGCAAGACCTACCGCGGGGGCGTCGAGGCCCTGCGCGGCGTCACACTCCAGGCGCCCGACGGCCGGTATGTCGTGCTGGTCGGCCCCAGCGGCTCGGGCAAGAGCACGCTGCTGCGGCTGGTGGCCGGGCTCGAGCGCCCCACCACAGGCGGGGTGCTGCTCGACGGCCAGTCGATCGACCGCCTGCCGCCCCACCGCCGCGACGTGGCGATGGTGTTCCAGCAGCCGACGCTCTACCCCTACCTGACCGTCCGCCAGAACCTGGGCCACGGCCTCAAGCGGCTCGGCCTGGACCGCGCCGCCATCGGCACGCGCGTCGGGCACGCGGCCGCCATGCTGGGCGTAGTGCCGCTGCTGGATCGCCGGCCCCAGCAGCTCTCCGGCGGCGAGGCCCAGCGGGTCGCGCTCGGCCGGGCGCTCGCCCGCCGGCCCGGCGTGCTGCTGCTGGACGAGCCGCTCTCGAGCCTCGACGCCGCGCTCCGCACGCAGCTCCGCGGCGAACTCCGCAAGCTCCACGGCCAGCTCGGCGCGACCACGCTGCACGTCACGCACGACCAGGCCGAGGCGCTCTCGCTCGCCGAGCTGCTGGTGGTTGTGCACGAGGGCCGCATGCTGCAGAGCGGCCCGCCGATGAACCTCTACCACCGCCCCGCCAACCAGTTTGTCGCCGGCTTCCTCGGCAACCCGGGCATGAACCTGTGGCCCGGCCGGATCGAGGGCGGGCGCTTCGCCGCGGACAACGCCCCGCTGACCGCGCACGCGGCCGCCGATCACAGCGGCGCGGCCACGCTGGGCGTGCGGCCGGAGCGGCTGCGGCTGAACGAACCCGCCGGCGCGCCGCTCGGCGCCGGGCAGGTGACCGCCCTCGAGCCGCTCGGGCCCGACGCGCTGGCGCACGTCAGCATTGGCGCGCTGGCGGCCGTGGCCCGCGTGCCGCTGCCCTGCCGCCTGACGCCGGGCGAGGAGGTTTCGCTCACCGCGGACGCCGAGGACCTCCACTGGTTCGAGCCCGGCGCCGCAGGCGCACGGATCGAGTAGCAGGCGCCGGCGAGACGGCCGCATTGGCGGCGCCCCGACCGACCGCTTAGAATGGCCGCGTTGCCGCCCCCTCCCCGGGCCTTCCTCTGGAGCACTAGTCATGGCGTGGTTGTTTGAGCGTACCGTTGAGCTGGCGGCCTGGACGGCGATGTTCGCCGCGTGGTGCGCCGCCGGGATGATGGTCTACTGGCTGGCCTGCTGGGTCGCCACGCTGCAGACCGGGGCCGACCACAACCTGCTGAGCAACGCCGGCCACTACGCGGCGGTATTTGTCGGCTTCGCCGTGGCGCTCGGCGCGCTGGCGTGCGTGGACCGCTTCCTGTTCGACGCCGACGAGGCGTAGCGCCCCGCAAGCTACACTTGGGCGCCGCCCGTACCCGCCCCCCGCCGAGACCTCCCCCATGGCCCAACTCACCGAAAAAGACGCCGAAGACTTCATGCGGCGGTTCAAGCTGCTGATCATCGGCGGCGGCGTGCTGCTGGCCGCGGTGCTGCTGGGCGGCCTGCTGTACATGGACTCGCGGCTCGAGGCGGTCCGCGACGCGCTCCGCTTCCGCCAGCCGTCCGCGGTCGGCGAGGGCCCCGGCGACGCGATCACCATCGAGGCCAACCACACCACACTCAACGCGGCCGCCGGCCAGACGCTGTACGCGCCGGCGTACTCGCACGTCTACCACCAGGACGGCCGCTCGTACCTGCTGACCGTCACGCTCAGCGTCCGCAACACCGACCCGGACGGCCAGATCGTAGTGACCTCCGCCCGCTACTACGACACCGATGGCAAGCTGCTGAAGAACCACCTGGAGAAGCCGCTGCGGCTCGGCCCGCTGGCCACCGCCGAGTTCCTCGTCGAACGCGACGACAAGTCTGGCGGCAGCGGCGCCAACTTCCTGGTGGAGTGGGTCGCCGAGCAGCCGGTCAGCCCCCCCATGGTCCAGACCGTGATGATCGACACCCGCGGCCAGCAGGGCATCTCGTTCGCCTGCGACGCGCGGGTGATCAAGGAGGTCACCCCCAACGCCGACGGCGCCACCACCGACGCCCCGCCGCAGGGCTGACCGCCGGCGCAACCAACACCCATTCGCACAGGTTGTGGGCGGCGCAACTTTTGTCCCTTTTGGCGCTATCGATCCTTAGGGACAAAAGTCGGGCCACTCCGCGAGCCCTGAAGAGCGTTATGAGCTTGTATAGCAGTCTCTTGAGCCCCCCCTTCCGTTTGGGGCCGGCGACTTTTGTCCCCTGTGGCGCGCAATAGGGACAAAAGTCTTCGGCAGATCCGAACGCGGCAACGTCTCTATGACTGCTAGGACACGTTGAGGCCAACAGCCAGCAGCCTTGTGCTATCGAGGTGCGTGCCTTGAGCGCAACCCCCATTAGACCGCGCTAGGTGGCCGGTTTCAGTAAGTAAATGGGGGATCAATCGACGCGAAAAACGCCGTTAGGGCTGCCCGGCCTGGAACGCGTCGAGCGTTTCGGCGGCGATGCTACGCAGATTCGCAGCCTGGCTCCTCTCCCGCGAATGCTGCTGGAAGGCCGAGTCGGGTTGGTCGTCGATGCCGGGGCGGTAGTTCTCGGGAAGTCCGGCCGGCCACGGCGGGAGGGGCGCCCCGCTCAACTCCGCGACCTCATCAGCCACCGGCGCGGCGGCCGGCCCTAGCCTCCCCAGCAGCCGCAACGCGTAGTGTTGAGAATCGTAGTCGCCGGTACGGGCCTCGTTGACGAGGAGGTCAAGGAACCCAGGCAGCTTGGTCGACTGCCGCGTAGCCTCAGCGTCGACACTCAAGGCCGCGCCCAGCGCCCGCACCCGGACCCCTCGTGTCAGCGCCTCGTCCGCGGCCATCGCCAAGAGGTGCGGGCCGAACCGCGCGGCCTTCTTGCCATCCCTGACGTTCCGCAGGGCCTCGGCCGCCTCTCGCCTAACCCGTTCGTCGCCTTGCAGGTAGCGTTCAAGCAGCAGGTCCCCCGCTCGATCGGAGTAGCGCGACGCCTGCTTAGCAATCTGCCGATGCGCGGACCGACGCACCACGCCGTTCGGATCGTCGAGGAGCTTCTCGAACTCCTGTAACGTCGCCGGGTTGCTCCCTAGATCGTTGAAAACGCTCTCGTAGCTCCGCTGCCCTGACTCCCCAGCCGTGGCGAGGCGTTCTCTCAACGCCGGGACGACAGCCGCTCCGTACCCGACCAGGGCGCCCGCGGCCGTGGAAGGCAGCATCTGCCAGTAATAGCTCTCCCTTCGGCGTCGCTCCGCCTGCTGCGGACTCTCTGGGCCGGTGGCCGGCGCCGCCGCTGGCGCCGGCGTTCCGAGTACATCCAGCAGCGCGTCCCGCGCTTCGTCGGAATGAAAAAGGGGGTTTGCGAGCGCTCGGGCCGCCCGCTCCCGAGCCAGACTCTCAGGATCGTTCCGCAGCATGTCGACAAGGCGAGCCTCAATCCTCTCACTGCTGAACGTAGCGGCCGCCAGCCTCCTCGCGGTTCTCGCGCGTATCGATGGACTCTCATCCTGGAGCAGTGCGACTAGCTGCGGCTCGGCGTCCTGGCCGAGGATGACCAACGCCGTCATCATCATGCCTGAATCCACGAACGGGGCGTGCTTGTGGACGCCCCGCACCAGCGCGTCCGCCGCGCGGACGCGGGATGCAACCGGGAGCTGCTCGACACGGCGCGGCCCCATGCGAGTTAATGTAACCAGCGCTCCAAAGACCTGATCCTCATCCCCCAGCAGGGCGTCGAGCCCGGGGACCGCTGCCGCCGCCCGCGGACCGAGCGCGGCCAGCAGCTCTCCGAACGCGAGCAGCGGCGTTCCCCCGTCTATCTTCTCGAGCAGCGCGGGCATGACGGCATCGCCGCGTCCTACAAGCAGCCGCTGCGCTATCGTCTGGGCGTCCCGGTGGCCGTGGAGGAACCGGACCAGCAGCTCGCTGGTGGGGATGCTCGGGTCGTCCTCGATGTTGGTGGGGCGGGGCTCCTCGCCGCCGGCTTGCTCGACGAGCCACACGTAGGCGTCGACGGCGTAATTGATCGAGGCGGCCCGAACCGGCGTCACGCTCGACTGGTTGGCGAGGTCGGACCGAGCCCCGGCCGCTGCCAGCAGCTTGACAACCTCCAGATGCTGGTCGCCGCCCACGGCACGGTGCAGCGGCGTGTCCCCTTCTCGGTCGCCTCGGTTGGGGTCGGCGCCCGCTTCCAGCAGCACGTGGACAACCTCGGGGCCTCCCTGGACGGCCGCGGCGTGCAGCGGCCATTCGACCTCTGGGTCGGGATCGGCGCCTTCGCGCAGCAGGTACCGGACCAGCTCGGCGTGCCCCCCTTGGGCCGCCGAAGCGATCCCCGCACTGGGGTCGACGCCGGCGGCGACAAGCAGCTCCGCATTCTCAGAGATCCCCTGCCAGCAGGCGCACCGCAGCGCCTCCGGGTCGGCCTCCGCCCCGCTGGCCAGCAGCAGCTTCACGACCGCCGCACTGGCGCCCTCGGGATACCTGACCCCCGCGGCCTCTGCGAGCACCGACGGCTGCTTGGCGTGCCGGGCATTAACGTCAGCGCCCGCATTGATCAGCAGTTCGGCTATCGCCAGGCGCCCGCCCCGGGCCGCCGACTGGAGCGGGGTGTGTCCGTACTTGTCCGCAGCATTGGGGTCGGCCCCCGCGGAGATTAGCTCGCTGACCTTCTCGACATCGTCCAGGCCAGCCGCGTAGCGAAGATCATCCGAAAGACTTTGTCCGCCTTGGGCGGAGGCGACGCCTGCGGCAGCAAGTCCACCAATGATGCATAGAACTCGTGCGCCGAACATATATCTGTGCCTCCTTGCTGGACGTTGCTATCCGTGGCTAACCAACAGGCGACGGCCTCGACGCTGACGCCGCCGCGCCGCCGCGATCGCCAGCAGCCCGGCGCCGAGCGCGCCGGCGGCCGGCTCCGGCGCGGCGGAGGCCCCGGCGGCTGGGCCGCCCTGGCCAAAGTGGTCGCGCCACACCAGGTAGTCGCCCTGGTTGATTTGGCCGTCGCCGTTGCCGTCGGCGGGCAGGCCGGCGCCGGTCTGGCCCTCCGAGTCGCGCCACAGCGTGTAGTCGGCGGCGTCGACCACACCGTCCGCGTTGTAGTCGCCCGGCAGCGTCTGGCTGCTCTCCAGGAACGCCTGGATGCCGCCCAGGAACGCGTCGGCGATCTTGGCGGCGCCGGTCGCGTTGGGGTGGTAGAGGTCGCTCATGTCCGCGGGCGTGACGTAGCTCGCGACGTCCACAAAGCTGACCGACTCGCCCAGCTGCTGGTGCTCGGCGACCAGGCCCGGCAGCGCGGCGTTGAGCGCGTCGGTCGGCGCCTGCTTGCCGCTCTGGCGGTTGGGGATAAGGCTGCCGAGGATCAGGTGCGCGTCCGGCGCCAGGCCGTCGTCCGGGCTGACGATGCGCGTGATCAGGTCGCCGATCCGGTCGGGCGCCTGAGCGAGCTGCAGGTTGTCGATGACGTCGTTGGTGCCGATCATCAGCAGCACGATGTCCGGGTCGATCGGCGTGCGGCTGGGGGCGAGCCACGTGGCGATGTTTTCCGCCAGGCCGTTGCGCGTCGGCGAGATCGTGCCGTCGACCACCCACCCGGAGTGGCCCGAGTGGCGCTGCTGCCCCGCGGCGGTTAGCGACGCGGTCGGGTTGTTCTGGTGGTCGCCAACGAACAGCGTGTCGATGCCGGCCTGCTGCAGCTTCGTGTAGAGCGGCGCCCGGTAGCCGCCCGGCAGCGCGAAGCCGTCGGTGACCGAATCGCCGAGCGGCATGACCCGCAGCGTCTGGGCCACCGCCGCGCGCGGCGGGGTGGCCAGCCAACCGCCTAGCAGCATCGCCGCCACCAACAATCGTGAACCGACCGTAAGGCGCGTGCGCAGAGTTGCCGCTGTCGTTTGACGCATGGCCTGTTCCAAGTCGCGTGACGAGAGCCGCCGCCGGCGCGAGCCGAGCGCGGCGTGGGTGCGCTGAACAGCATCGGGTCAGCGCAGGACCGCCTTGCAGGTCATTATGGCCACCGGGCCGCCGGCAGCAAGCTGAGGGGCGGACGCCGCGGGCGGCGTGTGCCACCGCGCGTCGCGCCCGCTCCGCTACAATCTTCCCCATGGACCGACCGCGCATTCTCGTCATCGGCAGCTCCAACACCGACCTCACCGTCCGGCTGCCGCGGCTCCCCTCGCCCGGCGAGACCGTGCTCGGCGGGCAGCTCATGACCGCCGCCGGCGGCAAGGGCGCCAACCAGGCGGTGGCCGCCGCGCGGGCGGGCGGCGAGGTGACATTCCTGGGCCGCGTCGGGCGGGACGCCTACGGCGCTGCGGCGCTCGACGGACTGCGGGCCGAGGGGATCGACGTCGGTCGTGTCGTGGTGGATGACGAAGCGCCGTCCGGCGTGGCGCTGATCTTCGTCGGCGCGGAGGGCGAGAACATGATCGCCGTGGCCGGCGGGGCCAACGAGCGGCTGACGCCCGCCGACCTGGATGCGGCCCGCGGCTGCTTTGCGCAGGCGGACGTGGTGCTCCTGCAGCTAGAGACGCCGCTCGCCGCCGTCGAGCACGCCGTGCGGCTTGCGGCCGAAGAGGGCGTGCGGGTGATCCTCAACCCCGCGCCGGCCCAGCCGCTGCCCGACGACTTGCTGGCCGGCGTGGCGGTGCTGACGCCCAACGAGCACGAGCTGGCCCTCCTCTCCGGACGCAAGGTGGCCGACGAGACAGCGCTTGCCGACGCGGCGCGGGCGCTGCGTGATGGCGGCGCCCGCGCGGTCGTGGTGACGCTGGGCGACCGCGGCGTGTGGCTCGCCAGCGACGATGCCGACTCGCTCGTTCCAACACAGCCGGTCGCCGCGGTGGACACCGTCGGCGCCGGCGACGCCTTCAACGGGGCGCTCGCGGTGGCCATCAGTGAGGGCCGCCCGCTGGCCGACGCGGTACGCTTCGCCAACGCCGCGGCGGCGGTGTCCGTCACCCGGCACGGCGCGCAGCCCTCGGCGCCGACGCGGGAGGAGATTGAGCGCCAGCTGGCCGCGTCGGAGTAACCTTGCCGGTGGAACGTCCCGACACTGGGAAGAACCACCCATGCCGGTTAGTCTCTTGCGCAGCCGACGACTCTCACCCCACCCAGGATTAGCCTCCCGTGTCCCCCACGCACCTGCTATCGATCTGCCTGCTCGCCTGCGGCGGGGTGGCCGCCGCCGCGGCGCCGCGGCCGCTGCCCAACGCCCACGCCCACAACGACTACGAGCACGCCCGCCCGCTGGCCGACGCGCTGGACCACGGGTTCAACAGCGTCGAGGCGGACATCTACCTGGTGGACGGCCAGCTGTTGGTCGCCCACGACCGCGAGGACTGCCGCCCCGAGCGCACCCTGCGGGCGCTGTACCTGGAGCCGCTCCGCAAGCGGATCGAGGCGAACGGCGGCTCGGTGCACGCCGACACGCCCGACTTCACGCTGCTGGTCGACTTCAAGTCCGACGGCAAGGCGACCTACGCGGCGCTGCACGAGCAGCTGGCCGAGTACCGAACGATGCTGACGCGGGTGGACAATGGCCGGCGTGCTGCCGGCCCCGTGGCGGTCATCGTCAGCGGCAACCGGCCGATCACGATGATGGCGTCGCAGCGTTTGCGCTACGCCGGCGTCGACGGCCGCATCGACGACTTGTCGGGCCACGCGTCTAGCCACCTGGCGCCGCTGATCAGCGACCACTGGCCCAGCTACTTCAAGTGGACAGGGCAGGGTGAGTTCCCGGTGGAAGAACGCGCCAAACTGGCGCGGATCGCCGACCAGGCCCACCGGCAGGGCCGCCGCCTGCGTTTCTGGGCCACGCCCGAGAACGAGGCCGTGTGGCGCGCGCTCCGCACGGCCGGAGTCGACCTGATCGGAACGGACGACCTCGACCGTTTGCAGGCGTTCCTGGCTGCAGACAAGCCTGCCCAGGAAAAACCGTAGGCGGCGAGTTTGCACGGCGCGTCGCCCCCGGCTAACCTCACGGCAGGGACTCTTCGCGGAAACGCATCTCCTCTCAAGGCGCCACATGACGCGCAGTGGGCAACTCGCCGTGCTGATCTGGCTGGCGGCCGCCGCGAACGCGGCGGCGCAGGTAGTGATCAACGTGCCGCCCGACCCGGCGCCCACCGAGACCACCGGCGACACGACCGTCAACGTCCTGTCGGGCGGCGCGCTGGCCAACTCGTTCGACGCCAACGAGGGCTCGACCGTCAACGTGCAGGGCGGGTCGGTGGGGCACTACCTCGACCTGTTCTCGGGCGCCACGCTCAACCTGCACTCGGGCTCGGTCGGCGCCTGGGTCGACGCCAACGACGGCTCGACGGTGAACATCTACGGCGGTTTCGTCCACGACTCGTTCCAGGCTCGCTCCGGCTCGGTGGTGAACATCGAGGGGGGTGAGGTCGACCACTTCTTCCACGCCCACCCGGGTTCGACCGTGAATATCCGCGGCGGCGAACTCGGCATCGCCTTCGAGGCCCACGGGGATGCGGTCGTCAACCTGGACGGCGGATCCCTCGAAGCGTTCTCCGACATCTACGACCAGGTGGTGCTCAACATCAACGGCGGCGTCTTCCGGCACGGC
The DNA here is from genome assembly GCF_007859765.1 of Posidoniimonas corsicana. Classification (NCBI taxonomy): domain Bacteria; kingdom Pseudomonadati; phylum Planctomycetota; class Planctomycetia; order Pirellulales; family Lacipirellulaceae; genus Posidoniimonas; species Posidoniimonas corsicana. The sequence continues at coordinate 71,847 of NZ_SIHJ01000003.1, forward strand.
GGTGGAATCGCCCCCGGCCTGGGGCTGCACGCGCACTCGGGCACGACGGTCAACCTCACCGCGGGCGGGGGATCGGTTTTCGACATGGAGGAGGATGTCGACTTCAACATGAGCGGCGGCTGGGTAGGGTCGGTCGCCGTGCCCAACGCGTCGGAGTTCAGCTTCTCCGGCGGCGAGGTGAACGGCGGCATGACCCTCCTGGCGGGCGGCGTCGCGCGGATGAGCGGTGGCGGCGCGAACCTGGGAGTCGAGATCGCCAGCGGCGGGTCGCTGTCGCTCAGCGGCGGCAGCATCGGCCAGTACTCACAAGTCGACCCCGGAGGCCTGCTCACGATCAGCGGCTACGACTTCCGCCTCGACGGGGCCCCCATCGCGAACCTCGACACGCCCGGCGCCGAGGCTCCGTTCGACGCGCCTACTGGGAGTGTGCTGTCGGGGGTGCTGGCGGACGGGTCGGCGTTCGCCTTCGACCTACGGTCTGGGGCGGACAAGATTGCCGCGGGCGCGCTGACGCTCGCGCGGCGCGAGACCCCATCCCTGCCCACCCTGGTCGAGGTGACCACGCCGACGCCCGACTTCTACGGCGTGGGCGCCGGGCGGGAGGTGCGGCTGCTGCCTGGCGGCGAGCTGCGACGCGGCTTCACCGCCGGCGTCGGCAGCGTGATCGATGTGCAGGGCGGGCAGGTGGGCGGCGGCTTCGACGCCGTCGGCGCCCACGTGGTGCAGACCGGCGGCCTGATTGGCGCCGGCGCCGAACTGCTCACCGGCGCCACGCTGGAGCTGCGCGGCGGCGCGGTCGAGGGGAGCATCGGCGTCCGCGCCGGGTCCACCGTGGTGATGAGCGGCGGCAGCATCGGCCAAAACGGAAACGCCCGTATCGAGGTAAGCAGCGGGGGAGCATTCCTGCTGACGGGCGGCACGCTGGGAGACGACGTTGATGTCGCCGCCGGCGCCGAGTTCCAGGTGCACGGCGCCGGCTTCCGGATCAACGGCCAACCGGTTGAGGGACTGGAGGCCGAAGGCGCCACGACCGGCGTAACGGTCCCGCCGGACGCGTTGTTCACCGGCGTGCTGGCCGACGGGTCGCCGTTCTCGTTCTGGAGCAGCGACGACTTCCGCGACACCGTGACGCTCCAGCGCGTCACGCCCCCACCGGCCGAGCCAACCACGTTCGAGTCGCCGGGGCAGGAGCCGCCGACCGGGCTGCGCGGCGGGCAGACGCTCGTGCTCTCGCCGGGCGGTTCGGCGCCCAACAGCTTCATCGCCGCCCACGGCAGCACCGTGCGGGTTGAGGGCGGCGTGATGGGCGGCAACTTCGAGGCGCTCGGCGCCGAGGTGACGGTCTCGTCCGGCAGGGTGGAGGGGGTCTTCGACGCGCTCGACGCAACGCACGTCACGATCGACGGGGGCGAGGTGACCGGCGTCAACGTGGCCTACGGCAGCACGCTCCTGCTATCCGCCGGCGCCATCACCGGCCGCATGGTCGCCAGCCACGACTCGCACGTCACGATCGCCGGCGGCACGAACATCTCCGGCGTGGGCGATGACGGGATGCAAGCGCAATCGGGCGCGACGATCGAGATCCTCGGCGGCGCGGTTGGCAACTGGGTTTCTGCCGACGCGGGCGGGCTGGTGCGGATCGCGGGGGGGACCGTCGGCCGCACGGTGCGGGGCGGGAGCCGGGCCGTGTGGTCCCGGAACGAATCGCGGGTCGTGATGACCGGCGGCGTGGTGCAGGCGTACGACTTCATCGCGGGCGTCGACTCGCAGGCGTGGCTGCTGGGCGGCGAGGTCCAGCAGCAGCTAGCCGTCGACCCCGGCGGCCGGTCCACGATGCTGGGCGGCCTGGTCGGCGGCCTCCGCGCCGCGGGCGTGGCGGCGCTGCACGGCGGCCGCGTGGCCGGCCCGACCCAGGTATCGGCTGGCGGGGAGCTGCGGGTCTTCGGGATCGAGTTCCTTGTTGACGGCGCGCCCGTGCCGGGCCTCGACGCGATGGGCGACAGCGTCACCCTCAACACGTTCACCGGGCAGCTCTTGCAGGCGGTGCTGAGCGACGGCACGCAGTATGAGCTCACGCTCGATCCATCCACGCCGCCCTCCGGCGACTGGGTGGCCGACGGCGCGGCGGTCCGCCTGACGCTCGCCGGCCTGTCGGGCGACTACAACGCCGACGGCGTGGTCGACGCGGCCGACTACACCGCGTGGCGTGACGCGGTCGGCAGCCAGGGCGCCGGGCTCCCCACCGACGGCGACATGAACGGCGCCGTCGACCAGGACGACTACCTCGTGTGGCGCAACAACTACGGCGCCAGCCTGGCGGAGCTGCTTAGCGGCGCGGCGGCGCCCGTCCCTGAGCCGGCGGCCGCAGCGCTGCTTGCGCTCGTTATCACGCTAGGCGGTAGCAGGCGGGGACGCGCCTCGCGGCGTGTCGCCATGGCGATGCTCGCTATTCCTGCAGCACCGTGACGTCCTCCAGCACGCCGGCCGACGTGAGCTTGGAGAAGCCGTAGGCGCCGTTCTTGGTGGCGTCGCCGGGGCGGGCGACCTCGCCGTTGAACTTGGCGAGCAGGATAAACCCGACGTTGGGCGTGGTGAGCCGCTTGAGCGCCGCGTCGATCGACTCGCCCTCCTCCAGCCAGATGGTCATGCCGGGCGAGTAGGTCTGACCGCGGCTGTAAACCTCGCGGCCGCCGACCAGCATGGCGATCTTGGTCTGGTACGGCGTGATGGTGCGGGTGATGACTTCGTCCCGCTTGCGGCGCAGCGAGCCCCGCGGGTTGGGGTCGATGTGGATCTCCTGCGACGGCAGCTGCTTGCACACCACGGTCACGACGATGTCGGCCGAGTCGGCGATCTCGAAGCCGGCGTCGCGCAGGTTCTGCTCGACGGCCGGGCGCACCTCGTGGCGGCGTTCGAGCCCCGGCGCCAGGTCCAGCGCCACCTCGACGGCGTCGCCCGGCCGCGCGACCAGCAGGTCCTCGGGCTCGCCCAGGCTGGCGGCGGTCTCGTGGATCGCGGGGTGCGACAGGCTGACCGACGCGACATAGGGAGCCTCGCGTCCGTGGGTGCGGGGGGCGAACCAGAGCCGGCCGTTGGCGACCCGCGTGGCCGAGCCGTGGGACGCGCGGCCGCCGATCTCGAACTCCCACAGCAGGATCCGCCGCCGCGGGTCGTACAGGTACTTGTGGTCGACCAGCAGGTACTCGCCAACCCACTCCAGCGTGTCGGCGAAGTGGATCTCCGGCCGGTAGAGCCGGCGGGTCAGTTCGCCGGAGGCGAGGTCCCAGGTCAGCAGCGCGCCGCCGCCGACCGCCGCCAGCGCGGTCTGATCGGGGCTGAACGCGATCGCGTCGAGCCGGACGGTCTGCTCAGGCAGCGGCAGCGTCCCTACATGCCGCCCGCGGGCGAGGTCGAACACCAGCAGCTCGCGCTGGTTCACCGCCGCGTACAGCCTGCCGTGCGGGCCGACCGCGGCGCCGAAGACGCCGTTCGCCTCCTTGGGCAGCGCGTACTTCGCCTCGGCTGTTTTCCAGTCCCACACGATGGGCGGCTTGAACATGTCGCCGCGGGTCATGACCAGGTCGGGGCCGAGGAACTGCGCGTGCTTGACGTCGGCCCCGCCGAAGTGGCCGCCGACCACGTAGGGCTGCCAGTGCGCGACCATCTCGGCCTCGCGGGCGCCGAGCCGGTAGACGTAGACGGTCGTCTCGTCGACCCTGAAGCCGTCGGCCCGGGCGAGCACAATCCCCTTCTCCAGCAGCGTGTCGAGCACGACCGACTCCGCCGGCAGCGCGATCGTGGCGCGGTGCTGGCCGCTGACCGGCGCCACGCAATCCAGGTACCACTGGGCATCGCCGCCGACCTGGCCGTGCTTGCGCTCGATCGCGAGCCGCTTGCCCGAGGCCGACAGGTGGATCCCGCCGTACTCCTCGAAGAACGCGTCCGAGCCGCGGATCTGGGGGAGGTCCACCGTCTTGGCGGAAGCCAGGGTGGGGGTCGGGGCGGCGTCGGACGGCGAGAACCGCCAGGACGCGTTCTTCCTCAGCGGGACCTGACGCAGGCCGCTGATGTCGGCCTGCAGCCGCGTGTCGGCCGCCTGCTTGGGCTCCGCCACGGCGAACGGGTTCTCTTCGTTCACCTCCTGCCCGCCGCTGGCGATGAATTGCTGGTCGGCCTCGCACAGCTTGGCGATCGGCACGCGCACGGTGCGGCCGTCGGTCCGCTTGAGCACCGCGGTCTGGCCCTCGACCGACTCGAGCGAAGCGCTGATGGTGAACCGGCCGGTGCTGTCCTGCCAGGTCCGCGGCGCCGAGGCGCCCATCCGCGCCGACCGCATCCGCACCGGGTCGGCCGGCAGCAGGAGCGACGCCAGCGCGCGCAGGCGTTTGGCGTCCGACTTCCGCAGCAGCGCGGGGACCAGGTCGGCCGGGTTCTCGATCTTCACGGTCGGGTAGTCGAAGCCCCCCTCGCCAATCAGCTCGGCCGCGGCCCAGACGCCGTTGTACTGGCAGTCGACGCGGTCGCCGATCTGGAAGCCGTCGGGGTTGATGGGCGACTTCGCGATCGCGTCTCCCCGGCGGCCGCGCGCCGACACTCTGCTCCGCGCCTCGAGCATGATGGTCCGCCCCGCGTCACGCGCCCGCCGCCGGATCGCGTCGGCGTCGAGCGCCGCCGGGTCCACCCGGATCTCGAGATTGCCCAGGCGGCGGTCCTTCGACACGATCCGGCCGAAGGTGAGCCCGTCGCAGAACCGGTCGAAGTCGTCGATCGGCGCGACCGCGATCCGGCCGTTCCGCATCATCACCCGGCACTGCTCCGGCGCGGCCAGCTGGATCAACGACATGATCATGTCGGTGGCCGAGGCGCCGCCGGGCCCGTGGTCGTCCGACATGAAGAACGCCTTGCCAGCGAGTTCCTCTTCCCCCATCGCCTGGAGCACGCCCTTGGCGACGTCCTTCGGGTCGGCCTCCTCCTCGCCCTTGAGTGAGTTGAGGTTGGTGATCTCGATCACCACGATGTCCTGCTGCGCGACGGCCGGGCGGGCGGCGGCGGCGAGCGTGAACGGCAACGAGGCCAACAGCATCCAGCGGAACAGGTGCATCAATCGACGGGCCTAGCTAGCGGGCGAGAGGGGGCGTGCGTCCGGTAGACCGATCTTAGCCTGCCTGCCGGCCGGCCGCAAAATCCGCGTCACAGCCCCCGCAGCCCGCACGGTCTAACCGGCGGCGGCCTGAGCCGCGGGCTCTTTCTTCTCTTCCGCCTGTTGCACCTGGTCGCCCGGAGCTTCGGCCTCCTCGGGCGGCTCGTAGCCGGTGTCCAGCAGCAGGTAGCCGGACCAGAAGAACGGGTGGTTGGCGGACGGCGGCTCGCCGCCGGCGTCGCGGAGCTTGAGCCGCGGCTCCTGGTAGGGGTCGAGCAGCGCCTCGCGGGCCAGCGTGACGCTGCGGCGCCAGGCCTCGACCGGGGTGGACTGCGTCCAGTCGGTGACGAACTCCTGCACCAGCTTCCGGTGGTTGGCGCCGCCGGTCTGCCAGCGGCTCATCAGGATGGTCCGCGCGCCGCTGGCCATCAGCCCGCACGCGGCGTGGAACACCTCTTGGCCGGCGGGCAGCGTGTCGCGTTTGCTGCGGCGGCGGCCGGCGGCCTTCAGCCCGTTCTCGGCGGCCGTGCGGAGCCCGGCCAGCACAACGCGCTCCGGGCCCTCGTAGGGCAGCCGTTGCCAGTCGGCCAGCGAGCCGCCGGTGTTGCGGTCGATCGGCATCGGCGACCATTCGTAGGGCGCCTCGCCGTCGAGCACGCTGTCGGCCAGCACCACGGCCGACTCGAACGCGCAGGAGAGGGTCGCCGAGGGGCCGGGCGCGGGCGCGTCGATGCGGGTCGGGCCGGCCACCACGCCGCTGATGCCGTCCCAGGTCATCTGGGCCATCTCGCGGGCCTCGTCGTCGCCGGAGACGTCGCCCATCACGATCGCCGTGTGCTGCACGGGCCGCAGCGGCGAGTTGTCGCCCCAGGCCAGGCCCATGGTGGGCGCGTAGCGCGGCATCACGGCGTCGGCGATCAGCTGCCGCTTGGTCGGCTCGCCGATCACCAGCGCGGCGAACGGCAGGTGCCACAGCGGCCCGTCGGGCACGATGACCAGCCGCTTGGTCTGCGTGAGGTCGAGGCGCGAGTCGGAGAGCAGCGCGTCGCCCAGCAGGGTCGCGACCTGCCGCCAGGCGTCGCTCGTGACGTCGTCGCCGCTGAGGGTCTTGCTGCTGCTGTAGTTGCCGATCGCGTTGAGCAGCTCGGCGACCTTGCCGCGGACGTCGTTCACGTCGGGCAGCCGCCAGTAGTGCTCGCCCTCCTTCACCAGCACGAAGCCGTGCAGCGTGTCGCCCATCTGGTGGAACACCAGCAGCGCGTCGCCGGGCTGCATGTGCTGGCGGAGGTCCTCCGCCGAGCGGCGGGGCGGGAAGGTCAGCGTGGAGGGCAGGCGGTGCAGCGCGATCTCGCTCAGCAGCACCTCACGGGCGACCGACTGTTTGTAGAGCTGGTTCAAGAGCCGCAGGTCGCGCCGCTCGGTGTCGCCGTCGAGCAGCGTCTTGGCGCCGACCAGCTCGCGGCGCTCGGCCGCGGCCTGCTCGGCCAGCGGCCGGTAGCCGGGCGAGCGGCCCTCGATGAGCTGCCGGTCCAGCCGCTGCGCCTTGCCGAGCCGGTCGCCGGGCGTCTCGAGCAGCGTCCGCAGCGCCTGCAGCCGGCCGCCCAGGGGCTGGTGGTTGTAGTAGCGGCGTCGTTTGGCCAGGTCGGTCGCGTAGAGCGCGTCGAGCGTCTCGCGGCGGGCCAGCGTGGCGGTGATCCAGCGGTCGAAGGCGGCCTCGTGGTTGGTCCGCAGCAGGCACATCGCGTCGAGCGGGTCGTAGGCCCAGTGCAGCGGCGCCGGGTCGGCCAGCATCTGCTTGTAGACGTCCACCGCCACCCGCGGCGAGAGGTCGCCCGAGTCGAAGCGCTCGTTCGCCAGCGCCAGCTGGAAGTTCGACAGCGATAGCTTGGCGTACCGCTGCAGCGACTTCTCCAGCGACTGGTCGCCCTCCTTCTTCTTGCCCGCCTGCAGCGAGACCATCGCCGCCAGGTAGTCGGCGTAGGGGCCGAGCCGGCCGTTGGCCACGTCCGACCGGCGGGGCAGGGCGGCGGCCACCAGCTTGGTCGCCTCGTCGGTGTTCCGGGCGATCGCCTGCTGCTCGGCCAGGATCAGCGTGGCCAGCGACGCGACGTGCGGCAGCCGGTCGCGCTGCGCCCACGCGGCCACCGCCGGCAGCGTGGGGTCAACGCCGGGGGTGGCGCTCGCCTGGCGGTGCACGTGCTGCAGCGCGATCGCGTCGGACAGCACGTCCCAGTCCTCATACGCGTAGGCGGCCAGCGCGGCCTCGGCCGCCAGCCGGGGCACGTGCTTGTCGTCCTCGGAGCCGAGCGCCAGGATCGCCTGACCCAGCAGCGCGGCGCCGGTCAGCTCGTGGTCGAACCGGCCGGAGAGCAGCTCGGCGCGGGCGAAGTGCGGGGCGGCCTCCAGCGGCTTGTGCACGCCCAGCTGAGCGTACCCCACCACCAGATCGGCCCAGGCCGAGGACCAGTGGTTGGGGGGCGCCAGGTTGCCCCGCGCGAAGGTGTCGGCCAGGTCGCGCGACAACGCGTCGTGCGGCCCCAGCGCGCCCAGCAGCTGGTTGCGGCGGCGCAGCGACAGCGCCGCGCACCGCATCACCTCCGCGACGTCGATCTTCCAGAACTGCGGCATCTGCACCGTGCCGCCGCGGTTGGCCACGTCGTTGTTGTTGAGCCGCCCGTAGCTGAACAGCATGGTCTCGGGCAGCCGGCAGTACACCGGGTTGCGCGCGGAGCGGCCCCACGGCGCGATCCGGCGGCTATTGTTGTCCGCCCGCGGGTCCTGGTTGAACCGGACCCGCAGCATCCAGTTGGAGTTGGCCAGCAGCAGCTCAGCGGCCCGGGTGAAGTCGGCCAGGGCGTCCTGGTTGAGGCCCATCTGGTAGAGCGCCTCGCCCCGCATCGCGTAGTAGCAGACCGAGTCGACCCAGCGGTTGGTCACCGTGCGGACGGCCGACCGCTGTTCGCGGAACATCGCCTTGGCGGCGTCGGAGTAGTCGCCCTCGTAGATCGCCTCGACCGCGAGGAAGTAGCTTGGGCCCGGGATCCCTCCCGATTGCGCGGCCGCCGGCCGCGGGGCCAGCGCCGCCAGGAGCAGCAGGCCAAGGGCGGCCTGCGCCACGCTGGGCGAGATCCTCTTCATCGGTTTCCCCGGGGAATAGCGGTTCCGGACGCGGCCAGGGCGGCCCAGTGGGCGACAGGAGTCAATTCTAGCACTCTGCCTCAAGCGGGACGAATCAACGGCGCCCGCCGCCGCGGCAACCGTCCCGACCGCGCCAGCCGCACCCCGCGGCGCTGGCGGCCGCCCAACCGGGCGTTCTGGGCCGCGTCAGGGGGTCGAATCGCCGCCGCCAGGTTTGCTCTCCCCGCGAGCGGCAAATATACTCAAGGGACGGAACCGCAAGCCCAGTCTGCGCTTGCACTTACTCGGACGGATTCGCTCGCCCCCGCCCCCGCACTGGGCCCCCCCACTGGGACCTGCCCGCGTGGGCCCCCATTCTGCCGTTCGAACCGCTATGCCAGTTGCCCAGCTCCACGCCCTCCCGAAGCGCGCCGCCTGCCTGGCTGTGCTGAGCGGACTGCTGTTCGCAGTCGACGCCACCGCCCAGTCTTCGGCCGACACACCGCCGCGGACCTTCGCGCCGGGCGTGCTGACCACGGTCCCCCCGGAGATCCTGCCGGGCGAGACCGCCAGCGTGCACCCGCTAGTGGAGATCCGGGCCGACCGTAAACTGGCCTGGCAGCCGGAGTACCTGGCCAGCAGCCAGACCCTGTACGAGCAGGCCGCCCACGCCCGCTTCACCCGTGACGTCTGGTGCCTGGAGTTCTCGTACAAGCCGCTGCGGCTGATCTGGGTGGACATCCCGCAGGCCAACGGCCGGCTGGAGCGGAAGCTGCTGTGGTACCTGGTTTACTCGGTCCGCAACACGGGCGAGGGGCTGGCGCCGGCCGAGGGCGCCATCAACGAGGAGGCCGCCAAGCCGACCGAGATCGGCACGGTGCGGTTCGTCCCCCACTTTGTGCTGCAGGGGCACGACCTGCAGGGGGGCCGCCGGCAGTACCGGGCCTACCTAGACAAGGTGGTTCCGGCCGCCATGGAGTCGATCCGCCGCCGCGAGGTGCCCGGCCGCAAGCTGCTGAGCACCGTCCAGATGGCCGAGACCCCCATCCCGCCGACCAAGGATGGCGACGACGCTATCTGGGGCGTGGCGATCTGGGAAGACGTCGACCCCGACATGGACTTCTTCAGCGTGTACGTGCAGGGGCTGACCAACGCCTACCGGTGGGAGGACCCGGACGGCGGCTTCCAGCCCGGCGACCCGCCGGGGACCGGCCGCAAGCTGGTTTCCAAGACGCTGCAGCTCAACTTCTTCCGCCCCGGCGACCGATTCCTGGAGCACGAGAACGAGGTCCGCTCCGGACCGGCCCCCGGCAAGGCCCAGCTGTACGGCGAGGGGGTGACCGAAGGGCTTGTCTACCAGTGGATCTACCGCTAAACTGCGGGGCTCACGGAAGCTGTGCGAGGGCTCCAGGCGGACCCTCGCCGGTTTATCGCAACCAGACAAGCTGCCCCCGGCCGGCGACCGCCCGGCCCGAAGCGGGGCGATTCGATCGGGAACCACCACCATGGCTCACAAAAAAGGTCAGGGCTCTAGCCGCAACGGCCGCGACTCGAACGCCCAGCGCCGCGGCGTGAAGAAGTACGGCGGCGAGCGCGTGATCGCCGGCAACATCCTGGTCCGCCAGCTCGGCAACAAGTTCCACGCCGGCCGCGGCGTCGGCCAGGGCAAGGACTACACCCTGTTCGCGCTGGTCGACGGCTCGGTCATGTTCGACCAGAAGGGCCGCCGCGTGAACGTCGTGGCCGAGGCCAACTAGGCGGCCCGGCCCGTAAAAGACCACACGAAGGGACGCGCCCGGCGGGCGTCGTCCCTTTTTGTTTGCGCTGCCAGCCTGCAGCTGCTTCTTTAGATTCGTCGCATGGCAGACATACTCAAGCCGCTTAACGACTACGCCACCAGGAACGGCGAAGTCGTCGATTGTTGGGAACAACTGATCTGCCCATGTGGTGACTCGCTCTTCCAACTCTACTCGGATGACAATGAGGGAGGAGCCTACTGCGTATGTCCACGATGTCGAACTGAGCACGATATAGAGAACAGCAGAAACTACGTCGTTTCGCTTGTCCGAAACGTTTGTAGCTGCAATTTCGAACTACTGGAAATCTACGTCGGAAAGAGTGTTTATCCTGATACCACCGAGCCCAAGTGGGTCTACGTTGGTGGGGCGTGCCCCCGCTGTGGTGTGATCGGTGTGTATGTGGACTGGCACGAGCGTTGAACCCTTAGCCGCATATCATTATCGCCACATCGAACCGTCCTGACTTCCACCTCTCCCCATCCCCCTTCCCCAATGTTTGTCGACCGCGTCCAGATCGAAGTCCAAGCCGGCCGCGGCGGTGATGGCTGCATGAGCTTCCGCCGCGAGAAGTACGTGCCCCGCGGCGGGCCCGATGGGGGCGACGGCGGCAACGGCGGCAGCATCATCGTGCAGGCGCAGGACGGCGTCGACAGCCTCAACTCGCTAGTGCACAAGAAGCACTGGAAGGCCCGCTCCGGCGTGCACGGCCAGGGCAGCACCCGGCACGGCGCCAACGCCGAGGACATGATCATCACCGTCCCGCCCGGCACCGTGGTGCGCGACGAGCAGCACGACCTGGTGCTCAAGGACCTATCCCAGGCGGGCGACTCGGTGGTCGCCGCCCGCGGCGGCAAGGGGGGCAAGGGCAACTGCCGCTTCAAGAGCTCCACCAACCAGGCGCCGCGCGAGTTCACCCGCGGCGAGGAGGGCGAGCACCGCCTGCTGACGTTCGAGCTGAAGGTGATCGCCGACATCGGCCTGCTAGGCAAGCCGAACGCCGGCAAGAGCACGCTGCTGAGCCGCGTCAGCCGCGCCCGGCCGGAGATCGCCGACTACCCGTTCACCACCAAGAAGCCCAACCTGGGCATCGTGCAGGTCGACCTGGACCGCTCGTTCGTGATGGCCGACATCCCCGGCCTGATCGAGGGCGCCGCCGCCGGCGCGGGGCTGGGTCACGAGTTCCTCCGCCACGTCGAACGCACCCGCGTGCTGATCCACCTGGTCGAGCCGACGCCGGTCGACGGCACCGACCCGACCGAGAACTACCGCGCCATCCGCCAGGAGGTCGAGCAGTACGACACCGACCTCGCCGGCCGGCCGGAGATTATCGCGGTCAGCAAGGCCGAGCTGCCCGACGCCGCCGCGGTCCGCGACCTGCTGGCCGAAGAGACCGGCAAGGAGGTGATCCTGTTCTCCTCGGTCACCGGTCAGAACCTCGACAAGCTGCTCGCGCGGGCGTTCGCGGTGCTGCAGGAAGAACGCGAGTAGGGCGCCCAGACTTTGGCCGAAGGCCATGTTCACCGTAGTCTAGGGCCCCACCCTAGACCGGCTTCGTGGCTCACCCCAGCTGGCTGAAGGCCGAAATCAACGCGACCGCGGCCGGCTGAGTCTGGACTTCAGCCAAACCTTTCACATCGCTCGAAGTGATTTAGCGGCTGCGGCTGCTATGCAAGTCTGAACCCAAGGGACACTTCAGCCCCCACATGGGCTCCGCCTTGCCCCTCTGCCCATGACCCCGCGAGATGCTGACACGCGAAGCGGAAGAGCTTGATGAGCGCTGGCAGCGATCAATCCTGCGCCGCATGTTCGCCTCCGACAGGAGAAAAGCACAGCTCCTTGCTGGCCGTCTGGTCGATGATCTGCCGCTTCACATGCGAGTAGACGATCAGCATTGAAACGCACATGCAGAGTAAAAGAGCCCCTGCAACAACCGCCATGAACAGGGCTTCAACCGAGTAGGGTGTGCCGACAGCGCCATTGAGCATGCTGGCTATTAGCGGAATGCACCCGATGCACGCGAGGACGGATGCGACCTGCCCAACTGTGAGGCAAAAAACCTGAAACGCTACGAATCTCGAAACCGTTAACTGCGGATACTTTGCCAGCTCTGTTGATTCGATATCGGACGGTATGGCGACGATGTCATTTACAGTAAGCCCTTTGCTTTCTGCTTCTTCCCGAGCCGCCTGCTCAGACGCAGCACGGCTCACTAGTGTTTCCTCACCATTCACGTTGTCGCGAACAATTACCCAGTACGCCATTGCTTCAACTGCCTATCGTGAGTGATGGACGCGGTGTTGTTGTGACACACTTAAGTGCGATCCGGGCTGTAACGTCTGGCGACCGCGGTGGCGAACAGACGCGCTGATAGGCTCACAGTAGTCACGATGGGCAGGGCATGGAAGCCGCAGCGAGCAACGCCTTGCGAAGCATCTGGCCGGAAAGACTCCGACGCCTTTCTGGGGACTCCAGCGACAATATTGACGTTGGCGTCCGCTACCCGGCCACCAGCACGGTCGCCACGGCCTGGCCCATCAGGTTGTAGTTGAGCTTCAGCACGGCCCGCTTGTCGGTGGGCGTCAGCTCGGCCGCGACGTTCACCGGGCAGTTGGGGTCGGGCGTCTGGAAGTTGAGCGTCGGCGGGACTACGCCGCGCTCCAGCGCGGCGAGCGTCATCGCCAGCTCGACCGAACCGCCCGACGCGCCGGTGTTGCCGATGAACGACTTGGGCGCCGTAACCGGCGCGTCGCCCACGGTGGCGCGGAGTGCCTGGGCCTCGACCTGGTCTTGCTCCACCGAGCCGCCCGAGTGGGCGCTGACGAACGCCAGCTCTTCGGGAGTGATACCGGCCTGCTGCAGGGCGGCCTCAACCGCGTTGCGGATGGCGGCGCCGGCCGGCGGGCGACCGGGCAGCACCGCCTCGTTGCGAACCGCGACCGAAGCCACGCGGGCGATCGGCCGCACGCCGCGGCGTCGGGCGTGGTCCTCGTTCTCCAGCACCACCACCGCGGCGCCCTCGCCACACACGGCGCCGGTCCGGCCCTTGTCGAACGGGCGGCAGGCCTCGGCCGGTTCGACGCCTGCGGACCAGGCCGCGGCGCCCTCGCGCCACAGCGGGTCGAGCTGGTTGAGCCGGCTGCTGCTGGCGCCGATGAACATCAGGTCGGTCGCGCCGCGGGCGATCATCGAATCGGCCTCGGCCAGGGCCATCAGGCTCGAGGCGTCGCCGTGCGCGATGGTGTTGGTGGGGCCGCGGGCGTCGCGGCGGATGCCGGTGTGGCAGGCCGACATGTTGGGCAGGTACTTGAGCATCCACAGCGGGAACAGCTCGCGCATGCCGGCCGGGCCCCACTGCTCGTAGTCGAACTCGCCGTTCTCCTTCAGGCACGCCTGATACGACGGCTCCAGCTCCTCCGGCGGGCAGTACATCAGCCCGGCGCCGAACACCACGCCCATCCGCTCGGGGTCGACCGGGGTGTCCTCCAACCCGGCGTGGTCCCAGGCCTGTTCCCCGGCGGCGAAGGCGAGCTGGATTTCGCGGGCCATCACCTTGAGGCTCTTGCGCGGCTTGACCCACTGCTTGGGGTCAAAGTCCTCTTCACAGATGATCCCGCCGAACGGCGCGGGCCAGTCGGTGGCGGCCATCCGCTCGTGGACGCGCACGCCGGATCGGCGCTGGTCGATCGCCGACCAGACCTCTTCGCGCCCCACGCCAATGGGGCACGCGACTCCAAACCCTGTGATGACAACGTTTTGCAAGGACCAATCACCCCGTGCCGGCAGTCGAAAGAACGGCTCTGGACGCCGAGAAACTCCTCACGCCCAGAGCGCGGAGCCCGCCTACTCAGGTCATCGGGATCTGGCCGCCCGACCTGAAACGGGGCTCGCGGAGCGCCGACGATTCGCGTCGGGCCCGACAAGGCGATTGCGCAGTTTAGCCAGCCGCCCGCATCGTCTCTAGCCTCCCAGGCGTTGAATCCGGCGCCCCCCGGTGCGTACTCTGAAGGGAACAGGCTAAGGGCTCTAGGCAGTTTAGGACGATTCCAATGAAGCGTCGAACCGCACTCCGCCAGAACCCGAACGGTCAGACCAACATGCAGCTCCCCCAGACAGGCACGGCCGCGTGGCCGACCGAGGGCGCGGTGGTCGTGCCGCCGCGAACCGGCCGCCCGACCCCCGAACGCGAGCCCCAAGCCGAGCCGCAGCCACAGCGCCCAGCCGCCGGCCCGGGGTTCTCGCTGGCCCAGGCGCGGACGATAGTCGGCCAGCGGTTCCAGCCGAAGCCGTGGATCTACTGGACCGACCTGCTGGCGAGCTGGGCGGTCGGGATGCTCGCGTACCAGCTGGTCTGCCAGCCGACGATCGGCTGGGGCGAGGCCGCCGTGACGCTCGGCTGGCCGGCGCGGGTCGCGTGCTTCTTCCTGTCCAGCATGCTGATCTACCGCTGCGGGCTGTTCATCCACGAGCTGACGCACATCCCGGAGGGCCAGTTCGTCGCGTTCCGCAAGGCGTGGAACCTGATGTGTGGGATCCCGTTCCTGATCCCGTCGTTCGTGTACCTGACGCACGTCGACCACCACCGGCGGCGGCACTACGGCACCCAGCACGACGGCGAGTACCTGCCGCTGTCGCACCGCTCGCCCTGGCACATCGTGGGCTACCTGGCGCAGAGCCTGATCATCCCGGTCCTGGCGGTGGTCCGGTTCGGCGTGCTGACGCCGCTGACCTGGTTCAACACGCCGCTCCGCCGGTGGGTGATGACCCACGCGTCGAGCATGGTGATCGACCCCACGTACCTGCGCCCGTACCCGACCGCCAAGGCGCTGCGGCTGATCCGCCGGCAAGAAGCGCTCACCTTCCTGTACATTGTGGCGGCCGCCGTGCTGCTGTACCGCGGCGCCTTCCACGACGGCGTGGTGAGCCCGTGGGTGCTGCTGCAGGCGTACCTGACCGGCGTGTTCGTGGTGACGGTCAACGCGGTGCGGACGCTCGGCGCCCACCGCTGGCACAACGACCAGCACGACGAGATGACCTTCGTCGAGCAGATGGTCGACAGCGTCACGTACGACAATCCTCGCTCGCTGCCGTGGCTGTGGGCGCCGGTGGGGCTCCGCTACCACGCGCTGCACCACATCTTCCCGTCCATGCCGTACCACGCGATGGGCGCCGCGCACCGGCGTCTGATGGCCGAGCTCCCGGCCGACTCGCCGTACCGGCTGACGGTCGCCAAGTCGCTGTGGGACGAACTGTCCGGCCTGTGGCGCCGCGCCGCCGAGAGCCGCCAAGCCGCCTAGCCCACACGGCCCTCGATCGTCCGCGCTACCGCCACGCCAACCGCAACCCGACGCGTAAGCGAGGGCGCTCCACGGAGCGGATCGAGTGGCGTCGAGAAGGGGCGAAACCGCGTCGGTCGAT
Source organism: Posidoniimonas corsicana (assembly GCF_007859765.1). Classification (NCBI taxonomy): domain Bacteria; kingdom Pseudomonadati; phylum Planctomycetota; class Planctomycetia; order Pirellulales; family Lacipirellulaceae; genus Posidoniimonas; species Posidoniimonas corsicana. Next base: position 87,318 of record NZ_SIHJ01000003.1, read on the forward strand.
GAAGCCGGTGCTGGTTTTCCGAGAGCCAGTGACCTCCTAAGAGGGGTCACACCTTTGTACTCACCGAACTCTGTTAGAATGCGTCGAACCAGGTGAAGCCAAGTTGAGTCGCCGGTGCCCTGAGAAGGCTTGTTGGCAGTTCGTGAAGTGCAACGCGAAGTCGATCGACATTCGAATGGCCGCACCACCCTCCTATGATCATCTGAGCGATGAAGTCGCCGCCGCTCTGGCAGCTCACTACTGTCAGTGGGTCGCTGAGCACCCCACAGACGACATCTATGCTTACGTGGTATACGCGACTTCCCTCGTGTCGACGATCGCAGTCTCGGTATTGACCGAACAGGGCCTCAAGCAGGTTGCTTCTGAATACAAGACCAAGCACGGGTACGATGAACCGCTTGATCAGCTGGAACGCGATCTCCGATGGTCCGTAGCAGATACCCCATATTGTGGGGACTTACAGGAGGTTTTCGAGTCAGTCAACGAGCGGCTTCACTCTATGGTCGCCTACGTCGATGCGCTGGATGTCGAAGACCCCGCTTTCTCGACGCATATTGACACGCTTTACGACACCCTTGTTGTCGCATTGAATCAAGTTCGGCACAGACAGTTAAAGGATGAAGTCCGACCTTTGCTCTACGTCGATTTCGGCGACATGAGCGACGAGGAACGGCTCTGGTTCATCAGACAGTGCAATGCCCCGAACGTAGTTGAATGGTATCGGTCATCAATCGAACCAGCGGGCTAATAAGGTCACGGAATTCATCAGCTGCGAGACATCGACGCTAATTCGGTCCATCCGTTCGCGTGCACAGGTGGCGTCGCCCTTGGTCGCGAATCTGCACCAGCGTGAGACACCGGCCCCCGGTACTATGGCCCACCGAATCTGAACAGGGACCGTCGATTTTCAATGCGCCGGGTGCCACTGGCTATGCCAGTGCTTCAAGTGTCGATGCGCGTTCCCTAAACTGCACTGGCCGAGCCAGTGGCAACCGGCGTAGAGAACCCGCGAAACCGCACCGGTCGATGAAGCCGGTGCGGCTGGCGCATTGAACCTCCTGCCACTAGCGTGGGTCATTCCCAAAGGACAGTTGGTGCTAGACTGAGCCCATCCGTCCCCGTTCGGCGAGAGAGAACGCTCTAGCGATGAGACTTGCCATCGGGCGGCTGGCGCCCGGAATGGGCAAGGACTTGGCGATGACACAACTAGAACGAGGTAGATCGATGCGCACTCCCCACCGCGTTTTTTCCCTAGCGACGCTAGCCGTTGTGCTTTGTCTGTCGCCGAAGTTCCTGCTCCAGGCTCAGGCGCCGAAGGTATCGATTGGCGATGCGGCCAAGCTGTCCGAACTCAAGCTGTTTTCCGCGGCCTATGGGTACGACACGGAGTATTTGGAGGCGCTGCTCGCCAAAGCACCCGGCGCCTACCGGGCTATCGAACCGGCTCAGGAGATGTCGTCGTACCGTAAGGACCTGCCGCTCGATGCTCACTACGTCGCGCGGATAGCCACCATGCAGGTCGAGGATTGCGGTCCCTGCACGCAGCTCAACCTCCGGATGGCGATCGAGGCGGGCGTCGAACACGAGCTGCTCGATACCTTGATTCAGAGCCCAGAGAAGCTGCCCCAGCCGCTTCAGGATATCCGTAACCACGCCCGAGCCGTGACCGGCGCCGGAGAGCTTGACCCGGCGTGCGTCGACCGGCTCCGTGCCCACTACGGCGAGGGCGCGTTCTTAGAACTCGCGGTGGTGATCACCGGCAGCCGGATCTATCCAACCCTCAAACGAGCGATGCTCAAGAACGAGAGCTGCATTCTTGGCGACTTGAAGTACTGAGTCAGACGGGAAGAAATGGGGCCTAGCCAGCCTAGGGGCGGGTGTCGCTAGAGACGGCCCACAGCTGCTTCACTTCATGTATTTCTCGAAGAACGACAGCACCTTCTCGGGGTGCCGCCCGAAGTGGTTGTAGCCGTCCTTGAACCGGTGCGGCGTGTTCTCGATCCAGAACAGCTCCTTCTCCTCGCTGCCGAGCAGATCGAACGTCCGCTGCGCGTCTTCCGGGTTCCGGGTCCAGGCGTCTTCCAGCACCTGGACCATCAGCACCGGCATCTTCACGCTAGCCGCCCAGTGGTGCGGCGTCATCTCGGCCGCGACGAAGCCGCCCATATTCAGCAGCTCCAGGTCGATGAGTTCCTGGTACTACCGGATGCCCTGGAGCTCGGAGAAGGCGTCGTAGATCGCCGACATCGAGACTACCATCGGGCTGCACATGCAGGCGACGTTCTCGAACAGCTCCGGGTAGCGGTGGATCGCGTGGTACTGCGAGTTGCCTCCCATGCACTGGCTGTAGAGTCCGACCCGCATCTTGGACAGCTGCGGGTGGCTGTCGACGTACTTCTTCACGCCCACGCAATCACGCCACTCCCAACACCCGATGCCGCTCAGCCCGCCGTTCGCGGCGCCGCTGTTCCCGTGGTTGCGGATGTCGTAGGTCAGCACGTTGTACCCGGCGTCGGTCAGGTGCTTGTACTGGATGACGAAGTCGATCTCCACCGCGTCGAAGCCGCTCCAGGGCTCGCCAAGGTGCCCCGGGAACCCCGCCCGGCACATGGGCAGCGCGTGATTGAAGACGATCAACTTGTCGCTCTCACCCCCTTGGCGGGGATGTACCACGCTTCCAGGGGCGTGCCGTCATCCGAAGCGATGTAGAGGTCGTGCCACCCGGTCATGCCGTAGTCGTCGGGCGTCTTGTGGAGCACGCTGCGGAGCGGCCGGACGATGTTCGCGAGCCCCTTGACCTTGGCGTGGTCCTCTGGGGAGATGGTCTCGAGCTGCTGCAGGGCTTTGTCCATCCGCTGCTGGCGTACGGCGTCGCGCGTCGATTCTACCGGTACCGCCGCGGTGACGCAGCCACCGGCCGGCCTGTTTGCTGGGCGCCGCACCGGTCGTTCTCACGGCGGGGACCGCCGTGCTACAGAGGTGGGAGGACCCGCTCCTGCCGCCAGGCGCCGCTGGCTACGCCAGTGCTTTAAGAGTCGACGCGCGTCCTTCAAACCGCACTGGCCAAGCCAGTGGCGCCCGGCGTAAGCGATGGCGTTCCACGGATCAAATCCAGTTGCCGTAGAGAAGGGGCGAAACTGCGTGGGACGATGAATCCTGTGCAGGTTGGGAATTCCTATTTTCGCTCGCTACGACCGAATACAATGCCGCTAAGTGGCTCAGACGAGCCCCAACGGCAGTTTCGATACACTTGACCACGAGGCTTTGTGATGGTCGTTCTTCCATTCTCGGAGCCCGCACGAAAAACGATGCGATACGCAAGCCAGGAGGCCTTGCGACTTAAGCACGAGTACATCGGGACAGAACACATCCTACTGGGACTTATTAGAGAGGAAAGTGGCGTCACTCCTGATATGCTGAACAAGGTTGGTCGTGACCTCGGCAAAGTACAAGCGGAGGTCGAAAACTGGGTATTGGCAGGGGCAGAAGAAGTCACAAAGTGTCGTCTCCCCCGAACCCAAAGAGCAGACAAAGTCTTGAACTATGCGGACAAGGAGGCCCAGAGCTCTGGCTGCGATTTTGTAGAGGCGGAACACATTCTCTTGGGGCTGTTACGGGAGCCGCACGGAGTAGCTCATTGCGTACTGGTCGGACTAGGACTTAGCGTCGACAACGTACGTGATGAGGTAGCAACCATTCTTCGCAACCGCAGGTGACACCTACCCGCGAGCTGGCTGGAGCCAAAACGCACCGGCGTGATACTCCTACGCAGGCAACACCTCCACGCAGCCGCTTGAGCTCTCTCGCATTCTGCCGGCCACCGCAAACGCCGCCTACGGCCCCCAACCACACCCCGAAAACTGCCCCCTCCTAACCTGCACAGGATTCATCGTCCTGTGCAGGTTAGAGCGTGATACAATACGGCATGCAATCGCCCACCCCAAATGAAATTGGACTAGCAGAGGCCCTCGCTGTCGCTGAGGGTCGAGTGATGCCAACCCTGAATGAAGGCGACGCGAAGATGCTCGCGTTGATTCTTCAAGACGGCGAATGCACAGCCGAGATTTCGGACTCCGCGTTTTCGGTACAGTACTCGTGGCTACGGAAATTGCGTCCGTCGACCTACTTCAAGAGTCTGGCACCGGGGGTCGTTGGGCGTCTAATGCAGCTAGGGGGCGTGGACGGCATAGATGGCGAAGCAACTTTCCGAGTAGGCCCGGGCTCAACGGGCACTGGGCGGTATGTATTTGACTTTGACCAGAAATGGGTTCGCATTCGCCGGGAACAAGAGCGGATCCTCATTCTTGTTCGTGACAATCGTAAAGGCTTGAACGAGAAAGTCCCACAGCCTTCCTATGAGGAAGCTCGCTGCGGACGCTGCAACGGGGTTTTGCGAACGCCCCTTGCCAAGCAATGCCTCAATTGCGGCTACGATTGGCACTAGGCGTTCTAGCTGCGTCGAAGTGAAACTCCTACGCAGGCAACGCCTCACGCCTAGCCACCCCCAACGCCGCATCGAGGGCGCCAGCCCCCAACCTGCACAGGTCGATGACGCCGACGCAGCCAAGAACTTACGTGTGGCCGCCTCGCGCTGCATTCAGGTGCCACGCCGCCAACTCCCATTCTGGATCATTCTCGATGCGGTAGTCGAACGGTCGCGGCTGTGTTTTCTCGGCAATCATATTACTCAGGTACGCGTGAGGCGGCGTGGGTTCGTAAACACGATAAATCAGTTCTCTTGTTCGATTCCACGTAATCCTCGCTAGAAACAACGCGTTCGGCTTCTTTAAATCGCCGCCCTTAAAGACTGAATCCAGAGCATCTCCGAATGGATCGACAATCTCTCGTTCTGCTTCCGATGGCATCCCATTCTCGATGAGGTCTTCGAAGATGACCATTAGTGACAGATGCCAAGCGAACACCGCTTTCGGTTCGAAATCGCACAGCGACTCATTGATCACGCCAATCCCGGGTAGGTCGTTCTGTACAAACTCGACTAGCTGGTAGTTTTCCTTCGGAATGCTCACGCGGTAGTCGGTCATGGATAGCAATTCCCGTGAAAGTGCGAATCGATAAAATCCTGTCAACTGCCTATGGTCCGACCCATTTCTGCGGCGTTTGGAGATGGTCGCCGGGCGCCACTGGCCTAGCCAGTGGGGCCCGGCGTAAGCGATGGCGTTCCACGGATCAAATCCAGTTGCCGTAGAGAAGGGGCGAAACTGCGTCGGACGATGAAGCCTGCGCAGTTTCGGCTCGCGAGTTCCTGGACAAGCATGTCACTCCGTTCTGCTTACGCTAAAGGATAGGCCGTCTGCTCAACGGCACTCCGCAGGCGATGCACTGGAGCGTCCTCGTTTAGCTGCTGAAGCTGGGCGACAGACACTGGCTTGTGGCCGAATACGTGAGCGACAATAAGGGTATCGACCTCAACGTTGTAATTGCATGCGAGCCACTCCGCAAACCCATCTACGCCCAAGAGTAGTCTCGACAATAACTCAGTTGAACCATCTGGGTCTTTGCCTTCTGGGTAGTCGATGTCCCCTGTTTCCCACTGAGCTTCACCAGATAATCGCCAAACAACGAAGGTAGTGTTTGGCATGTCAAACGCTGGTTCATTAAGCGAGGACTGGAAATCAATCGGAACATTGTCGAGAAGCTTTGGCCACAATGCGGGAGGATGAGTGCGATGCGGCGTCATCGCCGTTTCGTGACCGAAGCCCTTGATAAAGCACCCAGCGCTAGTGAAGTGGACGAACAACTCATCCCCCGAGCCATTCTTCACAGCTCCAACCTGCTGGTGCTTCGTCCACATTGGATAGTAGGCGAAATTCGGCTCGCCGTATTCGATGTCGAATACGGCTGTCAGTGCGGCCATCTCCTGCATACGCAGTCGAAGGTCGGCCGGGCTCGGTAGTTCTGCTAGGTTGCGAGTGGATATCATGACAATCGACTTGGTTATGATGTATCTGTAGCCTATCGCGTGCTGCCGCGACATGGAACTTCGGCCATGATTTCGAGGCTTGCTATCCTGCACAAGCGGCGTCGCCCTGGGTTACGAATTTGCACCGGAGTGAAACTCCTACGCAGGGAACGCCTCACGCCTAGCCACCCCCAACGCCGCATCGAGGTCGCCAGCCCCCGACCTGCACAGGTCGATGAAGCCTGTGCGCGTTTGCACCTCCCGCGTCTGACGACGGCCCAGCGTCATAGAATTAAAGTACGGCGACCCCCTAGCTGTTTTCAACCGACCATGAGCATCACTGTCGAGTACCTATTCAATTCCGCCCTCGCGTTTGACTCGCTCGTAGACCTACTCAATGACAAGCTAGGCCTCTGCTTCGCTCCGTACAATGGAGACTCGGCGGACCAATACTGCCGACTCCTCGGAATGGAATTGTCGCTTCACAGCTGCCATGGCTTGGTAAACGATGGCGAATGCAGATTTGAGGACTACGCGTATCAGATTGAAACACGGACGCCTGTTTGCGATGGAGACCTTCGTGTGGTTCAAGTCGAGTTAATGGCAATGCTTGCGTACACCATGCATCGACGCCTAAATGTGCTGTCCGGTCTCCTGACCTTTGATGTTCAGTGTGCTCTTGCCCGCTACCGGACGACAGAAACCGGTTGGTATGATGAGCTCTCCTGCTCGCCAGTCACCTTCCCCCAACACTTGGTCACAATTCGAGACAGAATCACACGTGCGGGCTGGGAAGCCTAACTTGCACAGGATTGAAACTCCTGCGCAACGGGCAGCACCAACATTCGCCCGATCGATGCTTGCCGGCTGGTGCACCTTGGAGCGGGCGCAGATCACTGCCACACTTCGCTCAGGCCCGACCGGCTGGCCTCACGGCGGGGACCGCCGTGCTACCGAGGAGAGGTGGGCGGAGCCGCCCCACGGCTACACGAACTGCGCGAGGTAGTTGACCAGGTCGGTCCGTGACACGATGCCGACCACCTCGGCGCCGCTCACCACCGGGGCGCGCTGGACTTTGGTCTCGCGGAACAGCTCGGCGATGCTCTCGATCGAGTCGTCCTCGGACACCGTGACCGACTCCTTGGTCATGTGGCGGGCCACCGGCGAGTCCATCACGCCGGGGTCGGTGAACGCGGTCAGCAGGTCGTACTGCGAGACCATGCCCTGCAGGAACCCGGCCGAGTCGATCACCGGCAGGCCCGCCAGCTCGTGGTGGGCCAACAGGGCGATCGCCTCGCGCATGGTGGCGGTGTCGTGCACGCCACGCACGGTGCGGCTCATGAGGTCTTTGGCGGTCGCCATGCTGGGCATCCTGATTCACGGGGGGCGGGTCGGCGGCGTCCCCTCCGCTGGCGGGGGCACGCTGCAAGCCTAGCCTGCCGCCCGCCGCGGCGCGGCCGCTGACGGGAATCCGTCGGCGGGGCGGCGGCCTCTGCCGGTAATCAGGCCTCGAGCGATTCCCACCGCTCGTACGCTGCGGCAAGCTGCCCCTGCAGTTCGGCTTCCTCGGCCTGCTTGTCGCGGATGACCCTGGCGTCCTGCTGGTAGAACGCGGGGTCGGCCATCTGCTCGTGCAGCGCGGCGATGCCGGCCTCGAGCTTCTCGATCTTGGCCGGCAGCGACTTCAGCTCCCGCTGATCGTTGTAGGAGAGCTTCTTGCCGCCGGTCGAGGGCTTCTCGGTCTTGGGCTTGGCGGCGGGCTGGCCCTGAGCCGCCGTGGCGGGCGGGTCGGCCGGCTTGCGCTGGCGGAGCCAGTCGTCGTAGCCGCCGTCGTACTCCTTAACGCCACCCGGCTCGAACACCAGCGTGCTGGTCACCACGTTGTTGAGGAACGCGCGGTCGTGGCTGACCACCAGCAGCGTGCCGGAGAAGTCGATCAGCTTCTCCTCCAACAGCTCGAGGGTCTCGGCGTCGAGGTCGTTGGTCGGCTCGTCCAGCACGATGATGTTGGCCGGCTTGCTGAACAGCTTGGCCAGGAGCACCCGGTTCCGCTCGCCGCCCGACAGCAGCTTGACCGGCGTGCGGGCGCGGTCGGGCGTGAACAGGAAGTCCTGCAGGTAGCCGATGATGTGCCGCGAGACGGTCTTGCCGTCGGGCTGCGCGACGTTGATGGTGTCGTAGCCGTCGCCGATGTTGTCCTGGACGGTCCGCTCTGGGTCGAGCTGGTCGCGGAGCTGGTCGAAGTACGCCAGCTGCAGGTTGGTGCCGAGCTTGACCGCGCCCTCGGTGGGGGCCAGCTCGCCCAGCAGCACCCGCAGCAGGGTGGTCTTGCCGGCGCCGTTGGGCCCGATGACGCCGACCTTGTCGCCCCGCATGAGCGTGGTGGTCAGGCCCTCGAAGATGGTCTTGTCGCCGTAGCGGAACGCGACCCCGTCGGCGTCGGCCACCAGCGCGCCGCTGCGGCCGGCCTCCTGGATCGCGAGGCGCGACGTGCCGAGCTTCTCGCGCCGCACGCTCCGCTCCACCCGCATCTGCTTGAGCGCGCGGACGCGGCCCTCGTTGCGGGTGCGGCGTGCCTTGATGCCCTGGCGGATCCACTTCTCCTCCTCCGCCAGCCGCTTGTCGAACAGCGCGTTCTGCTTCTCCTCGGCGGCCAGCGCCTGCTCCTTGCGGAGCAGGAACGCGTCGTAGTCGCAGGACCAGTCGAACAGCTGCCCGCGGTCGATCTCGAGGATGCGGGTCGCGAGGCGGCGGAGGAACTCGCGGTCGTGGGTGACGAACAGCAGCGTGGCGCGCCAGCCGGCGAGGAACTGCTCCAGCCAGTTGATGGCGTCGATGTCCAGGTGGTTGGTCGGCTCGTCGAGCAGCAGCATGTCGGGTTGGCCGACGATCGCCTGCGCGAGCAGCACCCGCCGCTTCATGCCGGAGGAGAGCGCCTCGAAGCGGGCCGCGGGGTCCAGGCCCATCCGCGAGAGCGTGGCGTCGACCGCCTGGTCGGCCTCCCACGACTCGACGTGGTCCCCCAGCCCCCGACGCACCACCGCCGCGATGTCGCTCTGGATGTCCTGCGGCACGTCCTGGCGGAGCTGCGCGACGCGCGTGCCCGGCGCGAGCACGACGTCGCCGTGGTCGGGCGCGAGCTGGCCGCTGAGCAGCCGCATCAGGGTGGTCTTGCCGGCGCCGTTGCGGCCCAGCAGGCCGATGCGGTCGCCGGGCTCGATGACGCAGTTCACCTCGTCCAGGAGCGGCGGCCCGCGGAAGCCAATCGTGACGCTGTTGAGCTGGATCTGGGGCATTCGAAAGGGGAAATGGGAAAGGCGAAAGGGGGGTCGTGGAAGGCGGTGTCGGCTGTTGGTCGCTACCGGTTTGTTACTGAAACCGGCCACCCCGCGCGGTCAAATGGGGGTGCGTTTCTTGGTGTACCTAAGGCCGGCGGGTGGGGGGACCGCTGCGCGCGGTAGGTGCGGGGCGGATCTTCGGAGGCCGGTGTCCGATCGGCGCGCCCAAAAACGGACAAAACCCCCGCCGCCCCGTGGGGAGCGAATCAATGTAACGGCATTATCTCAAAGCACTTACAGAAAAACAGGGCGGAAATACGCCCCGAGTTTTGTCCCCTCCGCGCGTGTTTTTGGACAATACGAATCGGACAAAACTCCCCCCAGAGCCGCGCAGGGGGTGCGCTAGGGTGGCGGGGGCGCTCCGCGGCAGCGGAAGCCCCCGCGGGTTACGGACAGCCGGCTGGTACGTCGCCGGGGCTTCCCTGCGAGAGCGCCCCCGGCGCCCCCGCTTTGGGGTCACGTCGCCCTTAAGGCAGCACCCAGGCCAGCGCGCCGATGACCGGCGCGGCGTCGCCGCAGACGGAGAACTCCAGCCGGTCGAGGTTGCGGAAGCCATCGAGCGCGTGCTCGCGGTACGACTCCTCGGCGGTCAGCCGGTAGCGGTCGCGGAGGTCGGACACCAGGTCGCACACGCCGCCGCCGATCACCAGGCGGTCGTAGTCGCCCAGGTAGTTGACGCTCAGCATCGCCAGGCCGAGCGCGCGGGCCTGGTCGTCGAACAGCTGCACGGCCAACGGGTCGCCGCCGGCGGCCAGCTCGCGGAGCTGCTTGGCCTTGTCCTTGGCGGTGCCGGACGCGGCGTTCAGCGGGTGGTCGGCCCACTCGGTGAGCGACAGCCGGTACTCGAGCTGGTGGGTGAGCGCGGTGAGCGAAACGGCCGACTCGGCCGTGGACATTGCGTTGCCGACCTGGAGCTGGCGGTCGTGCTCGTAGCGGAACGCGTACTCCGGCAGCAGGATGTGGCCCACGTGGCCCGCCCGGCCCTCCTTGCCGCGGAGCGGGTTGCCCTCGACCACGGCGCCGCCGCCGAAGCCGGTGCCGACGATCACCATGAACAGCGAGTGCAGGTCCTCGGCGGGGAGCTGGTTGGCGGGCGCGCCGTCCCAGCTTAGCGAGCGGTTGCGGATGGCGAACTCGCCGAGCGCGGCGGCCTGGCCGTCGCCGATGTAGCAGACCTCCAGCCGCGTAGTGACGGCGCGGTACGCCTCCTCCAGCCGCTCGCGGATGGGGAAGCGGTCCCACTGCTTGGGGTCGAGGTTGGGCGTCTTGAGGAGCACGCCGTCCTGCGTGGCGGGGCCGGGCGTGGCGAGGCCAACGAACGGCACGTCCTCCAGCGTGGCGCCCAGCTTGTCCAGCTCGAGCGACGACTGCCGGACGATCGCCGCGATCACGGCGGCCGGCCCGTCCTGGGGCGCGGTGGGGAACTGCTCGCTCACCGCCACGACGTTGCGCTGCTCGTCGCCGATGGCGAGGGTGCTGGTGGTGCCGCCGATATCGACGCCGATAAAGTAAGTCATCAAGGGCTGCCTGCCACGGCCGGGGAGGAACGCCGGCCGACCTGAAAGGGGGGAAAGAGCGAGAGGCCGTCAGTATCGCGGCCGCCGCCCCGCGATGCAATCGCCTACCGCGTGGGCGACCACTCCATCGGCCCGCCCTGCGGCGACGCCGCTTTGGGGGCGGGCGGCGCCGGCAGGGGCGCCGCCTCGTGCGTGGCCAGGCGGATCTTGTTGGGCTCTGGCGCGTGGTCGGATTGACGCCAGCCCGAGTCCGCGCCGGCGCCCGTCTGGGCTACCGACGAGCGGCTGCTGGCGCGCCAGTCGCCGGCGGTGGGCGCCGGTTCGTTCCCGGCGATCGCGGCCTCGTCCAGAGCGTCGGGCGCGGGGGCGTCGGCGAGCAGGGCCTCGTCGATGCTCGCCAGCCGCCCCAGCACCAGCAGCGACTGCTCAAGCACCTTTTGATCGTGCGGCTGATTCACCAGCCGAACCCACAGCTCGAGCTCCCGGTCCTGCGGAACGCCGCCGGGCAGCACCACCGCCAGGTCGAGCACCGGCTCGGCCGCATCGGGCCGCCACGACGCGGCGACCTCGGCGGAGGAGAAGTCCCAGCGGGCCAGCTTCTCGCCGTCGGCGCCGTTGGTCGGGTCGATCAGCATCAGCGACGCCTGACCGGTGAACGGCGCCGGCTGGCCGAGCAGCGTGCGGGGACGGATCAGCGCGACCAGCGTCGGCTCGCCGGTCTCGAGCGCCGGGCCGGCGTAGCTCTCCACGGCCAGGCTGCCGAGCGGCTCCGCCGGCAGGGAGGGGCCGTCGTGGGTGGGGGCGAAGGGGGGCGTCTCGCCGAGCTGGCCGAGCGGCGGCAGCTCTTCGGCCGGCCCGTACCGCGAGCCGGGCTCGGCCGGCGCGGTCGGCTCCGCCGCGGGGATGTCCAGTGGCGGGATGTCGATCGGCGGGGCGGACTCCGGCGCCGTGCCCCGGGGGGCGGGCGCCGTTGGCCCGTTGTCGAGCGGCGGGGGATCGATCGGTGGCGGGTCGATCGGCGGCGCAGCCGCGGGCTCGCCGAGGTCGATCGCCGGCACGTCGATCTCGGGGACCTCGTCCTCCTCAGCGGGGGGGTCCAGCGGCCGCAGACCAAAGTCGTCCTCCTGGGCGGGGCCATCCAGCAGGCTCCGCGGGGCGCCGGGCGCCGGGCGCGGCGCCGCGTCGGGCTCGCCGGCCTGTTGGCGCAGCTCGTGCATCTCGGCGCGGTACTGGCGGATCAGGCCCTGGTACTCCTGGATGCAGTCCTCCAGGCGGTAGATCTCGTCTTCCTGCAGGCGGAGCTCGCGGAGGTAGATGTCGCGGTGCGCCTGCTGGTTGTTCTGGCAGCCCACCAGGCACAGCACCGGCGCAGCGACCAGCAGGCGCAACACGGGCGCGCAGATCGACTGGCGTCGGTGGGGTCGGGGGCGGTCCATACGGCGGTAAATAGGAAATCCGCCGTCGGCCGTCAATGCGGAGCGGGGTGGGGTGCCAGCACCGTCGACGAACACCCTGTCTGGGTGATTCGTGGTGCTAGCGGAACCGCGGCTCCTCGACCTGCTCACCCTCGAGCTTCTTGTAGTCGCGCACCCAGATGTTGCGGAACCGCACCGGGTTGCCGTGGTCCTGCAGGCGGATCGGCAGCCGGTCGGGGTGGGCGGTGTACTTGGGCACGCTGTCCCAGGCGGTCTTGCCCGCCAGCTCGGTGTGGTTCTGCACCAGCACGCCGTTGTGGATCACCGTCATGTACGCCGGGCTCTTCAGCGAGCCGTCCGAGTGGAACCGCGGCGCGGTCCAGATGATGTCGTACGAGTTCCACTCGCCCGGCGGGCGCATCGCGTTGACCATCGGCGGCTGCTGCTTGTAGAGCGCGCCGGCCTGGCCGTCGAAGTACGTGGGGTTCTCGTACGAGTCGAGGATCTGCACCTCGTAGCCGTTCCCCTCGGACTGCGAGGCGAAGTACACGCCGCTGTTGCTGCGGCCCTGACCCCGGCCCCGGACCGGCGTGGCGGCGGACCACTCGATGTGCAGCTGGCAGTCGCCGAACGACTCGCGCGTCACGATCGCGCCCCGGCCGGCGATCAGCACGCCGTCTTCCACCTTCCAGTTGTCCGCGTTGTCGAACGCCGACTTGCTGGTCCCGTCGAACAGCACCATCGCGTCCGACGGCGGGTCGGTGTCCTTCTCGCCCGGGGTGACCACCGGCGGCTCCGGCCACTTGATGCCGGGCAGGTACTCGCTGCCGCAGGCGGTGAGCTGGGTGAGCAATCCAACGGCGACAACACAAGCGACGAGGCGGGTCTTCATGGCGAGGAGCAAACGGGGTGGCGGGGCGGAATGGGGTGAACCCAGATTATGGCCGCGCGGCCCGCGAGTCTCAACTTGATTCGGCACACCCCGCCTAGCACCCGCTATTTGCGGGGCGTCGTCCAGCGTTCCCGCCTACTCCGAGTCCGCGTCGCCGTCCTCCGGCTCGCCGACATCCACCTGCGACCAGTCGATCTCGGCGATCTCCTGCTTCAGCTTCGCGAGCGTGTTCTGCGCGACCGGCAGGTCCTCTTCGGACACCATCACCTGCACCCAGCCGGGCGCCTCGGCCTTGAAGCCGGCGGTGTAGCCGCCCACCGCGGTCGACTTGATGCCCTCGCTCTCGAGGGCGCCCACGACGATCATCGCCTGGGCTTCGGTGGGGAGGGAAACAAGCGGCTCAATGTGTTCGGTCGGGTTGTCCATGGCACGTCGGCAATTGGAGATGAGAGGTTCGTCAGCGGGAAAGCCCGCCGCCTGCGGATCCTCCGGGGTAACCGGCTTCATTGTACTACGCATCAGGTCCGCAACCAGGAATAGCCCTCCGATTATCGCGCCCACGGCGTAACCCACAAATGCCAGGCCAGCGCCATTGATGAGGGCGAGCGTCAAGAGCTCGTCGCCCACGTAGCCCCAGCCCGCGGAAACCAGCGTGGACACGACCCCGATGGCCGCTCCCACCGCGCACGAAGCGGCGCGGGGCGACTCGCCGCCGAACAACAGAGCCTGCCCGGCCCCGACCAATAGGAAGAAGAGCCCCGTGACTACCGCCGCCTCCGGGGGCCAATGCAGGGCGCGCATTGCCGCGAAGAGCAGGCTGAAGCCAAGCGTGGCCACGAGCATGGTCCACAGATCGTACCGCCGCGGCACGCAGTACACCCTCTCAGCCGAGCGGACCCGAACGGCGGGAAGGCCATGCCCGACATTAACGGGCCTCGGTGGCCTCGGGTGATTCACGATCGTGGGCGCCTGGGGGACCGGCTGATAACCCCGCCCGCCGACGGGCAATTAGCTAAACAGCTCGGGGATCACCTTGCCGCCGTTGGCGATCTTCATCGGCCGGCCGTTGCCGGACGTGAAGGTGGTCTGCAGCGAGATCCCCAGGCCCTTGCAGACGCTGGCCATCAGGTCCTCGGCGGAGTAGGGCTCGGTCACCACGCGGCTGCCGTCGGCGTTGGTCTCGCCGATCGCCAGGCCGCCGTTCAGGCCGCCGCCGCCCACCACGGCGCTCCACGCCCGGGCGTAGTGGTCGCGGCCGGTGCGGTCGTTGATCCGTGGGGTGCGGCCGAACTCGCCCATCCAGATCACCACCGTGTCTTCGAGCAGGCCCCGCTCGTAGAGGTCCTCCATCAGGGCGCTCATGGCGGTGTCCATCTGCGGCAGCTTGGTCTGGAGCGTGTCGAAGCAGTTCTGGTGCAGGTCCCACCCGCCGAAGCCTACTTCGATGAACGGCACGCCCGCCTCGACCAGCCGGCGGGCCAGCAGGCAGCCGCGGCCGAAGCCCGTGTTTCCGTAGCGCTCGCGGATGTTCTGCGGCTCGCTGTTGACGTTGAACGCGGCCATCTGGTCGCTGGAGAGCAGCGAGCGGGTCTTCTCGAGCACCCGGGCGTGCTCGGTGGCCGAGCCGCCACGGCGCTCGTTGATAAACCGCTGCTCGATCGTGTCCAACAGCGCCAGCCGCTGGGCCATGCGGCGGTTCTCGATCTGCATCTCGAGGTTCCGCACGCGGCCGTTGGAGTCGACCTGGAACGGCGCGTAGCTCATGCCCAAGAAACCCGGGCCGGCGCTGGCGCCGCCGATCGATACGAAGGGCGGGATCTCCAGGTCCTTGGCGAACGGCTCCAGCTCGTGCGCCACGACCGAGCCGTAGCTGGGGTGCTCGATGTTGGGGTTGGGCACGTAGCCGGTGTGCATGTAGTAGGTGCCGCGGCCGTGGTCGGCCTCGCGGGTGCTCATGCTGCGGACGATCGACAGCTTGTCCATGTGGCTGGCCATCTGCGGCAGGTGCTCGCAGATCTGGGCGTTGCCGGCCGTGCCGATCTGCGTGAACGGACCAGAGGTCGGCGCGCCGGGCTTCTGGTCCCAGATGTCGATGGTGGGCGGCCCGCCGCCCATCCACAGCAGGATGGCCGACTTGTGGTTGCGGCGCATCGCCTCGGCGCCCGCCTGCAGCGAGCGGGTCATCGCCAGCGCCGGCCCGGCGAACGCCGCCGCGCCCGCCATGTGGCTCATGAAGTGCCGGCGGCTCATTCCGGTGGGGGTGGCGAAGCGTTGCATGGGATGCCTCGTGGAAGTACCGAGAGGTGAGTGGGGTGAGCGCGCCCGGCGCCCTCTGCTACGACTCAAACAATCACTAGTGATTCAAAATAAACTCGTTGGTGTTCAGCAGCGCCCACCAGACGTCCTGTAGCGCGGCGGGCACGTCGCCGCCGCGGGCGGCCAGGATCTTGTTGCTGATGGCCAGCTCGTCGCGGTCCGGTTCGCGGGCGAGGGCGGTCAGGTAGAGCTGCTCGATCTTCTGAGGGTTGCTCAGCGAGTTGTTCATCGCGACGTCGTGCAGGAAGCTGCCCGGCTTGCACTCGGTGGCGCTGCGGATCAGCCCCCCGTTCATCATCATCAAGGCCTGCGGGATGGAGCCGTTGAACGTGGTCGCCTCGCCGTTTTCGTCGTTGCCGAAGGCGGTGTTGAACTGCGCCAGCCAGCGCTGCTTGCGTTCTTCACGCTCGGCGTAGCTGAGGCTCTCGTCCGCCTTGGTGGCCACGAGCAGCGACTCGTACAGTTGCTCGGCCTGCATCTGCCGCAGGTAGAAGTGGCTGAATTTGGGACGCGCGCCCAGCGAAGGGTCGTCCGACGCGTTGTCGCGTGTGGTGCGGCTGCTGAGCGCGTAAGGCTCGGATAAAACCATCCACCGCATCAGCTGCTTCACGTCGAAGCTGGTGGATCGGAAGTCCGTGGCTAGCGCGTCGAGCAGGTCGGGGTGCGAGGCCGTGTTGTGGGGGCCCATGTCGTCGACCGGCTTGGTAAAGCCGTAGCCGAAGAAGTGCGACCACATCCGGTTGACCATCGCCCGCGGGAACAGGTCCGACGCAGCGATCAGGTCGGCCAGTTCCTCGCGGCGGTTGATGTCTGACAGGTAGCCGCTGTCGCCGAAGTCCTCGCCCTGGTCCGCGTGCAGGCTCACCAGCGAGGTGCCGTCGACAAACACCGGGTAGGCGACCTTCAGCTTGCCGTTGCGGAGCTCGTAGTACAGCTCGGCCTTGGCAGGGTCGCCCCCCTCGCCGGCGAAGTCGCGGTCGACAATCCGCGCGTAGCGGCTGTTGTCGTTGCCGCGGTTCCGCAGCACCCGCGTCTGCCGGAAGAATGCGTTCATCTCCCAGAACTGGTTCTGCTTGTACTCGTTGAATGGGTGGTTGTGGCACTGCGTGCACTGGACGGCCATTCCGAGGAAGATCTGCGAGGTCTTGGCGGTGGCCTGCACGCCGTTCTCGGCCATCTTGTCGGCCAGGAAGTTGGCGGCGCCGTTGTAGTCGTCGTCGCCGGGGCGGCAGCTGCCGGTGGCGGTCACCAGCTCGCGCATCACCTGGTCGTACGGCTTGTTCTTCTGGAACGAACGCCGCAGGTACTGCTGCATTCCTTCGCGATTGACCAGCGAGTTGTTGTCCACCCCGCCGGTGCGACCCACTAGCAGGTTGGTCCACACCGTAGTCCAGTTGCGAGCGAACTCGGCCAGGTACTCGTCGCCCAGCAGGCGGTCGACCAGCCCAACCCGCTTGTCCTTGGAGCGGTCGCGGCGGTACTCGTCGAGCTCAGCGACCGTTGGGATCCGACCGATGAGGTCTAGGTAGACGCGTCGGCACCACTCCTCGTCGGTCGCCCGCTTGGAAGGCGATACGCCCGCGTCCTGCCAAGCCGCCTCGATGCGTTGGTCTATCAGCCGAGACTGCGTTGGGATGGGGTCGGGGGCTGCCTCGCGGGTTGCCGCGTGCAAGGCGGGAGAGAGTGTTAACGAAGCGACCGCGGGTCCCAGAACCAAGAGCAATGAGGCCGTGGGTTGTCGATGCACTGCGTTCGACCCGTTAGAGAGTAGGAGGAGCAACCGCTGCCGGAGCAAGCCGGCCGCCACTCCCTGACGCCCGACCCAGCAGCACTCTGAATCGTACCCGGCTATACCAGCCAAAGCGAAGTCTTCTCCTGTCCGTTGCGGGTAAAACGACGGACCATCTGAGTAGATTCGCCGGCCGATTGCCGGTTTCTTGCGATCCGAAAAGAAATCGGACGATTTCTCTCAGATCGGGTTTGGGCGGGGTTCCGACCCACCCAAAAGGTGTTTTATTTCGCAACATATGTTGCGTTTTGAAACACCCAAAACGCAACAGGCGAGCCGCAACTGACTATGAAGTCGAGTGTGCGGCTCGCCTTGAAAGTTTGGAACCACTCAGAGGATTGGCAGCTCGGGGAGGGACAAGCTGCCCGTAACCTCTTCTCGTTCCATGGGTTCCAACTTCGGGTTGCGTCTTCCTCTGCCTCTTCTTCTTCTCTTCCGACCCCTCGTTCTCTGTTCCGGCCCCGGTCGATGCCTCTTCGTCCGTAGCCAAGGGTCGTCTGATGCCTAAAGACATACGCAAGCAGTGTGCCAAAACACAACTGCACACTCCCGAAGATCCGCATCTTCAGCAACTGCACGTCATCGGTGTGACGTCAATTGATATCGGGGCGATGACACTCATCCGGCATTCCCACGGCATGATCACGTGACCGTAATGTCATTAAAACGTTTATGGCAAACACTTTACGACCCGATGTGCCGGATCCGGCACGCCGCTCGCTCTTAGATATGGCCAGCAAGAGGGTCGCCGCGGGCTGCGACATCCTTCCAATGAGTCCGGACGCCTTTCCCGTGGGGCGTCGTTAGGGAGAGCAACGATGTTCAAGAAAATCGCCATCGCCGTCGCGTTTGCCGGGGCACTGACTGTAGGGAGCCTAGCCACTACCGAGGCCCAGGCGTGGCACCACCGCCACTACCATGGCCCCCCCGGCGGCTACTACGGCGCACACAACGTGCAGCGGATCTACCACCACGGACCGTACGCCCACCGGTCTCACATCCGGTCGGTGTACTACGGTGGACCGCGGTACTACGGGCCCCGCTACGGAGCACGCTACGGGGGCTACTACGGCGGACCCGCCGTGCGGCTATCGATCGGCTTCTAGCCGCTAGTCGGAAAATCTGAGATGACGCACCGGGCGGGGGCCTTACAGCCCCACGCCCGGTTGTTTTTGGCCACCGATCGTGCCTTTATTCGACAACGTCGACGGTACCCGGAACCGCTTGTCACCCCCACCTCAGGCTCTATACTGTTCGTGCCTAAGGCGTTTGGCAGTAAGCAATTGCCGCCCCGAAGGGGTCCAATGGGAACGCCGTTGTCGCGGCCGGGACTCTACCGCCCGCCGCGGTTTCTCCGGGTGTTGTTCTGTCTCTTGGTGGGAGCACATTGGTGGCTGATTCTTCGTTGTCGTTTCTCCAGCGCCATGAGTTCCTGATCCGACGGCTGCACTCGCTCTCGGGCCTTGTCCCGGTGGGCGCCTACATGTGCGTCCACCTGCTGACGAACGCCAGCATCCTGAACAGCGCCGAGACGTTCCAGAACAACGTCTACACGATCCACTCGCTGGACAAGGCGCTGCCAATTGTGGAGTGGCTGTTCATCTTCCTGCCGATCATCTTCCACGCCGTGATCGGCGTGGTGATCATCAAGGGGGGGCTGCCGAACAACAGCAACTACAAGTACGGCCCCAACTGGCGGTACACCCTCCAGCGGGCGACCGGCATGATCGCCTTCGTGTTCATCTTCCTGCACGTGTTCCACCTGCACGGCTGGTTCCACGGCGAGGCGTGGCTGGAGTTTGCCCGGTCGGTCGGTGGCGCCAGCTTCAGCCCATTCAACGCGGCCAGCACGCTGAAGGTGGCGATGAGCGGCTTCGTGGTGCCGGTGCTGTACGCCATCGGCGTACTTTCGTGCGTGTTCCACCTGGCCAACGGCATCTGGACGATGGGCATCACCTGGGGCGCGTGGACCACTCCCAAGGCGCAGCAGACGGCGCTGGGCATCTGCTCCGGGTTCGGCGTGCTGCTGGCGATCGTCGGCATGAGCGCGCTGTGGGGCGCCGCGAACCCCGAGACCTACACCGGCGAGACCTCGGTCGAGGCGATCCGCGAAGTCGAGGATCAGATGTACGAGGCCCGGGTCGAGATGGGCATGGTCGGCCCCAACGAGCACAAGCGTTACCACGAAGTGGTGAAAGAGACCGAGCAAACCGAAGAGTAGCAGCCCCCGCGGCCGCCCGACCGGCCCGCCAATCGCTGAACACGGCGGCCACCCCGCGGGGGGCGGCCGCCGTCGCCCTGATGCTGAGAAGGAAGATTCTGATATGGCAGAGCAACGCGTCCTTGTTGTCGGCGGCGGACTGGCCGGGCTGGCGGCCACCATGAAGCTGGCCGAACTCGGCATCAAGGTCGACCTCATGAGCCTGACGCCGGTGAAGCGGTCGCACAGCGTCTGCGCGCAGGGCGGCATCAACAGCGTCAACGACCTGACCCGGCAGCAGGGCGACAACGAGTGGAAGCACCTGGACGACACCGTCTACGGCGGCGACTTCCTGCAGCACCAGCCGCCGGTCAAGGAGATGGCCTACTGGGCCCCGCGGATCATCAACCTGCTGGACCGCCTGGGCGTCCCCTTCAACCGCACCGAAGAGGGCTCGCGCGACCAACGCCGCTTCGGCGGCACGCTCTACAAGCGCACCGCGTTCGCCGGCGCCACCACCGGGCAGCAGCTGCTCTACGCGCTGGACGAGCAGGTCCGCCGCTGGGAGGTCGAGGGCCTGGTCACCAAGTACGAGGGGTGGGACTTCCTCCGCCCCGTGGTGGACGACAACGGCCACTGCCGCGGCGCCGTCGCGCAGAACCTGGTCACGATGGAGATCCGCTCGTTCCGCGCCGACGCGGTGGTGCTGGCCTCAGGGGGCTGCGGCCTGATCTACGGCCGCAGCACGATGAGCATGGCCTGCAACGGCGGCGCGGTGAGCCGCGCCCTGCAGCACGGCGCCCGCTACGGCAACGGCGAGTTCATCCAGGTGCACCCCACCGCCATCCCGGGCGCCGACAAGCTGCGGCTGATGAGCGAGTCCGCCCGCGGCGAGGGCGGCCGCGTCTGGGTGCCGCGCAAGCCTCAGGACCCGCGCCCGCCGCGGGACATCCCGGAGGGCGACCGCTACTACTTCCTGGAGGAGCGGTATCCGACCTACGGCAACCTGGTGCCCCGCGACATCGCCACCCGCGAGATCTTCAACGTCTGCGTGAACGAGGGGCTGAGCGTCGAGGGCGACAAGCAGTGCGTATACCTCGACCTGACGCACATCGAGCGGAGCGAGCTGGACCGCAAGCTGGGCGGCATCCTCAACATCTACGAGAAGTTCACCGGCGAGAACCCGCGTGACCTCCCGATGAAGATCTTCCCCGCGGTGCACTACTCGATGGGCGGCCTGTGGGCCGACTACGCCCGCACCACCGACGGCGGGCTGGACCCCAGCAACCCGCGCAACCAGCAGACCGACGTCCCCGGCCTGTACGCCATCGGCGAGTGCGACTACCAGTACCACGGCGGCAACCGCCTGGGCGCCAACTCGCTGCTGTCGTGCATCTTCACCGGCCTGTTCGTCGGCCCTTGCATCGAGAGCCACCTGAATTCGCTGAAGGGCTCCGCCGGCGACGAGCGGTTCGACTCGCTGCTGGCCGGCGCCAAGTCGGCCGAAGAGTCGATCGAGAAGGAGATGATCTCCGGCAGCGAGCCGGGCGGGGAGAACCCCTACCTGATCCACCAGGAGCTCGGCCTGGAGATGACCAAGGCCGCCACCGTGGTCCGCGACAACGACCAGCTCACCGCCGCCATCGGCAAGGTGAACGAACTCTGCGAGCGGGCCAAGAACTGCTCGCTGTCGGACACCGGCGCGTGGACCAACCAGAACATCACCTACACCCGCGCCCTGCGGGACATGTTCCCGGTCGCCAAGGCGATCCTCAAGGGGGCCTTGGCCCGCGACGAGTGCCGCGGCGCCCACTACAAGCCGGCCTTCACCATGCCCGGCGTCGAGGCCGATGACCCGGCCGAGCGCCGCCGCCAGGCCGAGGCCTGGTGCGACGCCTTCGAGGCCAAGAACGACAAGTGGCTCAAGAGCACGGTCGCCACGTTCGACGCCAGCGGCGAGCCGACCCTCAGCTACGAGGAGGTCGACACGTCGCTCATCCCGCCGCGTCCCCGCCTGTACGGGCTCGTAGGCGCCGAGGTGATCGAAGAGGTATGGAAGGAGCGGCAGAAGGCCAAAGACGCCGCGAAGCAGCCGGCCGCGGTCTAATCGGCAGAGCGGCCTTTAGTAGCCGACGGATTACATCCGTCGGACTGCCCCGCTTGCGAACGCCAACAACGGGTTCTCCGACGGATGTAGTCCGTCGGCTCAGGGTACGCACTCTCAGTGAGAACCATGGCCGCCAGTGACGATGAGAACCCGTACCGGTCACCGCGTACCGTCGCCGAAGCGGAGCCACTTTTCTACTGGGGCTGGCGATCCATCCCCGAGCTCCGCGACCTGTCGCGGAAGGATCGGGGTCGGGTTTGGCGTCGATGCGCCCTTAAAGGCTTTCGCCACTGGCAGGTCTGGGCCGCTTGGGCGGCAATGGTCGCGGTCATGATCGGAATCCCGAATGCCGCTACGAAATTGGTAGGCCGCGGAGCATTCGCACCGGTGATTATCGCGAGTGTGATTTGCGGAGGGCTAGGAGGCTGGCTGTTTGGTCAGGTACTCGTCCGCTGCGTACGGCCATATCTCGCCGATGAGATCGCGAAGCGAGAATCGGCCGTAAGTTAACTTTTGGCCTTCAGCCAAGTAGCGGCTACGACGCCTTCTTGGCCCCGCCCTGCATCGCTACCTGCTGGTCGCTTTCGTTGCAGGGCTCGCAGTTGATGTAGTAGTAGACGTCGCGGTACTGGACGACAGGCTTCAAGTAGTACAGCTTGACCTTCGCCTTGCAGGGGTAGAGCTGCTTGACGGTTTTGGTGCCGCGGGTCTCGATGCAGCGGCCGTCGGCGCACTCCTTGTCGGTGAAGCACTTCTCGCTGACAAAGCACTTCTGCACCACCGCGTCGGTCGTGTAGTGCTCCTTTACGTAGCCCAGGCAGGGCTCCTTCACGCACACCACGCAGTCCTGGTCGATGTCCGGGTGCGTCGGCTTCTGGAACGACCGCCACACCTTGCACGCCTCGCCCGGGCTCTTGCCGTGGCAGGTGCAGTCCAGGCACGAGGGCGGCACGGCCAGCTCCTCGATCCAGCCGTGGGGCTCGTCATCGCAGAGGGGCAGCCAGGGGTTCTGGATGCTGTTGTACTGCACCAGCCGCGAGGCCTCTTCCTCGGTCGGCTCGGCGGCGGACGGGAGGTCGGAGTCGTCCTGCTCGTCGATCGCCGGCGCGGCGAGCTCCTCCACGGCGCCGCCCTCGGAGTCGTCCGTGCCGCGCCCGCGGGGGCCCGGGTCGGTGAACAGGTCGTCCGGCTGCTCAACCTCCGGCTCGCCCATCTCCGGGCCGCCCATCAGGCCTGGGGGCAGCGGCTGCGCCAGCGCGGCGCCGCTCCACAGACCACACACGAGGACAACCGACAACAGCAGGCGGGTGGGGGAAATCAACATAGCAGGCTCCGGTCCGGCGGGGGCTCGCGGCGCTTGGGGGAGGTTGCGTCCGGGCAACACTCGCCGCCCGGCGCTGTTGCG
The DNA here is from genome assembly GCF_007859765.1 of Posidoniimonas corsicana. Lineage (NCBI taxonomy): Bacteria > Pseudomonadati > Planctomycetota > Planctomycetia > Pirellulales > Lacipirellulaceae > Posidoniimonas > Posidoniimonas corsicana. The sequence continues at coordinate 110,217 of NZ_SIHJ01000003.1, forward strand.
AAAACGCAACACCCCAACCGTGCGCGACGCCGGGGCAAAAGCAAACGCCTGGGCAAGAGATTCCGCCTCGCGGGCGCCGGGCGAGGGTGGCGGCGCCGGTCCTGCCGGTTGTGCCGCTACGCGTCCGGGCTCTGCGGGTCTGGGCTCTGGTCGGTGGTCTGCCGGTCGTAGATGGGCAGCGGGAAGTCGGGCTCGATGGTCCGGGTCGCCAAGTAGGCCCGCTCGAGCTCCTCGACGATCTCCGGGCGGTCGGCGGCCAGGTTGTGCGCCTCCTGCGGGTCGTCCGCCAGGTTGTAGAGCTCCCACTCCTTGGGCTGCTTGCGCTTCAGGTCCCGCCGCAGGGCCTTCCAGTCGCCCTGGCGGACCGCGACCATGCCGCCGTAGCCTCCGAACTCCCAGATCAGCGGCGCGCCCCGCTCGGGCGCGGTCCCGCCCCGCAGCAGCGGAGCGAGGTCGATCCCATCGAGCGGCTGTTCGGCTTCCGCCGGCGCCGACGCGACCGAGGCGAGCGTCGGGAACCAGTCGGCAAAGTAGCTGGGCAGGTCGGTCGTCGCGCCCGCGGGCGTCACGCCGGGCCAGCGGACGATGCAGGGCGACCGCAGCCCGCCCTCGTAGACCGAACCCTTGTAGCCCCGCAGCCCGCCGGTGGATTCGAAGAACCCGCACGCCGCCCCGCCGGTGAAGAACCGCGGGTCGCCGCCCGGCATGGTCGGGCCGTTGTCGGAGGTGAACACCACCAGCGTGTTATCGGCCAGGCCGAGCTTGTCGAGCTCCGCCAGCACCACGCCGACGTGGTCGTCCAGGTGCGAGATCATCGCCGCGTACGCCGCGCGGGGGCGGGGGTGGGGCAGGTAGCCGTTCTCGCCCCGGTACGGGCCGTGGCCGGCGTCCCATTCCTCGGGGTAGCGGTCGACCCACTCCTGCGGCGGGTGCATGGCGAGGTGCGGCTCGACAAACGGCAGGTACAGGAAGAAGGGCTTTGATCCGCGGTTGCGGAGGAACTTGACCGCCTGGTTGAGGATCATGTCGGGGGCGTAGTTCTCTGCGCGGTAGTCGTCGGCCAGCACCTCCCCCTCGGGCTTCCGGTCGCGGCCCGGGATGGGATAGTTGTTGATCCGCACCTCACGCTCGTTGCTGTCGAGGAACAGCGGGAAGTAGCTGTGGGCGTTGCGTTGGCAGTTGTAGCCGTAGAAGCGGTCGAATCCCTTCTTGATTGGCGAACCGCTCGTGTTCGCCGGGCCGAGGCCCCACTTGCCGAACGCGCCGGTCGCGTAGCCCTGGCAGCGCAGCAGCTGGGCGATGGTGGTCACGTCCGACGTGAGCGGCCACTGCCCGGGGAAGACCCGCCCGCTGCCGGCGTCGCGGTTGTCGCGGACCTCGGCGTGGGCGCCGTGCTGGCCGGTCATCAGCACGCAGCGGGCCGGCGCGCAGACCGGCGCTCCGGAGTAGTGCTGCGTGAAGCGGAGCCCCTCGGCCGCCAGGCGGTCGATGTGGGGCGTGCGGATCTTCTGCTGGCCGTAGCAGCCCGCCTCGCCGTAGCCGAGGTCGTCCGCCATGATGAACACGATGTTCGGCGGCGTTTTGGCGGCCAGCGCGGCGGAGGACAGGAACAGCAGCAGCGCGGAAACGGCCAGTTCGGTGCGGTTGGTCATCACGGCGGCTCGGCTCGAGGAGGTGGCGTGAGCCTAGAGCATGAGCCAACCGCCGCCAGCGATCAACCTTTTTAACCTTACAGCTTCGCGACCCACCGCAAGAAGTTGGCCTGCAGCACGTCGAGGTCTTCGCCGAAGGCGTCGGTGAAGTACGCCACCCGCTCGGCCGCCGAGAAGGCGCTGTAGACCGGCCGGTCGGCGGTGGCGCGCAGGTGGCGGGTGTAGTCGCGGGGGCGGGTCTCGCTGAGGTAAAACGACAGCGCCCACGCCTGCGCGTACGCGGCCCCTGTATTGCGCTTGAACGGCTGGTCGGACGCCACGAACTCGCGGAGCGTGAACGGCGGCTTCTTGTCCGTGGCGTGCCGGCGGAACTCGCGCAGGTAGCCGTAGTTGACGCGGTTGGCCCGCTGGTCCGACCCGCTGGGCCGCCACACTCCGCGGGCCTCGAACAGCGTGGCCAGGCCCTCGGGCACCCAGTAGGGCGGCGGGCTGGTGCGGCTGTGCACGCCCAGGTTGAAGGCCACCTGGTGGGTCGCCTCGTGGATGATGGTCGACGAGTTCTCCGTCCAGTCCTGGTCGGGGTCGCCGCCGGTGATGTCGTACAGGCAGACGCGGTTGGTGCCGTGGCTGTAGAAGCCCAGCGAGTTGGGCAGCAGCTTCGCGCCCGACTTGCGGACGTGCGACTCGTACTCCTGCTTGTTGCGGAACACGACCGCCACCAGCGGGAAGTCCGGCTGCCGCACGTGGAAACCACGCACGCGGATGTAGCTGACGAACGCGCCGTAGATCTGCTCGAACCGCTCGGTCCAGGCGCTCCGCTCGCCGCGCGGGTGGACCACCACGTAGTGCTGCGTGGTCGAGATGTCGAACCGGCGGTCGAACTCCTCGCGGAGCTGACGCGTCATCTCCTGCTCGTCGAACCCCTTGAACCGGGGCGCGGTGCGCTTGGCCTCCTTGGCCCGGCGGGGGTCGAACTCGTACAGCTGGCCGTCGCGTGACAGCAGCGTCATGACGCTGTCGGTCCAGTCGAGCGGCCGGCCCTCGATCCGCCGCCCGTCGACCACAGCGCTGAACATAAACTCCGCTGCCGCGGCCGGCGCGGTCAGCAGCAAGAAGCAGGCGAGTGCAGCCAGTGTTCGGGGCGACTTCATAGGATGAACCGGTTCCTCCAGGCGGCGGTCGCCGCGCGAAGCGCCCGTCCGAGCCGGGACGCATTGGGCCTTAAATCAAACCTAGCCCAGCTTTCGTCCGCCCGCGGACGACCCGGCGGGCCGTATCGATTAAACTGGCTGTCAGGAAACCCCTGGTCCTAGGATGCCACGCCATGACGCGCCGCCTGTGCCTGCTGATCCTCGCCGCTGCAGCGGCCGCCGCGCCCTGTGCCGCCCCCGCCCAGTCAACCGGGGCCGGCACGGCGACCGACGCGACCGCGGCGCCCCAGGCGGAGGGCCGGCTGGGCGAGGAGGTCGACGCGCTGGTCGGTGAGCTGATCGCCCCCAGCGCCGACGCCCGGGCCGACGCCCGCGAGCGGCTGCTGGAGCTGGCCGGGCCCACCGCCAAGCGGGCCGAGCGGGTGCTGGAGCTGCTGCCCAAAGCGGGCGAGACCATGCCGCCCGCGCTGGCCAACCAGCTGAACGACCTGCGCGTAGAGATTGAGAAGCGGGTGGCCGAGAGCGCGATCTCCGAGTCGCACGTCGCGCTGGACGTGGCCGACGCGCCGCTGGCCAAGGTGCTGGCCGCCATCGAGCTGCAAACCGACAACCGCCTGCTGGACAACCGCGAGCAGTTCGGCCAGCAGGCCGAGGCGCGGGTCGTCACCGCCACGTTCACCGGCCTGCCGTTCTGGGAGGCGGTCGACCTGGTGCTGGACCAGGCGGAGATGGACGTCTACGCGTACTCGGGCGACGACTCGCTGGCGCTGGTCAACCGCGACGAGGGCCGCGGCCCCCGCCTGGGCACCGCCAGCTACGCCGGGCCGTTCCGCGTCGAGGCGACCTCAATCACCGCCACCCGCAGCCTCCGCCAGCCGGACCAGAAGTCGATGAACGTCGAGCTGGAGGTGGCCTGGGAACCGCGGCTGCGGCCGATCGCGCTGTCCCAGAAGCTGTCTGAGGTGATCGCCACGAACGAGAACGGCGAGCGACTGCCGCTGCAGCAGCCCGGGCAGAGCATCGACCTGGAGCTCTCGTTCGGCAACCAGGCGACCGAGCTGCGGCTGCCGTTCCAGCTGCCGCCGCGCGACACAACCACCATCGCCACGCTCCGCGGCACGATGGAGGTGCTGGCGCCGGGCCGCGAGGCGGAGTTCCGCTTCGAGGACCTCAAGGCGGGCCGCCAGGCGATCACCAAACGCAACGGCGGCGTGACCGTCACGCTAGCCGGCGTGCAGAAGAACGGCGCCGTGTGGGAGGTGCACATGCGGCTGCGGCTGGACCAGCCCGGCGAGGCGCTGCGGTCGCACCGCGGCTGGGTGTTCGACAACAAGACGTTCCTGCTCGACGAGAACGGCGAGGAGATCGACCACGCTGGCTTCGAGACCACCCTGCAGACCGAGGAGGAGATCGGGCTCGCCTACCTGTTCGACCACGAGCCCGGCGTCGAGGGCCTGACCTGGGTCTACCGCACGCCGAGCAGCGTGCACCGGTTCCCGGTAGACTACGAGCTGAAGGACCTGGAGCTGCCGTAGGCGGATCGTGTGCCCTACGGCTTTCTCCGCTCTTACTCTTCCACCCAGCGAACTTCAAATCCGTGTTCTGCCACGGCTTGTACGATCGCATCCACTCGGTCGCCGGGAACGCCAATGAGCACCGGCGGACTGTATTTGCGAGCGAATTTCAGAATCGCGTAGTTTCGACTGCTGCTCGGCCGCCGCCCCACAATCTCAGCGAGCTCTCGCCAATTGCACACTGAAGGAGAGATCAGTGAGTACGGTGAAACGCCCACCGGTCCCCACGCCGCGACTCTATCGCTATCGATGGAGATACATCGGCGGATGTTGGGAGCGTCCAACAACGCAGGAACTCCGAGGATCGCGAGTACGATTCCGAGCGCGAGTGTGGGAGTGATCGGCGGCCCGTTGTCGTCGGACAACCCTACGACTACGAAACTCAGAGCCCAACCCGCAAGAACGATCCCTCTCGCGATCAAACCACCGCGGCCAATCTCTCGAAAGACGAACAGCGGCGGCTCCCAGAAAGAAGTGTGCACAATATCAACCCATTGGACAGCTGCCTGGGCGACCGTACTTGCGGCAGCCGCAGAGCGCGAGGCCACTACTCCTCTTCGCCGTCGCCCTCCACGCCGAACACCTCGATGAACTCCTCGCGGGAGTAGAACTGCACCGCCACGAGCTGGCCGCCGTGGGGCTCGGCGACCTGGGCCACCTTCTGCATTGTGGCCTGCAGAGCGGCCTCGTTGTTCGTGCCGGGGACGAACAGGCAGACGCCGCAGTCGCCCTCCTCGTCGCGCTCGTCGAACTGGTCGAAGTCGTCGAAGCCGGCGGCCGCCAGGTCGGCGGCGATCTTGTCGGTCTCCGGCACGTCGGGCGCCACGACCAGGATGGTCCAGGGCAGCTCGGCGTCGGGCTCTAGGCCGCTGTCGGTCAGCGCCCGCAGCCGCCAGGCGGCGTCCTCGGGGGCGAGCCACTCCAGCAGCGCCTGCTCGTCGACCGAGTCGTAGCAGTGCACGCCCTCGTAATCCAGGCCGCGGGCGGCGGCGACCGCGTCGACCCGCTGGGCGATCTCCTTCACCTGCTCGGCCGAGAGCGCGTCGACGCGGATCACACACATGATGGGGTCGCCCTTGCTGACGTTGCCCTCCTCGTCCTCCTCCTCAACGTGCTCGTGCAGGTGGATCGCGAACTCCTCCTCGAACTCGCTGGCGGCGTCCTCGAGGGCCTGGTAGTCGCTAGAGCGGACGATGTAGGTCCACTCCTTCTCGTCCTCCAGGTTGTGCCCGAGGTTCTCCGTCAGGTGCTCGAACAGCGCGTCGACGTCGAAGGCGAGGTTGGGTTCATCGGACATGGAGATTGCTTTCGGACAGGGAGGGGCAGCCGCCGGCCGCGCCAGCAACTCTTGAGGTCATTGTACCCGGCGGCGGTCACGCGCCACCGGGCGGTCAGCCGCCGGGGAAGGTGAGGTCCACCACCGGCGCGCCGCCGCTGCGGAGCTCGTCGAGCATGGCGGCGATGTCGGTGGGGTCGGTGGGGTCCAGGCCGCGGACCCCGGCCAGCACCTCGTCGGCGAGCTGCGGCTTGTCTTTCTTCTCCAGGCAGTAGGCCAGCCCGCGGGCGGCCTCGTAGAACGGCAGGTTGGCCGGCTGCCCGCCCGGCAGCGGCCCGGTGCAGCGGGCCCGCTTGAGCGCCTTCTGCCCGAGCTGGTAGGCGAAACCAAAGTGGCCGCGGGCGAGAGGAATGTCATTGTCCTGCTCGATCGCCACCAGGCCGGACAGCACGTGGGCGGCCATGAACTCGCTGCAGCCCGACAGCAGCCAGCGGAGCTCGTCCTGCGCGATGTCGAGCTCGCCGGCCTCGATCATCACGTTGACCTCTTCCAGGTCCTCGGCGCGGTCGCGGGCCTCGCGGGGGTGGACCAGCACCCAGTCGCCGCCGGCCAGCCGGCGGGCCGTGACTCCCTGATCGGGCCGGGCGGCGGGGCCCCGCTTCGGTTTGCCTTTTCGTTTCGCCATATCCGCCACAGCGTAGCCGCCGGCGGTCGGCTCGTCTAAGGGGCAGGACGCCGGGGCGCGGGTTCGAGGTGCGCCGCGCGCAGGTTACGATAGGACAAGACCGCCCCGCGAATCCGCTTCCCGATCGCCCCGAACCGAATGACCACGCCCGAGCCCGCCCCCGCGATGGAATTCGACTGCCCGCTGTGCGGCGGCGCGTTTGAGGCGGACCTCGCCATGCTGGGACAAGAGGTCGAGTGTCCGCACTGCGGCCAGGTGGTGGAGTTGCCCGACCGGGGTTCGCTGGAGGAAACGGCTGGGGAGGGCAGCGAAGAGCCGAGTGGCGTCCCTGAACTGGCGCCAGAAGCAGGACACGCCCAAGCCAAATCGGCGCCTCAAGAGCCGGCGCCAAGTAGGGAACCGGCGGTGGTGGAAGCCCCGCCCGCAGAGCCGCGGGCAAACGCCGCGGCGGCGCCCGAGAAGCCGCGGCCGCTTACCCGAGAGGAACGCGCGGCGGCGCGGCGGCGGTTCAATCTGATCCTGGCGGGCTTGGGCGCCGTGATCCTGGTGCTGACGTTCGTGCTGCTGGTGAACCTCACCTAGCGGCCCGCTGTTGGTCAGTCCTCTTCATCCTCTTCGTACTCGTACTCGTAGTCCTCTTCTTCGTCGTCGTCGTCTTCGTACTCGTACTCGTAGTCGTCGTCCTCTTCTTCATCGGCGTCGACCTCGACCCACTCTTCGTCTTCGCCGAGCTCCTCTTCCTCTTCGTCGTCATCGGCCTCGTCGTCTTCGACTTCGACCCACTCCTCGTCGTCGCCTAGCTCTTCTTCTTCCTCGTCGTCGTCTTCGTCTTCATCCTCTTCGTACTCTTCATCCTCGTACTCGACATCGTCATCGGCGTCCTCGTCTTCGTCCTCGTACTCCTCGTCGTCGTCTTCGTACTCGTACTCGTCGTCGTCCTCGTACTCTTCATCGCCTTCTTCTTCTTCGTCGTCGTCCTCGTACTCTTCGTCCTCTTCATCGTCGAACTCTGCGACGGGGCAGGGCGTGCTCTTGCCCACTAGCGCCGAGTGGGTCAGCAGCAGTTCATCGTCGCCGTGGTTCAGGAGCGTCATCGTGAGCGTCATCTTGTGTTTCCCCCCTTCGCTGCGTGTCCCTGCCGCGGCAGTCCCGATACGTGGGATCAGCGTGTGGCGAGTGGTATCGTCGCCGAGTCCGTATCGGCTTCAGGTTCTCTTGCCAATTCTGCCCCCGGGAGACCGGCTACCTGGGGCAGGCCGTCGAGGTTCTTGAGGCCAAAAACCCGCAGGAATCGCTTGGTTGTTCCGTACAAGATGGGCCGCCCGAGTTCCTGCGAACGCCCGACAATACGCAATAAGTCTCGTTCCATCAACTGGCGGAGGAGTTCCCCACACTGCACGCCCCGGATCGCCTCGACCTCGGCCCTCACCACCGGCTGGCGGTACGCCACGACGGCCAGCGTCTCCATGGCGGGCGGGGTCAGCCGCAGCTCCTGCCCTGCGGGCGCCAGCGGCTGCAGCCAGGGCGCCAGCTTCGGGTCGGTCAGCAGCTGGTAGCCGCCCGCAATCGCGGTTATCTGGAAGGCCGACCCGCGGGCCTCGTGCAGCCGGCGGAGCTCGTCCAGCAGGGTGCGGGCCTCGGTGGCGTCCTCCAGGTTCGCCAGCTTCGCCAGTCGCCGCAGGGGCAGCGGCTCATCAGCCAGGAGCAGGATCGCCTCGAGTCGCGTCCGCCGGGCGACCGTGGTGCGGCGCTGCATGCCGCGCGGACGCTCGCGAGCCGGGCGGGCGCTGACGGGTCGTGGGCGGTCGGCCCGCTCCGAGAGCGGCCCGCGGTACCGCCATGCTGTGCTGCCGAGCCGTCGACCGAGCGTGCTCATGACGCCCCCTCGCTAACGGGTGAGGACCGGGTTGGTGACCCGCCACCGCCGCACCTGGTCGATCACGCGGGCGGCGGCCAGCTGGGCGTTCGGCTCGATGGCGTCGAAGTGGCGGACGAACCCGGAGCCGCCCGGCAGCGGCGCGCAGCAGGCGAAGCGGTGCAGGGCGCCCTCGGCGCCCCAGGCGGTGAGCTGGATGTCCTGGACCCCGAGCTGCTGGAGCTGAGCCACCAGCGGCTGCACGTCGGCCGGCAGCGGTTCGGGCGACAGGTCGGGCGTGGGCGGCAGCGGTTCGAGCGGCGCCATCGAGTGGTTCAGCGACGCCGGGGCGGCGCCGGGCAGCGGGATCAGGTCTGCGGGCGGCGCGGCGGCGAGTGCGGGCGCCTGAGTCGCTGCTGGAGTACTCAACGGGGCCGGCCGGCTTGCCGGGGCGCCTTGCCACGCGTTGAGCTCACGCCGCGCCTGGCAGACGATGCGGTTGAGCAGGGCCGACGCCTCGCCCGCCGGGGGGCCGTACAGGTGGTAGGCCATGCCTCCCACCACTACGACGCCGACCGCGATGCACAGCTTCATCAGGGCGTGGACTGCCGATTCGAACATCGCTCGAGAACCTCGGTGGAGGGCCAGGGGTTGCGGGAGGGCGGGATAGTAGGCGCCGCCGCCGAATCGCGGCAATGGCAATCCCCCATCGAGCGGGCCCCGCCCGCCGCATAGAATTATGCCCATGCAGCGGATCTACCTGGACCACAACGCCACCACGCCCCCCCTGCCGGAAGTGACCCAAGCGGTCGCCGATGCGATGGGGCAGGGCTACGCAAACCCCTCTAGCCAGCACGACGACGGCCGCCGCGCCCGCCGCCCGCTCGAGCAGGCCCGCGACGCCATCGCCACGGCGCTGGGCGCCAGCACCGCTGTCATGACGCCCGACACGCTGCTGTTCACCTCTGGTGGGACCGAGTCCAACAACCACGCGCTCCGCGCCCTGCTGGGCGACGACCCACGCGGCCGCCATGTGGTGATCAGCGCGATCGAGCACCCGAGCATCGCCGGCCTGGCCGAGCAGCTCGAGCGCGAGGGCGCCACGGTCGACCGCCTGCCGGTCGACCCGCAGGGCCGGGTGCGGGCGGACGCGCTGGCCGCGGTGCTGCGCGCCGACACCTGCCTGGTCAGCGTGATGCTGGGCAACAATGAAACCGGCGTGCTGCAGCCGGTCGCTGAGATCGCTAAGGAGTGCCGCCGCCGTGGTGTGCCGGTCCACACCGACGCGACCCAGGTGGTTGGCAAAATGCCGGTCGACTTCCGCCGGCTGGGCGTGTCGATGCTGACCTTCGCCGGCCACAAGCTGCACGGCCCCTGCGGGATCGGCGGCCTGCTGATCGAGGGCGGGCTGCAGGCGGCGCCGCTGCTGCACGGCCAGCCCGGGTCGCAGCGGCCCGGCACCGCGCCGGTCGAGCTCGCCATCGGCCTGCAGACGGCCGTCGAGCTGTGGCAGGCCGAGCAGGCCGAACGGGAGTCGAGAATGAGGCTGCTGCGCGACCGGCTCGAGGCGGCCCTGCTGGCCGGCGAGCCCCAGGCGGTGGTCGTCGGCGCCGGGGCCGAGCGGCTGCCGCACACCAGCTGCGTCGGGTTCCGCGGGCTCGATCGCCAGGCCCTCCAGATGGCTCTGGACCGCCAGGGAGTGGCCTGTTCGACCGGATCGGCGTGCGCCAGCGGGTCGAGCGAACCGTCGCCGACGCTGCTGGCGATGGGCGCCGATGGGGGCCTCGCCGGGGGACTCGACGAGGGGGTGATTCGGGGGGCTTTGCGGTTTAGTTTGGGCGCGGCCACGACGGCCGCCGAAATCGACGACGCGGCCGAACGTATCTTGGCTATCTGCAAGCGGTTACGAAGCCGCCAAGAACCCTGAAAACTAGGGCCGAATGGCTCCCGCGGGGGCGTCCAATCGGGTACAATTCGGGCTTGCCCTGTGGCCCCGCTCCCCGCGTGCGGCGCCCGCTCTCAGTAGCCCCCATTTTTCTGCCGATGCAGGACGGAGCCGAAGTGGTCCCCGCGACCCTACCGCAAGCCGTGGCGTGCCCTGCCGACCCGCCCGGTTGTGTGGGCGGCGACGCTGGACGCACGGCCGCAGCGGGGGGTGTGACGCGGCTGCCGTTGGCCGGCCGCCGGCTCAAGAGCAGCTCGCCGGAAGCCACCGAGGCGGGCGCATGGACCATGCCGTGCTTTGTCGCCGGCCCAGAGAACCGCCTGGTCGCGGCCGTGTTCCAGCGGCTGCTGGCCGCCGTTGGCGACGACAACGGCCTCGCCGTCGGGCAGTCGTCCATCGGCTCACTGCTGCTGTTCGGTCCCAGCGGCTGCGGCAAGACCCACCTCGCCCGCGGCCTCGCCGAGGCGTGGCACAACCGGCTCGGGCACACCAAGAACGGCGACTCGCAGGTCGCGTACCTGACGGCCAGCGACTTCCGCCGCCAGGTCGCGTCGGCCGTGAACGACCGATCGCTGGACGCCTTCCGCCGCCAGATCCGCCGCTGCCGGCTGCTGGTCATCGACGACCTGCCACGGCTGGCGGGCGAGGCCTACGCGCTCGAAGAACTAATCCACACCGTCGACGCGCTGGCGGTCAGCGGAGCGCTGTTTGTCGGCGCGTCGCAGAAGCCGCTCGCCGATGTGCCACAGCTCAGCCGGGCCCTCACAGGCCGGCTGCTGAGCGGGGTTACGCTGCAGGTGGCGCAGCCGTCGCTCGCCACCCGGCAGGCGCTCTTGCAGCAGGCGCTGTCCGCGTTGGGCTGCACCGCCACCCCCAAGGCGTTGGCCCTGTTGGCCGAGCAGGCGCCCACCGACCCCCGCCGGCTGCTGGGCGTCGCGCTGCGGCTCCGCCGTCGTCTGCGGGCCGGCGCCACGCTGGACGAGAAGCTGGCCGCTAGCCTGGCCGAGCTCGACCTGGCCCGCCCCAGCCCCCCCGCGGGCGAGATTGTCGCCACGGTCGCCCGCTACTACGGGCTGCCCAAGGCGAAGCTCACCAGTTCCAGCCGGCAGAAGTCGATCGTGCTGGCGCGGGCGGTGGCGATCTACCTGACCCGCGAGCTGACCCCGCTCTCCTACGACCAGATCGGCAAGCTGCTGGGGGGCCGCGACCACACCACCGTGCTGCACAACTACCGGCGGATCGAACGCTCGCTGCCCACCGACCGCGCCCTCCGCACCGCCCTGGATGAACTACGAGGTTCGATCACCGCCGCAGCAGCGGTGTGAATAACCTGTCGACAGACCGTTCAAACCCTGTCGAAAGTCGATTGGCAAACCAGCCCCCAGCTACCAACGCCCGAAACGGTCGACACCAACGCTCAACCAACCAACCCGCTACCGACCGCCGATCAACAGGTTCTCCACCACTTGGCGGTCGCCGTAACCCACTAGCAACAAACCAGTTAACCGCCGCCAGCAGTGCGTTCTCAACACTCCGCCCGGGCGATAAACAACAACTGCGTTAATAAAAACTAAATCTATTAACTCCCTGGCCCAACGCCCTCTGACGCAGCGCCTACCCACTCCACAAGTGGCGGCGACACGGAGGTCCCTCCTATGAAGATCACATGCAACCGTGAGCAGCTCCTGCAGGCCTTCCAGGCCGTGGCGGCTGTCGCCCCCACCCGCAGCCCGAAGCCGATCCTGCAGAACGTCAAGCTAGAGGTCACCGCCGACTCGGCGTCGTTCCTGGCGACCGACCTGGAGGTCGCGATCCGCTACCAGGCGACCGGCATCGAGGTCGAGCAGCCCGGCGCGTGCATCTTGCCGACCGCCCGGTTCGGCCAGATCCTGCGGGAGAGCTCCGACGAGACCTTCCACATCGAGGCCGACGACAAGCACATCCGCGTGCGGGGCGAACGCAGCCAGTTCAACCTGTCGGCCGAGGACCCGGGCGACTACCCCAGCATCGCCGTGTTCGACGACGCCTCGTACTACGAGACCGCCGCCCGCTGGTTCAAGGAGCTGATCCGCCGCACCGTGTTCGCCACGGACAACGAGTCCAGCCGGTACGCACTGGGCGGCGTGAAGATGGAGTGGGAGGACGGCACGCTCACCGGCGTGGGCACCGACGGCCGCCGCCTGTCCAAGATGGAGGGCCCGGTGTCCGCCGTGGGCGAGCCCGGCGCCTTCGGCGACGCCACGATCGTCCCCAGCCGCTCGCTCAACCTCATCGACCGCGCCGTCAACGACGACGACGGCGAGGTGCAGATCGCCATCCGCCAGAACGAGATGCTCGTCCGCAGCCCGCGGGCGATGATCTACTCGCGTCTGCTGGAGGGCCGCTTCCCCCGCTGGCGGGACGTGTTCCCCCAGCGGACCAGCTCGGTGAAGGTCGAGCTGCCGATCGAGCCGTTCTACCGGGCCGTCCGCCAGGCGGCGATCCTGACCAGCGACGAGAGCCGCGGCGTCGACTTCACATTCGGCGAGGGCTCGCTGGTGCTCTCCGGCCACGCCGCCGAGGTGGGCGAGTCCCGCATCGAGCTGCCGGTGGCGTTCGACAGCTCCGAGATCACCATCACGCTCGACCCGCGGTTCGTGATCGACTTCCTGAAGGTGCTCGACAGCGACAAGTCGTTCACGCTCGACCTGCAGGACGGCGAGTCCGCGGCCGTCTGCACCACCGACGACGGCTACGGCTACGTGATCATGCCGCTGGCCCGGGACCGCTAGAACTCACCATGGCGGACCAGATGGACCCCGAACTCGTCGCCCAGAAGCTTGCCGACCTGTCCCAGCGCGCCCAGCGGGAGAAGGGTCGCCGGCACGCCCGCCGGCCCAAGAAGGCTTCGGACGTGGTGGCGCAGATGTTCGCCCGCAAAGGCTACGCGACGCCCCGCGCCAACGAACAGCTGCGCGACGCCTGGTCCGCGGCGGCCGGGCCGGCGCTCGGCAAGTTCTGCCAGGCCTCGGCCGTGCGGCAGGGCGTGCTCGAGGTGATCGTCGCCAACAGCATGATGGCCCAGGAACTCGGCTTCGAGAAGAACAGACTCCTCAAGGCGATGCAGCAGGCCCTGCCCGACGCCCGCATCGAGGGCCTCCGCTTCAAGGTCGGCAGGCTCGGCTAGCCGACAACCGGCGCCGCGCCGCGGCGTCTTCCCCACAACGCGACCCCATCGCTTTTCGACAACGACCAAGACGAGAATGTCCGAAGAACCCCAAGACCAAGACGCCCCGCAGCCTGAGCCCTCGCAGGAGCCGACCAAGAAGGCCAGCAGCCACCACGGCAACGCCGAGTACGGCGCGGGCGACCTCGAGCACCTGTCCGACCTGGAGCACGTGCGCGAGCGGCCGAGTATGTACATCGGCGACACCACCGCCCGCGGCCTGCACCACCTGGTCTACGAGGTGGTCGACAACTCGATCGACGAAGCCATGGCCGGCCACGCCACCACGGTGAGCGTGCAGATCAACGTCGACGGATCGATCACCGTCGAGGACGACGGTCGCGGCATCCCCACCGAGAAGCACGAGCAGCTCTCCGAGCAGATGGACCGCGAGGTCAGCACGCTCGAGGGCGTGATGACCGTGCTGAAGTTCGGCGGCAAGTTCTCCAAGGGCGCCTACCAAACCTCCGGCGGCCTGCACGGCGTCGGCGTGACGGTGGTCAACTTCCTCTCCGAATGGTCCGAGGTCGAGGTCGCCCGCGACGGCCACATCCACCACCAGGAGTACGAGCGCGGCGTGCCCAAGGGCCCCGTGCGGCGGATCGGCGCCAGCAGCAAACGCGGCACCAAGACCACCTTCAAGCCCGACCCGCAGATCTTCCAGACCACCAAGTACGTCTACGCCACGCTGCAGAAGCGGCTGCAGGAGCTGGCGTTCCTCAACAAGGGCGTGCGGATCACCATCACCGACGCCCGCAGCAACGAGTCCGACGCGTTCCTCTACGAGGACGGCATCCGCGAGTTCGTCACGCACCTGAACCGCGCCAGCGAAGCCGCCCACGAGGACGTGCTGTTCATCGAGGGCGAGGCCGACGGCGTGTCGCTCGAGATCGCGCTGCAGTACTCCGGCGAGTTCACCGAGAACGTCCACACGTACGTCAACAACATCAACACCCACGAGGGCGGCACCCACCTCTCCGGCTTCCGCTCGGCCCTCACGCGGACCATTAACAACTACGGCAAGAAGGAGGGCCTGTTCAAGGACCTCACCCCCAGCGGCGAGGACGTCCGCGAGGGCCTGACCGCCGTGATCAGCTGCCGCGTGCCGCACCCGCAGTTCGAGGGCCAGACCAAGACCAAGCTGGGCAACAGCGAGGTGGAGGGCATCGTCAACTCGATCTTCGGCGACTACCTGCAGAAGTACTTCGAGGAGAACCCCAAGACCGCCAAGCAGATCGTCCGCAAGGGCGTGCTGGCCGCCGAGGCCCGCGAGTCCGCCCGCAAGGCCCGCCAGCTGGTCCGCGAACGCAAGGGCGCGCTCTCCGGCGCCGGCCTGCCGGGCAAGCTGCGGGACTGCTCGAGCAAGGAGGTCGACAAGTGCGAGCTGTACCTGGTGGAGGGCGACTCGGCCGGCGGCTCCGCCGAAGGCGGCCGCATGCGGGAGTACCAGGCGATCCTGCCGCTCCGCGGTAAGATCATCAACGCCTACAAGAGCCGCGAGACCAAGGTGCTGGAGAACCAGGAGGTCCGCAGCATGATCGCGGCCATCGGCGCCGGCATCGGCGCCGAGCAGGACGTCAGCAAACGCCGCTACGGCCGCGTGGTGATCATGACCGACGCCGACGTCGACGGCAGCCACATCCGCACGCTGCTGCTCACGTTCTTCTACCGCCAGATGTACGACCTCGTGGCCAAGGGGCACGTGTTCGTCGCGCAGCCGCCGCTGTTCCGCGTCCGCAAGGGCAAGCAGGTGCAGTACGTGCAGACCGACGAGGAGATGAAGAACCAGCTGCTGGACCTCGGCCTGGGCGACAGCCACTTCGACGCCGGCGACGGCCTGGTCGTCGAGGGCGAGGCCATGGCCAAGCTGGTCCGCACGCTGGCCGCCATGGAGGAGGCCCTCATCGCGCTCGAGCGGCGCGGCATCGCGCTGAAGGCCCACGCGCTGCGGCAGGACCCCGACAGCGGGCGACTGCCCAGCTACCACGTGTTCGTCGGCGTCGAGGAGCACTGGTTCTTCGACCGCGAGGAGCTCGACACGTTCGTCAAAGAGAAGGAAGCGGCCGAGGGGGGCGAGCTGCTGGTCGACGGCGGCCCCACGCCGCAGACCGAGGAGGAGGGCGAGGAGCAGACCAACGGCGCCCCCGCCCCAACCAGCAAGCGGCTGCGGATCGTCGAGCTGCACGAGGTGCGCACCATCAACAACCTGCTGCGCGACCTCCGCGAGATGGGCTTCGAGATCGACGCGCTCATCCCGCAGGAACGCACCGGCGAGGAGGGCAGCCGCTACCGCGTGGTCCGCGGCGAAACCGAGACCGGCCTCGAGGACCTCCGCGGCCTGCCCGCCGCGATCCGCTCCGCCGGTGAGAAGGGCCTGCAGATCACCCGCTTCAAGGGCCTGGGCGAAATGAACGCCGAGGAGCTCCGCGAGACCACCCTCGACCCCGCCAACCGCACGCTGCTGCAGGTCAGCATGGAAGACGCCGGCGCCGCCGACGACCTGTTCCGCGTGCTGATGGGCGACCAGGTCGAACCCCGCCGCGACTTCATCCAGAAGCACGCGCTGGATGTGAAGAACCTGGATGTGTGATGGAGTGTGGTGGAGTGTGGTGGGTGGCTAGTGGTTCGTGGTTCGTGGTGGTCGATGAATTGAATCCATCGGGAAGCCAAGTCCGCCGTAGCATCCGTGTCTTCATAGTCCACCGCTTGTGATGAACGAGTTTCATATCTCACGTGCAACGTCTTGGGTCGATAGCGAGTCATCTCCTATCTGTGAAGACGAGTGGCGAGATTGTATTCGCAGCCACACCCAGCTAACGGGACAGTCGTAGGGTGGGCGGCAGCGAAGCGAACGCCCACCGCTAAGGGGGCGCGATCGCACGGACGGTTGGCCTGACGGCCCTCCCTAGGCGTGGGTAGAGCTGAATGCTCACAAGCAAGCAACGCAGATTCTGGGAAGCCTACGAGCGCGCCGAGGACGGGTACGATCGGACCGAGAAGCTGCGCCGCCTTGAGGTGTTTCTTGACTCGCTCGAGGAGTCCTCATCGTCTGAGTGGTTCCCTTGGGCGAGGTCGCTCGCAGAACAGGTAATCGACCATTCGCGCGCGTTAAAGATCCGGCGGCCGCTTTTTGAGCGAGCTTTGTTTCCGGCGCTGCTGGAAGGGTACCGGTTGAGGGTCCCGGGGAGCGCGCGTTGGCTGGCCGGTTTCCATCAGCAGCTTTGGCAATGCGATGAGCTGCTGGCGCAGCTGCCAGCAGAGGATCGCTCCGAGCAGGGGCTCCTGCGCACAGCGCTTGCCAGCGACCCGGACGACCGGCGTTCCCGCAGTCGATTGATCGATATCACGGCTGACTACCTGGAGTACACGCTGCACGAGCTCCCAGCAGGCGTGCTCGACGGTGCAAACGGCGCGACTCCGGAGAAGTGTGCGGAGTTGCTGGACTACCTGGACGCGTTCACCCGTCTGTTGGGACCGGGACTCGCGCAGGACCAATACGCTGAGCTTATCGCCCGGTGCCGCTTCCATTTCCGCGAGTATGCGGAGTACTTGAACAACCGTGAGGAGTACATCAACTACTCTGACTATCTTTCAAGGCGGAGCACAACGGATGCGGATGGCGCGGATCCGTAGGAAACGACCTCAACGATCAATTCATCCAGCAACGCTACTCTCCTGGGATAACCATCGTCGTTAGCAACAGGGTGGGCGGCAGCGAAGCGAACGCCCACCGCTAGCGGTTGGCGCCGACTACTGAACGCCATCCTTGCCGCCCACGATATCAACCCGGCGTCTTGCCGATGAGGCCCGGTAGAGGGCGCTTGGTCGGCTGAGCACTTCGATCTCGATCGATTTACCTCGGTACTTCGGGTTGAGCTTCACCTCCCATTCCACCTGGCCGGTTTCTGGCGCGACTACGATGGCGGGCGGGGGCGGCGTGATCGCGTTGACGGGGTGAACCAACAGCTCGCACTCGGCGCCCCAGCGGGCGTTGGCGACGACCTTGAGTCCGTCTGCTAGTCGCGTGCGGAGCGGGTAGTCGACGATTTCCGCCCGCGGCCAGTGGTCATCGGGCACGCCATCAACCATGTCGAGAGTCGGTTCGTAAAGGTACTCTAACAGGGGACCCGGGGAAGGGGGCAGCTCGGCCTTGGTGGGCGCTGCGGCGTACGCGAACCGAGACACCGCGTCGGGCCGGTCCTCAAACAGCTCGTAGGTCCACGCCGCCCATGTATCCATGCCGTCGCGGCGGATCGGCGCGACAAAGCGGTACACGTGGCAGCCCGGGTGATTGAACCCCGTCGGGTCGAGCGGCGAGATCTCTGGGTCCGCAACCAGCGTGGTTCGACCAGCGGCAAAGGAACCGACGAAGCGGTTGAGGAAACGATCCCTCAGCCGCTCTGTGGACGAATCCCACCTGGATACCGCGGACGACAGCGTGGATAGAACCACAGCGACGATTGCGAAAGCGGACAACATCTGTCGGCTAGAGTACCGCAGCCAATGGTCACCGGCGGCTTGAGGAGCGGGTTCTTGGCCCTTCGGCTCAGCGAGTCGCAGCGTGGCGAGTATTGCCGCCAGCCCCGCGACGAGACAAGCCGTGATCCACGGCAAAAAAAAACAGCGCAAGAACCGATAGCGATTCGACGTACTGGAACGTGGCGTGCGAGACATGATCCTGCGCGTACGCCGCGGCGTCGTGGAGGGTCGACACCCACCACGGCCCGGCGACCAGTGAGATGGTCATCACGGCGGCGAACAGAAACCAGCCGACGCGCCCAGCCTTCTTTTGGGCCGAGAGTGAGAACCACAGTCCGACGGTCGCCGTTGGAACGATTCCGGTAGCCGCGACCGTGAATCCCCGTTTGATAACCAGAGGGACAAAAGGCGCCGTGACAATCGCCACCAGCAGTGCTACAAGGACTCTTGTTCTGCCTGTCATGAGTCGGTCCAGGTGGCGCGTCAACCGGTCGTCGCTGCAACCAGGGAGCGGATGCGGGCAGGGCTGACAATACTGATGGCTGCGAGGCGAATTCACCCGCGGAAAGCGGCCTCTAACAGCAAGGAAACCGGCCCGCCGGTGGTCGGCTTCGGTGCATTGGCTGCACAGGAATCAAAGAGTCGTTCGGCACGATAGAATCACTCGCGGCTGCTAGACTTCCTTGACGCTGAGGCGTAGCAACAGGGTGGGCGGCAGCGAAGCGAATCCCCACTGCTATCAGGCCGCAAGCTCATAGGAGGTAGGCCTGATGGCCCACCCTACGCGCTGTCTGTTAGTCGTCCACCATCAGCGTCGTCGCCCCGAGCACGACGAGCTTCATTTTGCCGCTGCCGTCACTGCTGGTGCGGACCGAATCGCCCGCGATGACGGTCCCGTTCGAACAGACCAGCTCCACCTCGCCCTCAAGCGACAGCCCCGCGTCGGTCAGTTGCAGCCGTTTCGCGGCGGCCTTCATGCCGTGCTCTTCGGCGGAAACGTAGCGGCAGTTGCCAACCCCGCTGATCGACCGGGCGTTGGCGCCGTCGACGTCCACCAGCATCCGGTCGGCGGTGATCACAATCTCGCCGCCGCCGATCGAGCAGCGGGCGGACTCCAGCACCAGCGTTGTGGGCGACTTACCCGCGGCGGGCTGCTTGCCCTGCGACGCGGGCGACCCTGAGCAGCCGAGCCGTTTGGCGGTGAAGGCTGCGCCGCCGAAGCGGAGTTCGATCGCCGACCGTTCCTGGTTGTCAGTGGCTGCGGCCCTCGGCGGAGCATCGGCGTGGTCGACCGGGTCGGCGACGCCCGACACCAGCACAGCAAGCATGATAGCGTGGAGCATTCGTGAATCCTTTCAACGAGGGGTTGGGTGCTTCGCTACCCGGCAAAGCAATTGCGGCGCCGCCGACGAGATCGTCGCATTCCCGGGGTTTTCTCGGGCCGGCCGCTTGTAAGGGGCGCCCAGCTTGGACGTTCTTACATTGGGCCACGCAGCGCTATTCGCCCGCGAGCCTCGGCGCCCTCAGTGTCACGACCGCCTCGCCGTTGGTGAACCGAACCGACCGGGGCGTGGCGGCCTGCTTGGTGCGGTCGTCCATCCGCAGAATCAGCTCTGCCGCGGAGCCGGTGGTGTCGAGGTAGAGCGCGCCGCTCAGGCGATTCTCCTGCTTGGGCAGCCAGGACGAAAGCGTATTGACCGGCAGCGGCAGCCGGCCGAGCCGCGCGTCGACCAGGCGCATCCGCAGGTCGCCCCCCACGGGCTGGGCCGGCGCAAACGCGGCGGACAGCACCAGGTCGCCCGCCGGGGTGGCGAGCGTCACCGCCAGCGACGCCCGGTCGTCCTCGAAGCGGACGCGCGGGTCGCTCAGCTCACCGGCGTCCAGCCGGCTGCTCTCCGCGACCAGCAGCGCGTTGAGTTCGGCGTCGCTGACGCGGACGGTGTGCAGGTCGTTCTCGAGCTGGTAGCCCGGTTCGGCGCCGCTCGGGTGCTGCCGCTGGAGCGCCTGGGCGCGCCAGTAGACGAAGTCCTCGCGCATCTGCTCGATCCGCTCCTCGGCGGCCTGGGCGTCCGCGGCGGCGGGCGGGTTGGCGGCCAGGTCCGAGTAGAACCCCGGCGGACGCAGCGCCAGGAAACCGGCAGTGCCGAGCCCAACAACCAGTAGCACGGCGCACACGGCGCCCACCAGGAACAGCTTCAGCAGCAGGCGTTTGACCATCGGGGCCCTCTTCCAGGTGCGGTTCTCCTGGAAGTCTAGCCCATGCAGCCGGCCGCGCTCGGCGGCCAGCACAACCCTCGCGACCGTCACGCCTGCGGATCACAGCGGCGCGGGTCAGGTTGTAAGATCAAACCGGGCATCCGGGTCGCCCCCCGCGGGGACCTCGAAGATCAGCTTCGAGCGGTAGTTGTACTCTTCCGGAACCCGCTCGACGGTTGGCTCGGTGTCCACGTCCGAGACTACGGGCGACTCGGGGCTGTAGGAGAAGATCTTCACCTTGTGCGGCCCGACCACGGCGCCGGGCTTGCCGTCGATGGTCTCGAGCACGAATCGCCCCTCGCTGTCGGTGCGCGCCGAGGAGCCCACGCCTGGGTTGGCGCCGGACGCTGACGCCACGGGCTGGAAGTTGATGACCGCGTTCGCAAGCGGCTCGCCATCGAGTGTCACCACGCCGCTGATCGGCGCCAACTGGGGGCCGCCGTCACCACAACCGACGAACGACGCCAACACAGCGGCCGCCAGGACGCACCCCGGCAGGCGACCCGCCAGGTTCCAACCCTCCCGTGTATGCTCTGAACCCATGCGCGGAGAATTCATTCGGGAAGGGTCCTGGTCTCTTCGTTCTGAATAGTGGCGGTGGCTGTGTAGATATCCAGGTCCACGGCCTGGCTGACCGAATGGACGGACCCGTCGCAGAACACGAACTGGATGACCCCGCCGGCGTGCAGGCTGCCCCAGCCCCGCTTGCAGGTGTGGGCGCCGCCGCCGCCAATGTCGATGCACCGCTCGTAGTCCGGGATCAGCGTCCGGCTTTCCGGGAACGCGCTCGACTGGTTGTACGAGGTGTAGGCGTACGCCCACAGCGTCCGGCGGGTGAAGTCGTGCTCTTGGTAGGTCAGCGTGTGGTACTCACCGACCAGGGACGTGTGCGACAGCCCGTCGGTGATCTGCCGCAGCTCAACGGCTTTAAACTTGCGGTAGTTATCGGGCGGGTCGGTGGCGACGGTGTGCATCGCCCCCCGCCACTCCTTGGCCATCGAACGCGCGTGCCCGGCCTGAGCAGCAAGCGGGTTGTCCCAGTAGTGGTCGCCGTTCTGGCCCAGCGAGTGCCCAGACATCGCCCGGTAGGAGCCGGGCGCCCACTCCACCGCAACGTCCGCGGCCGGGCCCGACTCGGGCCGTTTGAGGGAGTTGGTGTCGATGTCGCTGGGGCAGAGGTAGGCGCCAACGATCTTCTCCCGGATTGGCTTGAACGCCTGCGCCTGCTGGGCAACGCCGCCTGAGATCGGCAACGGCGTGGGCGCCCCTCTCGACCGGGACGGGTTCTCGATGCCCTTCCACTGGTCGTGCAGCGCGCCCTCCTCAAGGTACGGCAACAGGGTCAGCGTCCAGGTTGTGAGGTAGGGGCCCGCGATGTCGCCGTTCTCTGTGACGCTGCCCGCGGGCAGCGCGCCGGCGGTCGATTCATGGTTGAGCGCGGCCAGCCCAATCTGCTTCAGGTTGTTCGAGCACTGCGACCGTCTCGCGGCCTCCCGGGCGGCCTGAACCGCCGGCAGAAGCAGCGCGATCAGGACGCCGATGATCGCGATCACGACAAGCAGCTCGACGAGGGTGAACCCCTTGAGCCCCAACGAATTCGGCTGGCTTCTAGGCATAGTTCCCGGGCGCCCAGCCGGGCCGAGGCTGCGATCCAGCCGTGCCCGGCCCGCAATGGCTTGAGAAGAGTTGAAGTGACGGGTGCGGCCATCCTGCGACAAGGGCCGTATTGTTGCCGCTGGAGCCGCAAAAGTCTAGAAAAATCTGAGGGCGGCGATTCTCCACCCCTGGCGCCCGCCCCGCTTCCGCCCGGTGTTTTCCGTGGTCTGCGGCCGTTGATTGGCGCGCCGCCATCGGCTCACCAACTACAATCAAGCCTTGCGGGGCCCGTGCCTGCGTATCAGTTATCTCCTAATCCCAAGGTAGCGCGGCCGTGATTCGGATCGGTTTCTCCGTGCTGCTGATCGCCGCGCTCGCCGCCGCGCCCGCCCGGGCGGAGTGGGCGGTCAGCCCCGCGGGCGCCGTGACGCTCGACGGCGGCGACTTCCCCGGCGTCACGTTCGCGGAGATGAGCGGCGTCACGCACGTTGGCGGCGCGCGGTTCGACGTGGTGCAGGACTCGGGCGGTCGCGTGCTGGGCGTCGACGTGACGTTCGAGGGCGGCGTGCTCACGCAGGCCGCGGCGGCCGCGGTCTACCCGCTGACGGCGGCCATGGACTACGAGGGCATCGCGGCCGGCGCCAACGACGCAACCTTCTTCCTTTCGGAAGAGAACTCGCCCGGTGTGCGAGAGGTCGACCGTGCGACCGGCGCGGTGGTGCGGGCCCTCAGCATCCCCGCCGTGTTCGCCAGCCAGCGGGGCAACCGCGGCTTCGAGTCGCTCGCGCGGCAGGGCCCGACGCTGTGGACCGCCAACGAGGAGGCGCTGACCGTCGATGGCCCCGCCGCGTCGACCAGCAGCGGGTCGACCGTCCGCCTGCTGCGGCTCGACATCGAGAGCGGCGCGCCGGTCGCGCAGCACGCCTACCAGGTGGAGCCGATCCACGCCAACGGCCTGCTGTCCCAGAGCGGGCTGTCCGACCTGCTGGTCGCGCCCGACGGGCGGCTGATCGCGCTGGAGCGGTCGTTCGCCGGCCTCGCCAGCCCGGCCTACCTGTCGCGGATCTACGAGCTGGACCTCGCCGGCGCCACGGACATCAGCCAGGGCGCGCTGGCCGACGGCCTCAGCGGCCAGACCTACACGCCGGTCGGCAAGCGGCTGCTGTGGTCCGGCAGCGTCGGCGCGGCCGGGCAGAACCTGGAGGGCCTCGCCCTCGGCCCGCAGCTGGCGGACGGCTCGTGGCAGCTGGTCGGCGTGGTCGACAACGGCTCGGGCAGCGACCCCTACAGCGGCAACACCGTGGTGGGCTTCACGCTGTCGCCGGTCACGCCGCAGGTCCCCGGCGACTACAACGGCGATGGCACGATCGACCAGGGCGACTACGCCGCGTGGCGCCGGGCGTTCGGCCTCGGCCATGCCGCGGGCCTGGGCGCCGACGGCAACGGCGACGGCGTTGTCGACGCCGCCGACTACACCGTGTGGCGCGACGCGTTGTCGGCGGGCGGCGCCGCGCCGTCGGCAAGCCCGGCGCCGGAGCCAACCGCGGGGCTGCTAGCCGCCGCGGCGCTGTCGGCAGTCACGGGCTTCGTACGCCGAAGGTGAACCGAGGTCTGATCGGCAGTGCGTAACTCCGCCCGCTTCGCACAGCAGGCTGGCTTGGCGGTTGCCCTCGGACGGTGACAACCGATCACGGCGACGATTGCGGTGACGCAGTCCGCTCTTTCGCCTTCTGCCGGAGAGAATCCAGCAGCTTCGCAACCCGGTTGTGGTTGTCCCTGGTTTGGCTGACGATCAGCGAAGCGTTCTTCTCATACTCCCTGATAATGCACTCTTCGCTCCACGTCTTGGGAGACACGGTGGACTGGATGTGAGCGACCAGCAGAGAAGCGTCGAACACTACCTCGCCGTTGCCGGTCTGGCGCCAGACAGGCAAGTCAGATGCTTCGTAGAGCCTGGTAGTAATCTCTTGTCTAGTCTGCGGACTCGTGGGCGTCTCTGAGGTCGCCACTCCCCCGCCTGCCGCGACGGCTATAACGACGAACATAGAAAGCTTGGCGCCCGAACGGATCATGCTTCGTCTCCAAGAGGGACGGAGAGTTGTAACGCGGCCCACGTTACCCGGTTGTTCGGTATTCACCAACCCGAGCCGCCTTCGCGCCGCTAGCACCGCCCGAGCGGGGATGCCACGCCTACACACGACAGGGCGTAGAAGTGCTTGCCGGCGATGCGACAAGAATCGTGCTCACCCGCTAATGCGCGTGAGCACGACGCCCGGTTAAGTCTGCGCTGCAACCCCGCCATCGGGTTGAGCCGGCAGCCGGCAAGGACGGACCGTACCACTCTTGATAGGTGCGGCTACGCTAGCTTGCTACGTCGGGTAGGAGTTGCACGCCGGTGGGGGAATGGCTTCGGCTCAAACTGGCAGAGGTGATGGACACCGCGGCGGGATTGCCGGGATCGAACCCGCCGAAGTCGATGCAACCTCAGCGAGTTGGTGGCGACCTATCTTTGGGAGAAGAACGCCACCCATTGATGAGTTTGCGAGTTTCCTTCAGTCTGCCGAGAGAAGTCGCCATGCGTTCTCAATGGAATTGGTGAGAAGCTCGTCTTGCTTGGCGATTTCAGCGCATAAGGCAACAAGCGGCGTGCGCATGTTTCAACGAACCCGAAGGCTATGTTGATCTGTGCTTCAAGTGCTGCGATTCTGCGCGATTTCTATCTTTGCTAGACTACCCGGGCGGCTCAATAGTTCTAGTGATGAGTGCGTTCGCGAGACCTTCAGATGATCGAAGTCGACAATCTTGGATTCAGCTATCGTGGCGCAGAGTCACCTACGCTGTTTGATCTAGACTTCGAGGTTCTTGAGCAGGAGGTCTTTGGTCTTCTGGGACCATCTGGCGCTGGCAAGTCGACGACGCTGAACATCCTGATCGGCCTCCTCAAGAGCTACTCTGGTTCGGTCAAAGTGTTGGGCCAAGAGCTCCGAGATTCTGACAGCAGGCTCTATGAGAACATCGGCGTTTGCTTTGAACTCCCCAACCACTACCTGAGGCTGACGGCCCGCGAGAACCTGAATTACTTCCGGTCCCTATACACGCAGCCGACTCACACGCCTGAGGAAGTCCTGGGGTGGGTCGGCTTAGAGGAGGACATCGACCGACGCGTCGCCGAGTTCAGCAAAGGAATGAAGACGCGGTTGAACTTTGCCCGCAGCGTTATCCATCAACCTCAGATGCTGTTCTTAGACGAGCCCACAGGCGGACTGGACCCGGTAACTGCGCGGGTCATCAAGCAACTGATTCTCGACTTACGCCAGCGCGGAACGACAGTCCTGCTCTCCACCCATGACATGACCGTGGCGGATCAGTTGTGTGATCGATTGGCTTTCATTGCCGAAGGTAGGATCAGCACCATCGACGAGCCCGAGGCGTTGAAGCGCCAATACGGCCGCCGGTCCCTTAAAGTCTCCTACTTGGACGGTAGCCAACAAGAGGCGGAACAGGAGTTCGCGCTCGATGGGATTGGTCATAACCAGGCCTTTCTGGATCTGCTCAAGTCGACTGCCCGCATCGAGACCATCCATTCGCAGGAAACGACCCTGGAACAGGTCTTTGTTGACGTTACGGGCAGGGAGTTATCCCGATGAAACGCCTAGTCGCCGCCCTGCGCATCGATATCCTGAATCAGTGGAGGAACAGGCTCTACGCCATCGGCGTCGGGGTCGGCGCGCTGGGAGCGGTGCTGTTGGCATGGTTGGCGCCCATGAGCCGGATGGCGGAAGCCGCCCCCGCAGTCTGCCTGGCGGTTGTGGGCGGATCGACGTTGATGTACGTCGGCGCCATGATCCTCTTTGAGCGGGACGAACGCACACTTACTGCCAATTCGGTTACCCCCTTGCAGACCCACGAGTACTTGATAGCGAAAGTACTCTCGCTGACCCTGCTCTCGACGTTGGAGTCGGTGGTGATGCTCGGGGGCGCCCTAGTAGGACGGGCTTTTTGGGGCGGCGTACCGATGCCCAACGTGCTTCTGTTTCTCATTGGCGTGGCCGCACTAGGAGTCGTTTACGTTCTTGCCGGGGTCATTCTGGTTGTGCGTTTCCGATCGCTCAACGAGTTCTTGATGCCGATGGCGGGAGTCGCCGTCGTTCTCCAGTTGCCCATCTTCTACTTCATCCACCTCACCTCATCGCCACTGCTTCTCTGTATCCCTACGAGCCCGACAGCGATGCTGATCCGTGGAGGTTTCGCTCCCCTGACTGCCGGGCAACTGCTCTACGCTGCAGGTTACTCCGCCGTGATCATCGCCGTGTTGGCCTGGTGGGCGAACGTCGCCTTTCGGACCCATCGTTCGCGAATGGCGGGGTAGCGATGACGACAACCTCCCTCATCAAGCATCTAGCATGGCATGATCTCAAGCAGATTCTCAGGGATCAAACGCTAGCTCCCATGATGGCCTTGGGCGTGGTGATTGCCGTCGTCAGCCGCCACTTGCTGCCCATGATCGACCAGCAGCTGGCCTTGCGAGGCGTCCTGCCCAACCTTTCGCTAGACACAAGGCTCAGCGACATTTTTCCGATGCTGGTGACATACTTCGGATTCTTCAACGGCGCACAATTGGTCGGCGTAATCTTCGGGTTTCTGCTGGTTGAAGAAAAAGACCAGCGGACGCTCATAGCCATCGAGGTGACGCCAACCTCGATGAAGCGCTACGCCCTCTGCCGGCTGCTACTCCCCACCGCATTGGGATTCGTAACGTGCACCATGATGGTGCTAATCATCAATCAGGCAGTCTTGCCCCTTGGGAAGCTCGTTCTGCTAGCGCTGTGCGCTTCGCCGACCTCGCCGATCATCGCCTTGTTCTTGGCAACCTACTCCGATAATAAAATTGAAGCGTTCGCAGTGGCCAAGTTCGCCGGGATTGGCGGCTTGACGATTCTCTTCGGCTGGTTTGTCCCCGGACCCGCGCAGTGGCTCTTCGGTCTGTTCCCGCCGTTTCTGGCGAGCAAAGCGTACTGGATGGCGTTGGAGGGCGAACCGCTATGGTGGCTTGCTGGTTTGGCCGGCTTTGCGCTTCAGATAGGATTGGTAGTCTTGCTGGCCCACCAGTTTCAGCGTGGGTAGAGGTTGGTTCCGAGGCGCTCGCCGAAGTGATTTACTCCCTTAATCTGCGATAATCCGCCACTCTCGGACATCGTTGGGGCGGTGCGGGCCTGTAGTTCGTTATTGATCAGAGGGCCCAAGTGGCACGGTGAGCACCCTCCTCCGCCTTCTAGCGGATTGATATAGCCCAGCGGTTGGACCAACTTCCGCGAAGTTGAACTCTGCAGACCTCGCTTCGGTGGACCTGACCTCAGCGATTCAGAAGGTGCTCAAACTCGTACCAGCTGCATCGTCCGGTGCAGGTTCGCGGTAGAATCTCACCTAGTGAACCGCCACCGTACAGGACGCAGAGATGGCGTGAGCTGGCCGCCTACAGGTAGCTGCAGCAGTAGTCGGCGATCTTGTCGATCTTCAGCTTGAAGCTGCTGTTGGCCGGGACGTAGTAGCTCTGGCCCGCGGCGTAGGTCTGCCAGTCGTCCTCGCCGGGCAGCAGCACCGTCATCTCGCCCGCCAGCACCTCCATCAGCTCCTTGGCGTCGGTGTTGAATTCGTAGTCGCCCGCCTGCATCACGCCGAGGGTCTTCTTTGTGCCGTCCTCCAGCAGCACGGTGCGGCTGGTCACCTTGCCGTCGAAGTAGATGTTGGCTTCACGGACGATGGTGGCGTTGGCGAATTCAGACACGCGGCGGGTTCCTCGTTGCGAACAGGTCAGAGCACAGTGTGCGGAGCACAGGGCGGCACGAGCAGGCGATTATAGAGCGCCGCGGGCGGGCCCGTCTGCCGCCCCGAGAACCATCCCGGTATGTTGCTGAAACCGGCCACCCGGCGTGCTCCAATAGGAGGTTGGGCGCCGATCCGCGGTACGCACCGGCCCTGCCGGGCCAGGCTCTAGAGAGCGAGAGTTTTGTCCCTATTGGCCATTCTGTCCCGGACAGAAGTGTCGCGGGCCAGGTCGGGTCGATCGTGGTAAACCGTTTTCAGGAAATAAGTTAGGTGAATTTCTTGCCGGCTTGCCGGAGGATTTTTGTTTCCCCTTTACGGCCCGAATCGGACAAAACTCGCGCGTCCTACGGGCCGAGCGAGGCCGTAACGTGTTTTCTAGAAACACGTTACGAAACAGTAGGCCGGCCTGCGGCGGGGACTTTTGTCCCTATGGATGCGTTTTGGCGTTTAGTGGACAAAAGTCGGCGACCGGCGCCGCCGGGTCAGGACGCCGAGCGCGGCGGCGGCCATCAGCACCGCGGCGGCGGGCGTCGGGGCGGGCGTCGGCTGGGCTGGCAACGATTGGGCGGCCAACGACACGCCGGTGAGCGAGCGGCCGAAGTTCGCCCGCCAGATGAGGTAGTCGGAGTGGCCGACGGCGCCGTCGCCATCGGCGTCGGCCGGCATCGACTCGCCGACCTGCTGCAGGTTGTCCCGCCACACGGTGAAGTCGGCCGCGTCGACGACGCCGTCGGCGTTGAAGTCGCCGGGCAGCGAGAGGTAGAGCTGGAGCATCGGGCGGAAGGTAGGTTCGCTGAACTCGCTGGAGTAGAAGTCGACGCCGTTGGTTCCGTTGGCCAGCGGCAGCAGAGCCCAGCCGAGGTTGTCGAGCGAGCCGTCCTGCACAGCGCGGACGCTCTGGGTGACGTCGATTGTCAGCGGCCCGGCGCCGACGTTGGCGCCGTCGTTGTCGGCGCCGAACGCGGCGAGCGGCTCGGCGGCGGCTTCGACGCCGTCGGGCTGCACGCCGTCGCCGAGGTCGGCCCACGTGGAGCGTTCGGTCCAGGGGGTGAGCAGCTGGTGAACGGTGAAGCCAGAGCCCTCATTGAACACCTGGAGCACCAGCTCGGCGCGGTCGACCCGCAGGTCGGCCGGCAGGTGTTGGGCGAGGTCGTCGAAGCGGATGAGCGCCTGGTTGGGCGCCGTGCCGGGGCCGTCGTCGCCGTCGACGCTGATGGCGTGGTCGCCGCCGTTGAGGCTGTCGCCGCCGCTGGAGCGGAGCTCCTTGTCGTGCGCGCCGAGGTAGCCGTTCAGGCCGTTCTGGAGGACCAGGTCGGCCGGTCGGGGGGGCGCCGGGCGCTCGATCGACACCGGGGAGAGCCGGTCGGCGAAGTCGATCGGCAGCGTGAACCGGCTGGCGTGCTGACCGACCTGCTCGACCGTTTCGGTCTGGAACTGGTCGAGCGTGGGGGAGTAGGTTTCGAACTCGATGGCGTTGTTGGGCAGGTCGAAGTTGATCAGCCGCAGCCAGCCGTCGCCGCCGTTGGGGTAGTCCTGGTAGTCCTGCAGCACCTCGATCACCGGCCGGCCGGCGTCGTTGAGGCTGACCTGGTGGTACTCGCCGTCGTCCTGGCCGCCGACGCTGTGGTAGTGGCCGCCCAGCACCATGAACACCTGGTCGTTGAAGCGGATCAGCTCGTCCCACAGGTCCTGGCCGGACGGGCTGCGGCCGGCGGGGCTGTCGTCGATGTGCTCGTGCGTGCTGAGGATGACCGGCGTGTCAGGGTGGGCGTTCAGCACGGACTGGGCCCACGCCAGCGGCGACACCGCCCGGCCGGGCAGGTTGATGGTGGGCCGCCACTCCAGCGCCAGGTGGAGGAACTCATGCCCGCCGGCGCTAAAGTGTTGGTAGCTGTTGGCGCCGCTGGTGTCGGCGCCGCCGAACCACGACCGCCCGGCGAACCGCTGCGGGCCGAAGTAGTCGAGGTAGTCGTCAAACCCGGAGGCCTTGTCGCTGGTGTCGGCGTAGTCGTGGTTGCCCGGCAGCACCGAGTACGGCAGCACGCCGTCCAGCACGTCGAGCGAATGGTCGGCGCGGGCGAGCTGCGTGAGGTCGTCGCCGCTGCTCACCACGTCGCCCAAGTGGGTGACAAACTGGATGTTCCGCGGGTTGCCGGCCGACTGCACCTGGTCGGCGATCCACTCCGTCTGCTGGGTGAACAGCGGCGCGTTCGACGAGCTGTTGACGTAGTTCTGCGTGTCGGGCAGCGCGACAACCGTGAACGACTCGACGGCTTCGCACCACCGCGCGGCGATACCGAGCAGCAGCGCCGCCAGGATCCACTTCCTGTGGAACGCGCGAGCGGAGCAGGGGGGCATGGTGGGGGGAGGCCGGGAGGGGCGGCGGGCAGGCCGTGATCAAAACCGAGATCGTAGAGCCGATCCCCGCCCGCACTACCGCCTTCACAGCGAATACCCTGCTTCTTCGCGAGAAGCTAACACGGCCCACCGACTGCCTTCACAAACTTCGGCGACCCGTGACGCGGCCGCCTCAGAACATGGCCGCCTTGAGCTTCCCCCGGAGCTTGTTCACCCGCTTGCTCACGCTGCGGCCGAGCTTGCCGAATGGCCCCTTCGGCCGCGGGGCGCCGGGCGACGCGGGGTCGAGCGCGTTGGCCCGCTGCTCGTGGTGCTTTGATTGGTCCATCCAGAAGTGGGCCGCGTCGTACCAGATGCGGAGCTGCTCCTGGTGCCAGGCGACGGCGTCGGACTTGCGGCCGAGCTCTTCCACCAGGCGGGCGTTCTCGTCGGTCAGGCGGCGGATGTCGGCGGTCTTGCTGGCGCGGAACTGCTCGCAGAACACCACGCCCGGCCCGCCAACCCGCAGCAGCGATAGCCCGGCCGAGCACTGCGCGGCCAGCTCCATCACCTCGGCCATCTCGCGGAAGGCGGGCAGCGGCTGGTGGGCAGGGTCGCCCAGCGAAGCCCGCCAGTCGGTGCAGATCGCCTGCTCGGCGAGCGCCAGGCCGCGGGCCAGCCAGGTTTCGATGGCGGCGGGGTCGCGGTCGGCCATTGCCAGCGTGGCGCGGAGCACCGCGGCGCCGACCGACTTGGTGGCCAGCAGCGGTGAGTAGCGCAGAAAGGGGAGGGCGGCGCACTCTTCCAGGTGGTGCTTGGCGTCGTCGCGGCGGCCGCCGTGCAGGCACAGCAGCGCAGACGCGTAGCGTAGCGACACCGCCCACCGAACGTCGATCGGCCGGGCGGCTTCCCAGTTGCGGTGGGTCAGGTGCGGCTCGGCGGCCGCCAGGACCGCTTCCACCTCGGCCCAAGCCGCCTCGCGGTCGAGCAGCGCGTACGCCTGCACACAGGCCGCCGCGGCCCGGTCGGCGCCCTTGCCGGCGGGCTGCAGGAGCACCTGCTCGGCGAGCGACTCGCGGAGCGCGGCGCGCTCGGTTCGCAGCCCGCGCGAGATGATGCAGGGGACAAGCCAGGGGTTGTCGTACTGGGTGGCGAAGCCCATCACGTGCGACGGGTCCGCGCCGGCGGCTTCGGGGAAGCCGGGGTTCTCGTAAGAAGCCGCTTGGTGGTTGTCGAACGGGCTCTTCATCACTAGCGCGACGCACCACTCGCTGGGGTGCTGGTCGGCCTGCTCGACGGGGTGGTTCTGCCACTCGTACCCGTGGTCCGCCCAGGCGCCGGCCTCCTTGCGGCGGCTGACGGTCTCGGCCATGGTCTTCTCGGTAGCGAAGCCGGCCTGGTCGAGCTGCTCCAGCAGCCGCGGCCAGTCGTACACGTGGAAGTGGTGCGGGTTGGGGTCGAGCCCGTCCTCCTCGGTCCAGTCGTTCGGCACGCTGATGCACAGCCGACCGGCCGGCGTGAGCACGCGGCGGCACTCGTCCAGGAAGCGCGTGTTCTGCTGCAGGTGCTCGAGGGTCTCGAAGCTGGCGATGAAGTCGAACGAGGCGTCGGGGAACTGCTCCAGGCACTCGGGCAGCGAGCCCTGCTGGAAGCGGACCGCTCCGGCCTGGTCCTCGAACGACGCCCGCGCGTAGTTGATGGCGAACGCGCTGTTGTCGATGCCCAGGTAGCTTGCGCACCGCGAGTTGTGCGTCATGATCGTCGAGCCGTACCCCAGCCCGCACGCCACGTCCAGCACGCGGTCGCCGGGCCGGATGGCGCGGGCGGCCTCGGCGTAGCGCATGTTGTGCGCGTCGGACCGCCGGCCCGCCTCGCGGCTCATGTCGGTGTGCAGCTGGCGCTCCTCAAGGAGCTGCTCGAGCGGGAACCGCCGGTTGGCGTCGTTGGGGATCTTCTCGAGCAGGATCGCGCAGTTGTCCAGCTGGCTGTCCAACGCGCCGAACGGGCTGGCGAGGAAGTACCGTGGGTGCTTGCGGAAGCCGGCCTCGAAGCAGCGGGTCTCCCACCACTCGCGGTTCTGGATGGTCAGGTGCCACTTGCTGTCGCGGTCCTCGGTCAGCGCGATCCGCAGGTAGACCGACCCGCGCGACACGCGGCGGAGCTCGGCCAGCGCGGCCGGCACGTCCTGTTCTTCGAGGTGCTCGAAGCAGTCGGTGCTCACCACGCAGTCGAACGAGTTGTCTTCGAACGGCAGATGCTTGATGTCCGCCACCGAGAACAGGCCCGGGCTCGCCGCGTTGGCGACCTCCACCGCCACGTCCGACACGTCGACGCCCTCGGCCTGGCAGCCCAGGGTGTTGAGCCGCCGCACCAGGTGGCCGTTGCCGCAGCCGACGTCCAGCACCGACCCGACCCCGACGCAGGCGATGATCTCGTCCGCCACGCCGAGCACGCTCTGGAACGAGTGCTCGCCCCGTCGGTCGTCCCGCTGCCAGTACTGGTTGTAGAGCTCTCGATAGTCCATGACGCGTCGCCCGGGAGGAGTCTGCCGGCGGGCGTCCGCCGGTCCAAGGGCGGCGACCATAGAGCATCGGGACGCGGCTGTCTATTTCGGCTCGGCTGCGGGAGTGCTAGCATCGACGCGGCGTTACGCGACCGACGGCTCCAGCTCCCCGTCCACCAGGTCGGGCGGCGACTTCTCGATCACGCGCATCTGCCGCCACTTCCCCTGCAGGAAGCGGAGCAGGAAGATCACGCCCAGGATCCAGATCCAGCCGGTGATCAGCGCCCAGCAGCCGTACACGCCCACGCCCAGTTGGGTGACCGCCAGCCAGCTAGCGGCCGCCAGCAGCGTGGCCATCACCAGGCTGACCCACAGCACAAACTGCGTGTCGCCCGCGCCCTTGATCGCGCTGACAAACACCATCAGCGTGGCGTCCAGCAGGTTGTACGCGGCCACGAACCGCAGCAGCGTCACGGCCATGGCGTACACCTCGGGGCTGTTCTCCGGCGAGTTCTCGCCCCGGAAGAACCAGGTCAGGAACACGTCGGGCGCCAGCAGGTAGGTCACGGAGATCACCGACATGTACGCCAGCGCCACGTGCAGGCTGGTCCAGGTTGCGCGCGCGGCCACGCCGTCGCGGTCCTCGCCCAGGTGCTGGCCCACCAGGATGCCCGCGCCCATCGCCAGGCCCCAGATCGGCATGAACGCCAGCGTGCTGATGCTGAACGCCATGCTGGTGGCCTCGGCCTCAACCGGTCCCAGCCGCCCGACCAGCATGATGAAGATCGTGAACCCCGTGACGTCCAGCGCCAGCTGGTAGCCGCTCGGCCCGCCGAAGTAGAGCATCCGCTTGAACAGCGGCCCATCCAGCCGCATGCCGGACAGCGTGGCGAACCGCGCGCGGTTCTCCGGCAGCATCAGCAGCACCAGGTAGGTGGCGGCCTTCAGCCACAGCGAGACCACCGTCGCCCAGCCCGCGCCGGCGATGCCCATCTCGGGGAAGCCCCAGTGGCCGTAGATCCACGCGTAGTCCAGCAGCAGGTTCACCGCCGCGAACACCGCGTCCACCAGCATCACCACCCGCGTGCGGCCGCGGCCGCTGTAGAACGAGCTGAACGCCTGCGCCAGCAGCATCGCCGGCGCGCCCCACATCAGCACCTGGAAGTAGATCACCTCCAGCCGCATGGTCTCGTCCCCGTGGGCCGCCGCGGCAAACGCGGGCTCGGCCAGCGGGATAGTCATCAGCAACAGCGGGCAGGCCAGCACGGCAAGCCACGCGCCCTGCCACACCGACGGGCCGATCCGCTCCGGCTGGCCGGCGCCGAAGTACTGCGACACAAACGTGCTGGCGTACATGCAGATGCCCAGCGGCAGGCACAGCGCGGTGAACCACAGCGTCGACGCGCTGAACGCCGCGGCCATCGCCTCGCCGCTCACGCCCTTCAGCAGCACCCGGTCGACAAACGTCATCACCGTCCACGACAGCGCCGACACCACCAGCGGCGCCGACACGTTCAGCACCTCGCGCCCCCCGCCCGGGCGGGACCACCAGCTAGCAGAGGTTGGGAGATCGGCGTGTTGCAAGGCGCGATTAGGGGAAAGGGAAATGATCGACGACACAAACCACAGCCGAGGGCGGAAGCCCTCGAGCTTACCTCAAATCAACAGCACGGGCCGGAGTCGAGGAAACGGCAGGAAGGAGAGAGGGCCACCGAGGGAACGTTCCTAGCGGGAGCACTAATAGACGCTAATCAAGCTACCAAGCCAACTAGCGAGTATTAGCGTTCCCCCCAACGGGCAGCCGCCCGCATCGCCGAAGGACACGCCAACCGGCCGCAAGGTTCGCCCGGATTCAGTCCGGCGTGAGCCGCATCGCCAGCTCCTCCCGCTTCAGCTTGCGGCGGACCCACCAGCCGGGGTCGTACGGCTCGTCGATCAGCGGCAGCGGCTTGCCGAGGCCGGGCAGGTTGTCGAACTGGCCCTCCTCGATCGCCGCCTGCAGCTTGGCGTCGGCGATCCGGGCGATCGTGCTGTCGGAGAACGAGATCGGTTCGGCCATGGTCGAGCGGGTCCAGGTTGTCTGCGCGGAGCGGCGTCAGCAGGGATTGGGGCGGCGACTTTTGTCCCTTCTGGCGCTATCGAATTTTAGGGACAAAAGTCGGCTCCCACCGCGAGCCCGCGGGCTCGTTCTACGCTTGTATAGCAGTGTTTAGCGTTTTCCTGGGTTAGCGGCGACCGCGACTTTTGTCCCTCGTTGCGCGCGATAGGGACAAAAGTCGCCGCCGCGGCTGGCGCCGGGCGCCGGCACGGCAGGCCCCGACCCCAGCGGCCCGCCGAGCCACCGGCGCACCCCACGCGTCCTTCACATTAGACCGCGCTGGGTGGCCGGTTTCTACGAGAAAGTCGCCGGATTGCTCGCTCCGGTCGGCGTGACAGAAGCCGCCCTAAGTTCGGGCCAGCGTCGCGTCAGCAAACTCAAATCCTATGCGTCGCAAGAGAATCGGGAATCGTCGATGTACGCTGCCACCGGTTTCCGAGAGTGAGTTCACGAGACCGGCGTGTGAGACTCGCGCCCCGAGCGCTCTGAACTAGCCACCCCAGTATACCCCGGCTAAGCTGCATCGAACGCAGATAGGAGAACCGATATTCCTCGTCGACTTTAACGGGGGATCGTAGTCTCTACTAATGAATCCAGCGATAAGGCGCCATGCAAGACCTCCGCCACTTGCATCCCTAGTCGGACTCAAACGGGTTCAAAGTGACGGATTCGATCAACTGCGGCAGTTCATCAGGGCGATCCGTTACTCTGCGGTTGTCGAGCACGACAAACGAATCCTTTATCGCTGCCGTTGGCGATTGACAGACGACCGGCGGCTTCGCGTCGAGCAACAGCAGAAGTGAAGAGACATGCTGTACGCCTGGACTCGGATCGTCGATGACTGGAATCGAACCGTGATCACTTCCGTCTTCTCGCGATTGAGGGATCAGCGTTGCGAAGCTGGCATCGAGCGCCGCTAGTCCCAATGCTGGGTTCTCTGAACGACGAACATCTGTGGGCGACTGAGGGACGGCGAACTCGAATCCGTAGTGGCTTCGCCACACTAGGTAGTCCTCCGCAGTGACTAGCCCGTCGCCGTCCCCATCTGCGCCAGCGAGTGGGTGAGGTGTAACCGATCCCAGCGAATCGCGCCACACCGAGTAATCTGCTGCATCAACAGTCCCGTCACGGTTATAATCACCGGGCGCGGTGTCGGGCGTTGCTTGGGATTCATAGGCTCCCATGTCCATTCGATCCCCCGCGATTCGGGCGAATGGCCCCAGACGTTGATCAAAGTCTGTTGCAGGGTACGCGGGACCAGCCGCGTCAATCGCTAGGCTGCCTGGTAGCAGCGCGTGAGTTTGCGTGTGGCCACCGTTGTTAGCCAATGGCGCGAGCATGGCATCGACGTCAAGGATATTACCAGTCCCAGGCACGGAGTCGATGTCGGACCCAGTTGAGTCGCCTATCAGACTAAACTGCACCCGATAACGTCGATCATTGAGCACGCCGTTGAAGAAGTCGTGCGACAGGCTGGCGTTTGCGGCACGGTTTCCAGCAACGATGGAGTTCTCGATCGTAACGCCAGAAAGAAAGCGCGTCCCAGCAACATGGAGACCACCGCCCATTGCATCTGCGCCGCCCGACGTGTTGCCCGTCACTGTGCTTTCTCGGACAATCATAGCGCCTGTTTCAGTAAACGCCCCACCGCCCGATGCACCCACCCCATGAGTAGAGTTGCTGCTCACGGTGCTGGCCTTCAGCCGAACGCTGCCAGAGTGTGCTGCTGCGGCGCCACCGAATGCGCCCTCCCCAAGCGTGTAGTTGCTACTCAGGGTGCTCGCCGTCGCGTCAAGTGCACCGCTATCAATCAGCACCCCTCCGCCAGGGGACCTGTGCCCTCTAGTATGGTTTCCGTGTAGCGTCGATCTGGTCACAAACACATCGCCGGAGTGCGATCCAATGCCTCCCCCACCTGATTCGTCGCCAAGAGTAAAGTTACCGATCAGAGAACTACCAGAAACGGTCACGTCGTCCTGTTTGTTGTATACTCCACCGCCGGGTGATCCCGTTCCTTCGGTATAGTTGCCGCGAACCATGCTGCCGACTATGTCTAGCGTTGCGAATAACAGCGATACGGCCCCTCCCCAAGCACCTGCACCTCTTGTGTAGTTTCCATCGATACCGCTGTTGACCAGGGCAGCTGATCCGCCATCTAACGCAACTGCTCCTCCGTACGCCATCTCACCCTCAGTGTAGTTTCCCTCCATATCGCTGCCGTCGACCTGAAGTTCACCCCCTAGATCGACGAAGATCGCACCGCCTGACGAACGCCAGCCTTTCGTGAAGTTCGCGTGTAGAGTGCTTTGGCCGCTAATCTGAACTCGTCCTCTCCGCATACCAATCGCACCACCGGTCGCCTCGCGCCCCTCAGTTGAGTTCCCATAGAACTCGCTTCGATCCAAGTAAATGGAGCCATTCCATGTGGACACTGCGCCGCCAGTGGCGAGATCTCCTTTCGTATGGTTCAGTTCGACCACGCTACCCGAGATCACGACGTCCCCATCCTGGCAAAAGATGGCGCCTCCGTGAGCTGACCTGCCTTCGGTAGAGTTGTTTGCGAGATCGCTATCGGCGATAGTGACAGCTCCCGTCTCTGTGAATATCGCACCACCTCGACTGCCACTACCGAGGGTGTAGTTGCCTGATATCGTGCTACCGGCGATCTCAATCGAGCCGGATCCCGTGGCTACCCCACCTCCATTAATCGCTTCTCCGGTTGTGTAGTTGCCGCTAACGTTACTGTCTGTAATCAATACGTGACCGGTGCGGCAGAACACACCGCCGCCAACTCCATACTGAGTGGCTGACGTATAGTTATCGATGATGCTGCTTCCACTAATAACCACATCGCCAGTTTCTGTGGCGACGGCACCGCCAGACGCGAAACGGTGTCCATCGACGTGATTGGAACTAATCTCGCTACTTTGAATAGAGATGTCGCCACTGAATGTAAGGATCGCACCGCCACTCGAGCGATAAGATGTCGTGTAGTTCCCACTAAGAGTAGATTCAGACAGGTGCACATTGCCCATCGGCGCGAAAACGGCGCCGCCACCGGAATTTCCTCCCAGGGTGTGATTGCCGACCAGGACACTATGAGTCAATCTCAACGTTCCATCCGAAGCGAATCGAATCGCACCCCCTGCGAACTCGGCGTCTGCCCCGCTTCCTAGGACGCTATCGCCAGACGTCGCCCCATTAACAAGTTCAAGGCTGTCGAGAAATAGGTCGCCTGATGTTGCCTTGTAGTTGAGTATCCGAGACGAGAACTGCGCATCAACTACGGGCTTGTCATCGAGCTTTGACGCGTCGATCGTTAGCCCTTCGGTGACTTCTAGCTCGGCGCCGTCAAGTCTGATGCGAGCGCCGGCGAGCGATTCGTCGAATGTGATCTCATCAGGGCCTGACGACGCATTCGCGTCAAAGATCGCTTGGCGCAAGCTGCCCGGCAGTTCCCCCGCCGCTGTGACTGGCCCGTCCAATACGTTTGTCACGACGAACGACGCCAGTACCTGCCGACTCTCCAGCCGCTCAAACTGGAGTTTGCAACCACGAGAGAGGCGGAGTTTGGTATGGGGAATCCGGCGACGGTTGCGAAACATTCAACCCATCAAACTAGTGGGATCGATCAGGGCTAAGTAGTCTGTCCCTGGAGTGGGGCGACATCGAAAGCAGTAGCCGTGTGGTTTCCGCGGAGCTATTTGCCACGATTCTCAATCGTTTGGAGGCAGTTTAGCTGCTAGCGTGAGTCGGTCGAGCCGCGCCCACAGGCCTCTCCGTAGTGTAGTTCTAGGTGCCTTGTCAAGCAAACACGGTATGCATCATCCGCTATACGTAGTTGCATGTGGTGCTCTACCGGCCAAGAGCCGATTCCGGTTGCGAAGCCCTAGTCGGCGAGCAAGTGTTCCGTGGAGGTGGAGGTAAAACGGAGCGACGCGATCCTCGCAGCTTCAAAAAAGGCACGGAGTTCCGATTCATCATGCTGCGCCGCGGCTCCCCCACACTACTGCACCCGCAGCTGCCCCACGCCGAGCCACCGCGCGTACGCGTTGACCAGCTGCGCCGGCTCGGCCTGGTACGACTCGTGGAGCGACGCCTCCCAGTCGAGGCCGGCCTTCATCCCCTCGATAAATCCCACGTACGCGTCCGGGTTGGTCTGGATCATGAACCGCGCCAGGCTGGACGCCACGCCGTAGTCGTCGAACTCGATCGCGCCCGGGCCGAAGAACGACCGCCGGATCGTGGGGTCCTGCTTGAGCCGCGCCAGCAGCCGCTCCTCCCGCCGCTTGACCGACTGGCTCTGCGGGACCATCAGCGCGCCGATGTAGTCGGCCATGCCCTCGTTGACCCAGCTCGGGAGCGGCTGCATGGTCTTGTAGCGGTGGATGAACCCGTGGCTGGTCTCGTGCACCAGCATGGCGGCGAACTCGTGCGGCTCCTGGCCGCGGTAGCAGGTGATCGCGACCTCGCCGCTGGACGACTGGTGGCACAGGCCGTACGTGCCGGGCTGCGGGTCGTGCTGGAAGAACCGCCGCTCGAACGCGGCGAACTGCTCCTGCTGCAGGAACGCGTAGACCGGCGCCTTGCCCAGCCACACCCGCTCGCCGCGGGGCAGGTTGTAGGTGTCGGTCATCCAGTCGTGCATCTGGTCGAGCCGCTTGATGAACGGGGCGACCTCGTCCGGCGGGATGTTGGAGTAGAAGAGGAACCGGCCGGTCTCGTACAGCCGGAGCGCGGGGAGCAGCCGCTGGGCCTCGGCGCCGGTCTGTTTGTAGCGGGCGATGGCGGCCTCGTGCTCGGCTTCGGACACCTCGGGCCAGGCGCGGACGTTGTTGGCGGCCAGCTTGGCGAGCCACTTCCGCCGCGCCGCGGCGGCCTGCTTCGCGTCGGCCTCCTGGGCGGCGGCGCGGCGCTCCTCGCGGGTGCGCTTGCGGTCGGGGGTCGGCTGCTCGTCCGCGCCGGCGTCCGCCATGCCGGGGTTCACGTAGAGGGCCGCGCCGTCGCTGGCGATCTGGCGGATGTCGGCCAGGTCGATCGTGCGCAGCCGCCCGGCCGCGAGCCGGAGCCGCACCTTGCTGACGTCGTCGCCATCGCCAACCACGCGCAGCAGCGTGGCGCCCTCGTAGCACACGCCGGAGCCGAGCGTCACGTCGACCGGCGTGTCGACCGCGCCGCGCAGCGCGTCCGACGCCGCGGCGGGGCCCACGAGCGCGAGGGCGATCAGGATGACGGAGAGAGAACGCATGCTGCCAGGAGGGTTGAGGGGTCAGCCGGCCCGCGATTCGGCGGCCTGCTTCAGGTCGGCCAGGTCCTGCCGCATCGCCTTCTCGGCCGAGCCGATCATCATGCCGCTGAGCGGCGACATCAGCTTGGCGAACATGGAAACCGGTCGGTACTCGAGGTCGAGCGTGACAAGGGTCCCGCCGTCGCTGGGTTGGAACGAGAAGCGGCATTCGAACGCGGCGCCGCAGGACTCGCTGGCGATCGTGTAGCCGTGGGGCGGGTCGAACGCCGCGACCTCGAGCTCCTCGGTCGCCGAGCGGCCGAACATGGTGCGGGTCTCCTTCCACCGCGTGCCCACGCCGACCGGGCCGGGCGTGAGCATCTCGATCCGCTCGATCCCGCTGATGTGCTCCGCCGCCCGCGGCAGGTCCGAAGCGACGGCGAACACCACGTCGGGCGGCGCGGCGACCTGTTCGTTGAGGGTGAGGCGTCCCATGGGGTGGGGCTCCGGGGGGCTCGGCGGCGAGAGGCGCCCATTGTAGACAGACTATGGTGTCGACGGGGGGAACATCGACATGCGACTCATTTGGCGCCCGCGCCGTTGAACGCGGCCGCAAAACGCCACCGAAGCGATTAGCCACGCTGCGGCGGGTTCGGGAACAGCTGATGCAAGCGGAGCGTCGCGCAGCACCACACCGATTCCAGCAGATTCGGAGCTGTCGTAGATCGACTCTCCAGCGCCGATGCCCTGCGCGTCCGTGAAGCGGTTGGAAAAGCTGAGCGTGGTCTCGTCGTTGGCGGTCGACCAGGTCAGCGTTGCCGGGAGTCCGAAGCTCTTGACTGGCATCGATATCGATTGCGCCGACAAGGTTAGTCCCGGGTCGCCGTTGAGGGCAAGCGACACTGTCGAGTTGGCCGGGGTGAGTGTCTCCTCCCCAACGCCGTCGACCGCCGAGGGAGTCCTAACCGTGATGGACCACGATTCAATGAAACTGACGGATGTCTGCAGACCAAGGGAGCCGTCGGTAGTGACCGTGCCCGAAAACCCGAACGAGGATCCTTCAAAGTAGGGCGACTCGTTCAGGCGGTAGACCATGCCCGCCTCTGCCGGGCAGCACAG
Organism: Posidoniimonas corsicana; assembly: GCF_007859765.1. Taxonomy (NCBI): domain Bacteria; kingdom Pseudomonadati; phylum Planctomycetota; class Planctomycetia; order Pirellulales; family Lacipirellulaceae; genus Posidoniimonas; species Posidoniimonas corsicana. The sequence continues at coordinate 151,001 of NZ_SIHJ01000003.1, forward strand.
GAGCAGCGTCACGGGCGCTAGCATCAGGCGTGATGCGGTCACGGTTGATCCTCGATTTGCGATGAGCGTGCACGGTGCATTGTCACACCGGGCGCGCCGCATTGCAAACGTGACTCGCCAAGAACGCCGGACCGCGCTACGCTGGCGCCGCCGTGGGGGACGCGTTGCTAAGCGGCAGCTTCACCTCCACCACCGTGCCGTGCCCCGCTTCGGAGTCGATCACCATGCCGCCGCCGACACGCTCCACCACGCTGCGGGCGAGGAACAGGCCCAGGCCCATGCCCTTGCCGGGGTCCTTGGTGGTGAAGAACGGCTCGCCGGCGCGGGCCAGCACCTCCGGCGGCATGCCGGGGCCGCTGTCGCGGATGGCGATGCCGAGCGTGCCGTGCGCGTACACCTCGATCTCGACCTCGCCGCCCGGGCGGGAGTCGAGCGCGTTCTGCACCAACGCCCGCAGCGCCTGCGACAGCGCGGTGCGGGGCGCCATCACGCGGGCTTGCTCGGCGCCGTTGGCGTAGTCGATGTCGATCAGCACCGGCTCGGTGAGCTCGTCAACGACTTCCTGGAGCAGCTCCCCAGCGGTGAAGGTTTCCGGCGCCTCGCCGGCGGCGCGGCCCGACGCGGTGGACATGCGGTCGAGGATCGCGCGGCAGCGGTCCAGCTCGCTGCGGATCAGCTTGATGTCGGTCGCGACCTCCGCGGAGACGTCCAGCTCGTTCAGCTCGTGCTCCAGCTCCTTGGCCACGACGGCGATCGTGGAGAGCGGCGTGGCCAGCTCGTGCGCGGCGCCGGCCGCCAGGGTGCCGAGCGCCTCGAGCTTCTCGCTCCGGGCGCGCAGCTCCTCGGCGCGGGAGCGGGCCTCCTGGTTGCGGCGGAGCTCGCGGGTGAGCCACGTGGTGAACGACACGATCACCGAGCCGCACGCGGCGAAGGCGATCAGCGTGCCGCCGCCGACGATCGGGATGGCGCCCAGCTCGCGGAAGCTCATCAGGCGGTTCGCGTGGCGGAGCTCCTCGATCGGCGTGTGCGTGTACGAGATCGTGGCGAAGGCGGCCGTGGCCATGCCGACCAGCAGCCACGCCCAGCGGGCGGGCAGCAGGATGCCCGCCAGCGCCAGGTTGACGAAGTAGAAGATGGCGAACGGGTTGGTCGGCCCGCCGGTCAGCTCGAGCATGACCGTTAGCACGAACAGGTCGAGCACCATCAGCCCACCCAGGAGCGCGTGCCACTCGTAGGGGCGGACCACCTCGGCGGTGGCGCGGCGCCGGATCCACACGGCGAACGCCGCGTTGGTGCCGGCCGTAACGCCCGCCATGGTGAGCAGCGGCCAGAACGGGATCGCCACGCCCAGCGGGCCGGCGACAATCAGGATGGTGGCCAGCTGCCCGGCGACCGCGACCCAGCGGAGCTTGGCCAGCCAGGCGGCGTTGATGGCCAACCGCTGGGCGTCGGAGTGCGTGGGGTCGGCGGCCTGGTTCACGTGGGTTGTTCGCTGGGCAAACAAAACAGCCCCCCGGACAGGTCCGGGGGGCTGGGAGATGACAGAAGCGCAAGCCTAGTCGAGCGGCTTGATCAGCACCTTGCGGTAGTGGATCTCGCTGCCGGGGTCGTGCCCCTGCAGGGCGATGGTGCCGTGCGAGATCTTGCGGCCCGAACGGTCGTCCGGCGCCTTGTGGTCGTCGGGCTCGGTGTAGTCGCAGGTCACCTTGCCGTTGACCTTCACCACCACGTGCTTGCCCTTAACGATCACCTCCTGGGTGTACCACTCGTTGTCCTTCACCGGCGACTTGTCCATGACGTCCTTCACCGCGTACAGGCCGCCGGTCTTGCGGGGGTCGCCGTGGGTCTGGTTCACCTGCACCTCGTAGCCCTTGTTGGGCCAGCCCTCTTCCTGGTACTCGGTGTGGAAGTACATGCCGCTGTTGGCGTTGGGCTTGGTGAGGATCTCGCACTTCCAGTGGAAGTCCTTGAAGTCGGCGTTGTTCACCTTGCCCGCGTAGAACGCGTGGGCGCGGGGGCCCTTGATGATGATCTTGCCGTCCTTAACTGAGAACGTGTCGGGGTTCTCGGAGATCTTCCAGCCGGACAGGTCCTTGCCGTTGAACAGCGAGTGCCAGCCGTCTTCTTTCTCTTCGGCGGCGGGCGCGTTGGCGGCGCACAGCAGCCCGGTCAGCAGGACGGCGCTAGCGAGGAGCTTCATGGGTTGGTTTCCCTTGGGACATGCGCGACCCTCCAGGACGAGCGGCGCGGATGGTTTGCGGCGGCCAGTGGCCGTCAGGAGCTCTGCAGAATAAGTGGTGCGCGGGCGCAATTCAACTTTCGCCGCCGGGATGCGTTCGCCGACGGAAAGCCGGGGCCCGCGCAGAAAAGAAGCCGCCCCCCGCGTGGGAGGGCGGCTTGTGGGTTTCTCACTGATTTGTCGGCGGCGGCGCGGGCCGAAGAGGAGCGATCCGGCAGGGGCCCAGCGACTCGCCTCTCTCAATCAGCCTTCAACAAGGCGGACATTCTCAGCCCGCGGACCCTTCGGGCCTTGGCCCTCGGTGTACTCGACAAGCTGACCCTCGCGGAGGTCGTCGAATTGGCACCCATCGCAAGAAGAAAGGTGGAAGAAGATGTCTCCCCGCTCTCCCTGGATGAAGCCAAAGCCCTTGTCCGTCAACTTCTTAATCGTCCCCTGCGACACTTCGCCACTCTCCAAAAACACGCACAACAAAACAAAAACGGGTAGGTGCGCCGTGCTACGCGCGCCAACCAGGCAAAACGTGAGTTGCGCTAGAAGTGAATTCGGCGGGCCGACCGGCGAGCTGCGCTCAGGCCAGAGACTTCGTTTCCATAACCTTCCAGCATCGTGAAAAGTAACCTTGCGGCCATCCCGGGTCAATCATCTTCTGCGTTTGTAGTCGATTTCTTTTCGCTCCCCGGACGGGTGTCCAGTGTGCGGTGGACCGCGTCTGATTGGCGGCAAGAAGCGTCGTTTTCTCCTGGTTTTTCGGGTTTTCCGAGCGAGCGGTGGGCCGCTGCGGCCCGATAGTTGACAATGCTAACCAACGCACATAGGATTCGCAGTCGGCGGATGTTTCGCCGGCGCTCCCCGCCCGCGGAATGGTCTGGTGACCACCACCGGGCGTTCCTCCCCACCGACTGCCCCGCCATGAGCACCGTCCACGACACCGCGCCGCAGCAGCGCCCCGCTACCAGCACTAAAGCCGCCAAGCCCGCCCCGCCCGCCAAGGGCGAGGCGCCCTCGGCCGAGTTTCTCGACTACCTGGCCGCCAAGAGCCAGGAGCTTGAGGACGCCACCCCGGAGGAGATCATCCGCTGGGCGGCCGACGAGTTCGGCGAAGGGCTGACTATGGCCACCGCCTTCGGCCCCGAGGGGTGCGTGATCTTGTCGATGCTGGCCGACATTGCGCCGCAGACCTACGTGTTCAACCTGGACACCGGCTACCAGTTCCTCGAGACGCTCGACACCCGTGACCGCATCGCCCGCAAGTACGGCATCGAGGTCGACCTGCTCAAGCCGGAGCTGACGGTGCCCGAGTACGAGGCCAAGCACGGCGGCCCGCTCTACAAGACCAACCCGAACCAGTGCTGCATGGACCGCAAGATCAAGCTGCTGTACCGCGGCGTGGAGGGGCGCACCGCCTGGATGAGCGGCATCCGCCGCGACCAGAGCGCCGACCGCGCGCAGGCGGCCATCGTGGGGTGGGACAAGAAGTTCGGCCTGGTGAAAATCAGCCCGCTGGCCAACTCGACGAAGAAGGACGTCTGGAACCGGATCTTCAAGGCCGACGTGCCGTACAACCCGCTGCACGACCAGGGCTACCCCAGCATCGGCTGCTTCCCCTGCACGCAGAAGGTCCTCGACGGCGACGCCGACGAACGAGCCGGCCGCTGGTCCGGCACCGCCAAGACCGAGTGCGGCCTGCACAGCCTTGAGACCGACGGCAGCGGCATCTAGTCGCTGGTCGGAACGGTCTGGGCGGTAGCTGTGTACCGCGCCGCCGGGTCATCAAGACAAGTCTAAGCAGAGAATTCAGCGCCTAGCGCCTTCCAGCCCCCAACCGCCATGAAGCTCAACGCCAAGACCGAGTACGCGCTGCTGGCGCTGGTCCAGCTGGCCGAGGGCTACGCGCTGGGGCAGCCGGCTTCGATGCGGGCGCTCGCCGAGCAGCAGCCGATCCCGGACGGGTTCCTGGTGCAGATCCTGCAAGAGCTGCGGCGGGCCGGGCTGGTGACCAGCACCCGCGGCGCGTGCGGCGGCTACCGGCTGTCGCGGGCGCCGGGCGAGATCTCGCTGTGCGACGTGCTCTGCGCCATGGACGGCGACGACCCGCTACGCAGCAACCTGGCGAACCCCACGCCGCTGGCCCAGGTCCTGGTCGACGAGCTCGACGACGCCCGCTGCCGCTGGCAGGACCAGCTGCGGGAGGTCACGCTGGAGGACCTGGCCGGTCGGGCGGCGGAACTCGGCTCGCCGATGTGGTATATCTAGCAGACGGGTTCCGGGTATCGGACGCGAGTGCGGGGCCCACGAATTCGCTTTCGCATCCTGGTACGCTTTCTGCGCTCTGCTCGCATGATCCTGATCGTCGATAACTACGACTCCTTCACCTACAACCTGGTGCAGCGGCTGGGGGAGATCGACCCGGCGGCCGATATCCGCGTCGAACGCAACGACCAGATCACGGTCGACGAGATCATCGACCTCAAGCCCGAGCGGGTGATTGTGTCGCCCGGGCCCTGCACCCCCAGCGAGGCGGGCATCTCGGTCGAGTGCATCGAGCGGCTGACCGGCAGGCTGCCCGTGCTGGGCGTCTGCTTGGGGCACCAGTCGATCGGCCAGGCGTTCGGCGCAAAGATTGTCCGGGCGAAGAACCTGATGCACGGCAAGACCGACCTGATCTACCACGACGGCGGCCGGTTGCTGGAGGACCTAGACGACCCGTTCCAGGCGACCCGCTACCACAGCCTGGTGATCCAGCCCGACACCCTGCCCGACGAGCTGGTCGTGACCGCCTGGGCGAACGAGCCGGACGGCCGCCGCGAGATCATGGCGATCGAGCACCGCGAGCACCCGCTGTTTGGCGTGCAGTTCCACCCCGAGAGCTTCCTGACGCACAGCGGGTCGGATCTGCTGAAGCGGTTCCTGTCTATCTAGTTCCGGGCCGTTGAGGGCTGCGTGCCGTGGCGGGTGAGCTGCTGACTGTCGACGACGCGCTGCGGCTCATCGAGCAGCACGCTGCGCCGCTATCCCCCGCACGTGCGCCGCTCGACCAGTCGCTCGGCCTCCGGCTGGCCGCCGACGCGGTGAGCGACGTCGACTCGCCGCCGCACGACAAGGCGATGATGGACGGCTACGCCGTGGTGGCTGACGAGCCGCAGCGCGAGCTGCGCGTCATCGACGAGGTGCTGGCCGGCGGTGTGCCTACCAATACTGTCAGTCTCGGCGAAGCGACCCGCATCATGACCGGCGCCCCGGTCCCCGTCGGCGCCGCGGCCGTCGTGCCGGTTGAGCTAACCGAGCTGATCAACGAGTCGACCGTCCGCCTTACCAGGCCCGCGCCGCCCGCCGGCAAGCACGTGATGCGCCGCGGCGAGGTGTTCGCCCGGGGCGAGTCGATCCTCCCGGCCGGCGCCCTGATCACCGCCGCCCAGTTGGCGGTGCTCGCCGAGATCGGCGTCGCGACGCCCAGCGTGACGCCCGCCCCCACCGTGGCGGTGCTCGCCACGGGAGATGAGTTGGTCGAGGCGCACGAGGTCCCCGCGGCGGGGCAAATCCGCAACTCCAACGGCCCCATGCTGCACGCGCTGGTCACCCAGGCCGCCGCCCGCCTGGTCCCACTCGGCGTGGCGCGCGACAACGCCGACTCGCTGACCGAGCGGATCACAGCCGGCGGCGCGGCCGACGTGCTGGTGCTCTCTGGCGGCGTGTCGGCCGGCAAACGCGACCTCGCGCCGGGCGTGCTCGCCGGTCTCGGCGTCGAGCAGGTCTTCCACAAGGTTGCGGTGAAGCCGGGCAAGCCGCTCTGGTTCGGCGTGTGGCGGCGGCCCTCGGGCCGGCAGACGCTGGTGTTTGGGCTGCCCGGCAACCCGGTGAGCGGATTCGTCTGCTTCCAGCTGTTCGTGCGGCCGCTCTTGAGCCGGTTGGCGGGCGGGCCGTTCGGCGGGCTGCCCTGCGTCGACGCCGAACTGGCGGAACAGGTCACGGTGAAGGGCGACCGGCGCACCTTCCTGCCGGCCCAGGCGGCGTACGAGAACGGCCGGTGGGCCGCGCGGCCGGTCGCCTGGCGGGGCTCGGCCGATCTGAAGGGGCTAGCGGCGGCCAACGCGCTGCTGGACCTGCCCGCCCAGGAGCCGGCCTACGCCGCCGGCCAGCGGGTAGGCGCTCTGCTGCTGGAGCCTGTCGTGGGCAGGTGATTGAGGGGCAAACCTGTCGGCGACGCCGCACGACCCTCATATTCAGGCGTTCTGTCGCGGCCCGGGGGCCGCAAAACAGTTGACATAACGGCTGATCCCTAGGGAAGATAGGGAAGAAGGACGCATGGACGGGCAGTCCCGACCCGCCGCGATAGCCGCCGCGCCGCCGAGAGTGCGCGTCGTGCCCGCCGCATTGCCCCAGGGCTGTTTGGCCCCAGGACAGCGCGGCGGTTGCTTATCTCGCCGGGCCGCGGGCCCGCTCCACCCACCGAAGGGCCACGGTGGCGTCGCGTCCCGACGCTGAGGCGGCCGCACGAGCGACCACCCGGCTGCTACGGAACAGAACTGCCGTTTATCGGAACCGAGACCCACCTGCAGGGGCACGCCGGGGGCGTCGCGCGGACTGACCGCGCTGCGTGCCGGCACACCACCGGGCTAACCGCCCTGGAGACGAACCACTTATGATCACGCACCGTGCGTTCCGTTGTCTTTATCTGTACGCAGCCGCCGCGCTGCTTGTATCTGGCGTGCTGGTCGCGCCGGTGCGGGCGCAGATCGCTGTTGCTGGGCAGGTGTACCCATCGGACAACCCGTTCACGGCTGACCTGGAAGGCCTGTACGGCTTCGTCAACACGTTCCTCCCCGAGACCGATACTCAGGTGGGCTGGGAGCGGGACCGGAACGTGACGATCGGCGAAGGCGCGTTCGGCTCCGTGCGTCTCTCCCAGGCGGGCTTCCTCAACTTCCAGCACATCGTGCTGGGAGGGTCGGAGAACGAGGTCGACCCGTCGTCGCCCCGTGTGGGCCCGGGAGACGGAGTGATCGAGAACGGCATCGACCCGCTGTCCCCGGTATCCGGCTACGGTGTGCTGCGGATCGAGGACTTTCAGACGTTCTACAACAACCACCCGAAGGTGATCCCGAGTCAGTACCAGGACATCTACGACACCAACAACCCTGAACAAACCTTGTTCCCGACCGAGAACACGCGGCCGGACTCCGTAGGCTTTGACGCCTACATCGGCCTGACCGGATCGGGAGAGCTGTACATCGCCGCCGGCGGCCGCGCCGAGATTCAGGACGCCGTGATTGTCGGCTTCGCGCCGGACTCCACCGGCCACGTTGAGGTGACTGGCCTGGGGTCGTACCTGGCGGCGTACGGCGGCCTGAACCCGAACGCGACGGTCATCAACCGGGATGAGTTCGACAACAACGAGATTCACCAGATGATCATCGGCGCCTACGGCGACGGGTCGATGACCATCAGCGACGGCGGCCACGTCGACGCGTTCTACGGCGCCGCGATCGGCGTTACCCGTTCGGACGGCAGCGACGAGCTCACCGATCAAGCCTTCGACAACAGCCTCCGCGACCTGCAGGGCTCCGGCCGCGTGATCGTCGACGGCGACGGCTCGCTCTGGAACATCATGATCACCGCGTTCGAGGACGACGAGCTGCCGCAGGGCATGCGGACCGAGGGCGGCGCGCTGGCGATCGGCGAGTTCAACGACGCCCTCAACCCCCAGTACATCTCCGAGGAGCTGGGACGTGGCTACCTGTCGGTCCGCAACAACGGCTTGGTCCGAGTCCACCGCTACACCGACGAAAACAACCCGACCACCGACCACGACGCCGACCTCCGCATCGGCCGGCTTGGCACGCTCGACTTCCGCGGCGGCCGGGTCACCGTGCAGGACCAGCTGGTCAACGACGGCGTCATCCAGGCCACCCACGACGGGACCGGCATCGAGGGTGGCCACTCGGCCAGCGACAACGTGCTGGAGGTTGCAACCTTCGAGAACCGCCTGCTCGGCCAGGTGCGTGTTGGCGCAGGCCAGTCGCTGAGGGTGCTCGCCACGATCAACGCTACCGACCTCGCGCCCGACGCCCCGGAGATGCTGGTTGGCGGCAACCACGGCGTGATCGAGGTGATCGGCGACCAGGTGAGCGGACGGGCCGACTTTGAGTACATCCACGAGTACGACACGTCGCTCGACGCGGCGATCTTCGCGTCGCTCGCTATCCGTGACCCGCACGTGTTCTACAACGCGGGCGAGATCACCGACCCGGGCAAGATTGTCGCCCACGAGGCGAACCTCCGCTTCCGCACCGGCCTGTGGAACGCCGGCGAGGTCGCGTTCACCGGCGGCGACAACCTGGTCACCGGACGGGTGATGAACGCCTGGGACGCCACGAACTCCGAGCCCGGCGGCGCCATCAGCATCAGCAACGGCTCGTACGTCACGTTCGAGGACACGGTCACGAACGACGGCACGATCACGCTTTCCGACAATTCGGGCGCCATGTTCCTGGGCGGCCTCGACGACGGCACGACCACCCGGCCCGCGTACTCCGGCGTCGGCGATCTGAACATCGTGTCGACCGGCGACGTGCACGTCGCGGGCGATTTCTTCCTCGGCGACCCCGACTCGCTCGCGCCGCTCGGTGGCACGCTGCGGCTGTACGTCGAGGACTTCACCGTGGACGGGTACTCGCACCTGGTGGTCGAGGGCGACGGCGACTTTAGCGCCGGCGGGATCGCGACCATCGAGATCCTCGGCAACGCGATGGGCCCGCTCACCGTGGGCGACGCCATTGACCTGATCACGGTGCTCGGCACGGCGAACTTCACCGGCACGACTATCCAGTCCTTAGTGGCGACCGCGCCCGGCACGGTGCTGGTGACGGACACATCGGGTCCGGCGCTGACGCTCATCGTGGCTTCGGCCATCGGAGCGCTGGCCGGCGACTTCAACGGCGACGGCGTCGTCGACGCCGCCGACTACACCGTGTGGCGCGACAACCTGGGCGGCGACGACGCCATCTTCTTCGGCAACTCTAACAACGATGGCGTGATCGACGCCGCCGACTACGCGATCTGGACGGGCAACTACGGCAGCGTCCTCGCCGCGCCGGCCCCGTCGGCAGGCTTGGGCGTCGTGCCCGAGCCCGCGGCGCTGACGCTGCTGGGCTCGCTCGCCCTGTTCGGCGGGCGTCGCCGTCGCGGCTAGGCCGACTCGCGCAGACTTGATGACCAACCGGGCGGGCGGCCTGCGGGCCCCCCGCCCTTTTTTGTTGCGCTCGCGGAAGGCGCTACCTGTTGCGGCGGCGCAGGTACGCCACGAACGACCACAGCCCGGCGAACCGGTAGCGGTCGTCGATGTAGTGCTGCACCACATAGAAGGCGAAGTAGTAGGCGCGGCAGAACGCCCACACCGCCAGCGCGAGCAGCGATGCCGTGCGGAGGGTCGGCGAATCGAGCAGCAGCAGTACCGACGCCAACACGCCGATCGCAACGAACATCGCCGCCTTCAGGTACATCAAGCGTGGGCTGCGGAGGTCGGGCATACGGGTTAGTCGCCCGCGGCCGGTCGCCCACTCACCGCGGCGGGGCTTACCAGAGCCGCCAATCGCCCATCGTCACGACCCACACGCCCAGCAGGAAGTTGGTCACCGCGTGGGCCATGACGCAGTCCCAGAAGTTCTTCGTGCGGATCATCAGCCAGGTGACCAGCGAGAACCAGACCAGCGAGGCCAGCTTCTCGGGGTGGTACAGCATCGGGAACGCGGTGCCGATGACGATGGTCATCGCGCTCGCCTTGCCGAACGCCACCTGCCAGAACTCGGGGTGGTAGCCATCGGTCTCAAGATGGCGCATCAGCCACCCGCGGAGCATCAGCTCCTCGATGATCGGCACCAGCACCGCCAGCCCGATGAAGCGGATCACTAGGAAACCCCAGATGTACGCGGGCGACCTGCCGGCCAGTTCCTCGAACGGGTTGAACGCCGGCCGGGGACCGAGGCCAAGCAGCATGATCAGCGGGTTCTTCTCGCCGAGCAGCTGGACAAGGTGGCCTTCCAGGTCGACCCAGCAGATGGCCACCCACAGCACCACGCCCACCACCCCCACCACGACCGACAGCGGCGAGACCCGCAGCGGGAACTGACTGATGATTGGCCGCCAGCAGAGCGCCAGCGTTGCGAAGCCCAGCACCAGCCGCACGGTGTAGGCGATCGGGTACTGGGCGAAGGTCAGACCAAACCAGTTGTCCGCCTCGGCGGCCGCCTGGGCCTCGGGCCCGGCTTCCGCGTCGGGGGCCGAGGGCTCGAAGGTGGCCAGCAGCATGAACACGGCCAGCGGCAGCACAAACGGCAGCACCGGGTAGCGGGAGAACCAGCCCCAGCTGCTAGCATCGGGGCGGGGCTGATTGTCGGACTCTGGCATTAAGGTGATGCTGGATAGAGGTTTAGGTGGTCTTGGCGGCGGCCGGGCAGTCCTCCACCGCGGCGTTCCGCGGGGCCGCCGCCGGCGCGAATTGGCCGAAGCGGTCTAGGTGAAAAGCCGATAAGACTCTACTCTACTCGGCGCGGCAGAGTCGGCCCTTCGTTAGGGATTCCCGTCATAATCCCTAGCCGCGGGCCCGCTGTCGAGTATGATACAGGCTTCGCTGGCGTCGACCGACGCGGCTAAGTGCGCCCCGCGTTAGGCGGCCGGCCGCGGCGCCGCCGGAGGTCGCCGCCCCGCTTGGCCCGCCCACCGGCAGCGGCCGCCTCCCCAGACCACCGCGATCGCTAACAACGAACCGATCGCGCCCCGCCCGCGTTTCCGCCCCCGGACCGCAGGACGAGGAATCCATCGCAAGGCAACGATCATGAACCTGAAGAACGTTCGCAACATCGGCATCTCGGCCCACATCGACAGCGGTAAGACCACGCTGAGCGAGCGGATCCTGTTCTACTCGGGCCGCATCCACAAGATCGAAGACGTCCGTGGCGGCGGCGACGGCGCCGTGATGGACAACATGGAGCTGGAGAAGGAACGCGGCATCACGATCGCCTCGGCGGCCACGTACCTCAACTGGCACGGCTACGACATCAACCTGATCGACACCCCGGGCCACGTCGACTTCACGGTCGAGGTGGAGCGTTCGCTCCGCGTGCTGGACGGCGCCATCCTGGTGCTGTGCAGCGTGAGCGGCGTGCAGTCGCAGTCGATGACGGTCGACCGGCAGATGAAGCGCTACCACGTTCCCCGCTTGGCGTTCATCAACAAGATGGACCGCACCGGCGCCAACCCGAACAACGTGGTGAAGCAGGTCCGCAACAAGCTGGGCGCGCACGCCGTGCTGATGCAGATCCCCATCGGCAAGGAAGACAAGTTCCAGGGCGTGATCGACCTGATCACGATGAAGGCCTACTACTTCGACGGCGACAACGGCGAGATCGTCCGCTCCGAGGAGATCCCGGCCGAGCTGCAGGACGAGGCCGCCTCGGCCCGCGCCAACATGCTCGAGGAGCTCTCCATGTACAGCGACGAGCTCATGGAGAAGCTGCTGGGCGAAGAAGAGGTCAGCGAGGAGCTGATCCACGACATCACCCGCCACGCGGTCATCGAGCAGGAGTTCTGCCCGGTGTTCCTGGGCTCGGCCTACAAGAACAAGGGCGTGCAGCCCCTGCTCGACGCCATCACCCGCTACCTGCCTTCGCCCCCGGAGGTAGAGAACACGGGCATGGACCCGCAGACCGAGAAGAAGATGGTGCTGGAGTCGGACGCCAAGAAGCCGCTGGTGGCGATGGGCTTCAAGATCACCGACGACGAGTACGGCCAGCTCACCTACACCCGCATCTACCAGGGCAAGATCGAGAAGGGCGGCACGTACTTCAACCAGCGCACCGGCCGCAAGGAACGGTTCAGCCGCATCGTCAAGATGCACTCCGACAAGCGTGAGGAGGTCGACAAGGCCGAGGCCGGCGACATCGTCGCGATTATGGGCATCGACTGCGCCTCGGGCGACACCTACTGCGACGAGCCCAACTACTGCACGCTGGAGAACATCTTTGTCGCCGACCCGGTGATCAAGATGTCCATCAACCCGCACAGCCGGGACAACTCCGACAAGCTCAGCAAGGCCCTCCAGCGGTTCCGCAAGGAGGACCCGACGTTCCACGTCTTCACCGACGAGGAGACCAACGAGACCATCATCGCCGGCATGGGCGAGCTGCACCTCGAGGTGTACGTCGAGCGGATCCGCCGCGAGTACGGAGTCGACACAGAGGTCGGCGCCCCGAAGGTGAGCTACCGCGAGTCCGGCCAGCAGGCCTACGAGTTCGACCACAAGCGGAAGAAGCAGTCCGGCGGTTCCGGCCAGTACGGTCACATTGTCGGCGTGATGCGTCCGATGAGCGACGAGGACCGCGAGAAGATGGCCGAGGCCGGCCAGGAGGGCGAGTTCTACTTTGAGGACCAGGTCACCGGCGGCCGCATCCCCAAGGAGTACATCCCCGCGGTCAAGAAGGGCTTCGAGGAGATGATGGAGAAGGGCCCGCTCGCCGGCTACCCGGTGGTCGGACTGGCCGTCGAGCTGAAGGACGGAACGTTCCACGACGTCGACTCGTCCGACATGGCGTTCAAGCTCACCGCCCGCGAGTGCTTCCGCGAGCACTTCGGCCGGATGAAGCCGATGCTGCTCGAGCCGATCATGAAGATGGAGATCGAGTGCCCGGAAGAGTTCCAGGGCTCGGTTGTCGGCCAGGTCAGCTCGAAGCGCGGCATGATCGTCGAGACCGACACCAACAACGGCGTCACGATCATTATCGCCGAGGTGCCGCTCGCCGAGACCTTCGGCTACTCCAACGACCTCCGCAGCCAGACGCAGGGCCAGGGCACGTTCTCCATGGAGTTCGCCAAGTACGCCCCCGTGCCGTCCAGCATCCAGACGGAAATCGTTGAGGAGCGCAAGAAGGAGCTGCAGCCCGCCTAGCCCGGCGACCGACCGCACAACACGAAATCCCCCAAGCCCCCGGCGTCAGCCGGGGGCTTTTTTCGTGCGCAGCGTGTGGTTTGTGCTGCGGCGGGCCGCGTGATACACTCCGCAGAGCGGCCGCCATCCCAGGGGCGATAGTCAGCGGCCGCTCCGCCGGAGCACACGGCATGCAGTCTCTTCGCTCCCTGCTCTTTTTCCTGTCGGCGGTCGCACCCTCAGCGGCCGCCTGGGCGCAGTCCGACCCGTCCGGATTCGCGACCGTTATCGACATCGACGCGGTGCGTTCGCTCGGCCAGGTTGACTCGGACACGCAGGTCAACCTCCACGACAACGGGATCATCTTCAGCCCGCTGGTGCTCGGCGCCGAAGACGGGACCAGCCACAACATCGAGTTCAACCAGCACGGCGGCGTGGTCGCGTTCATGCTGCACGCGCACGCCGGCAGCACGTCCAACATCCTGGCGACCGCCGACGCGGTTAACCTCGTTGCGCATTCGGGCAGCCTCATCAACCTACGCGGCGGCGCCGTAGCCGACCGGGCCGCCATCCAATCGGGCGGCAGGCTGAACGTCACCGGCGGCGAGGTCGGCGCCCGGCTGGAGGTGGGCGGTGAAGCGATCCTGGCGGGCGGCGAGGTAGGCGTCGACGCAAGCGTGCTGCCCGGCGGCTTGTTGGAGCTGTCCGGCGCCCTGGTCGGGGCGCGGCTGCGCAACCTCGGCGGCGTCCTCAATATCTCGGGCGGCTCGATTGACGACCAACTGATCGCGTTGGATGGCGCCACCAACCTGTACGGCTCGGGATTCCGGCTGGATGGCGAGCTGATACGTGGCCTTAACTCCCCGGGCGCTTCGGCTACGTTTAACGTGCCGGACGGCGCGGTGCTCACGGGCGTGCTCGCCGACGGCGTGCCGTTCGCGTTCACTTCGGGCGACGGCGACCACTTCGGCGACGCGCTCACGCTCCACGCCGCCCAGCCCGCCCAGGCGGTCCCGGGCGTGTACACGCCCGACTCGGGGCTGCTAGGGGTGCGTGCGGGGCAGGTGATGCTGGTGGCGGAAGGGCAGTCCCTGCGGCACTCGTTCAATGCGGGCGATGGCGGCGCGGTCGTGCTCGCCGGCGGCATGATCAACCGCAACCTCGAGCTGACCGGGGGGCATCTCATTGTTTCGTCCGGACAGTTGAGCAATGACGCCGACGCGTTCGCGGGCAGCACGGTCAGCATCACCGGCGGCGCCGTTGGCTCGGGCTTTACCGCGTACGCGGGAAGCGTTGTCTCGATCGCGGGCGGTCATATCGGGATCAACCTCGAGGTGAAGCAGGGAGGTCGGCTCCTGCTGAGCGGCGGCAAGTTCTCAACGCAGATGTACGTCCGCAGCGGCGCCGACTTCCGGCTTTCGGGCGGCGCTCTGAGTGACCGGGTGCATATCGAACCGGACGTCGCGGCGTCGATCACCGGGGGCGAGTTTATGCTCGACGGGCAGCCGGTCGCCGGCGCGGTGTCGGTCAGCCCAGACTCCGCGTTAACCGGGATCCTCAGCGACGGCACGCCGTTCGCGCTGTCCCCACGGGACGGCGACCAGCTTGACTCTGTGCTGCGGCTGCAGACCACGACGCTTCCCGCGGTTGCCTGGACCGAGGCGACGGTCACCGGCGCCGGCGCCGACGCCGCGCCGCCCTCGCTACGCACCGGGCAGACGCTCACGGTCGCAGCCGGCGGCCGGCTGCCCAGCGACTTCCACGCCGGTGGGGGAGAGCTCCGCATCAACGGCGGCCGGGTTGACCCCAACCTCGAGGCCGCCGCCACCCGCGTCACCCTAAGCGAGGGCTTCCTTGCCAGCGACGCCGACGCGCTGCCCGGCAGCACATTCGAGATCGCGGGCGGCGCGGTAGGCCAGCGGTTTCAGGCCTTCCGCGGCAGCATGGTGAGCATCACCGGAGGCCAGGTGGACGACTGGTTTCAGGCGGTCGGTGCGCAGGTGACCGTCGCGGGGGGGCAAGTCGGCCGGTGGTTGACCGCCGAGTCTGGCGCCGAGCTGCGGGTTATGAGCGGCACGGTGGGCCAGTCTCCCAACATCCGCGGCGGCGCAAAGTTGCGGCTTGAAGGGGGTGTGGTCGGCTTGGGACTGCGGGTCGAGGGGGGCGGATCGCTCGAGATGTCAGGCGGCGCGCTGGGAATGTTCGCCAATGTGCTGGGCGGCGGATCGGCCGCCGTGTCGGGCGGATCGATCGGCGACAACTTTGAAACCGAGGCCGGTGGATCGACCCTGCTGCTGGGCGGCGGTTTCCGCCTCAACGGTGAGCCGCTGACGGGACTCTCGGCCGCTGGCGACCAAACAACCTTGAGCCTGGACGAGGACGACATCCTGACCGGCGTCCTCGCCGACGGCGCCCCCTTCCTGTTCTCGCGCGGAGACCGGTCGCCGTTCGGCCGCCGCGGCGCCGGTCAGCCCGGCGAGCCAACCGCCACCACCAACGGGCAGAACGGCGACTTCTTCGCGGCCAATGCACTCACGCTGCAGCTGACGCCCGTGCCCGTCGCCCAGCCCGGCGTGATCGAGGGGTTGACCCAGGCGGAGGCCGCGACCGGTCAAGCGCCTCCCCGCTCGGTGCGGGCGGGGCAGGTCGCGATGGCTGCCTCCGGCCAGTCGTTGCCGAGCAACTTCAACGCCGGCCCGGGCAGCGCGGTAACCGTCGCGGGGGGCACGATCGGCGACAACCTCGAGGCCGACGGGGCCGCCGTGCTGCTGGCCGGCGGGCGGATCGGCGAGTACGCCGACGCGTACCCGGGCAGCTCAGTGACCATTACCGACGGAACCATCGGACAGTACTTCGACGTGCGCGGCGCGACGGTGATCCTCACCGACGGTGTGATCGAGAACGGCATGACCGCGGTGGACAGCAGCACGGTGGTCGTCTCCGGCGGGCAGGTGAGGCCCGACTTCGTCGCGTACGACAGTTTTGTCACCACAACCGGCGGGCGCATCGAGCAAGTGGACGCCCGTGGGACGACCGTGGTTGAGGTCAGTGACGACGCCCAGATCAACAACATCGTCCTGAATGATGAGAGTAGCCTGAACGTCGCGGGCGGCGAGGTCATCCATCTCCGGCTCGCCGGGGGCGAGGCGTTGCTCGCCGGTGGGCGGGCGAACAGCTACGTGCTTGAATCGGGGGTGCTTACTTTCGCAGGCGTGCGGTTCCAACTCGGTGGCGAGGACATCACCCCGCAACTCACACTTGGCGTGCCGTACCTTATTGCGGATCGTGACGTCGCCCTGGGCACGACCTTTGCCGATGGCACGTCTGCGTTCCTGTACCTGCCTTCTACCCTGGGTCCCGACGTGGCGATCCAGACGCTGCTGACGAGCGCGCAGCCAGGCGACTACAATCAGGACGGCCGTGTCGACGCCGCCGACTACGCGGTGTGGCGCGGCAGCTTTGGACTGCAGGCGGACGCCCCGGGCGCCGGCGCGGACGGCAACGGCGACGGCGTGGTGAACGCGGCGGACTTCACACTTTGGCGTGACCACCTGCAGATCAGGCCACGCCGTGGCGCGGCCGCGCCCGAGCCGGCGGGGTGCGGGCTGCTGCTGGCGGGGTTGGCCGCCGTGGTCCACGCCGGCGCCCGCCGAGCAGTTCATCGCGGTGGGGGCGCAGACTGGTTGAATGGCGACCAGTGCTAGGATGGGCGCGAAGCCGCGGTTATCATCGCCGGGGTACTCACCCAGAAGGATGCCCCGCATGACCCGGTCCCACTTGGCTTTCCTGAGCGTCGTTGCCTGCTGTCTGCCCGCCGGCGTCGTCTCTGCCGACGCGGGCGATTCCTTCTTCGAAGCCGAGGTGCTCAGCGTCGGCCAGACCTCCGTCGACGACTCGTTCGAGCTGCCGTCCGAAGGGTTCTACCCGGACCTGTTCCTCGGCGTGTTCGACGAGTCGGGCCAGCTCACCCAGACCGACGACGACAGCAGCTTCCTCGGCGACGGGTTCGCCCCCGCGTTGTTCGGCGTGCCGATCAACCCTGGCGGCGAGATCGACTTCAGCGTCACCGGCGCGCCGGACGAGAGCCTCGAGGGCGCCCACAGTCAGTTTGGCGACTACCGCACCGAGGTGGCGATCTACGATTCGGAGGGCGAGTTCCTCGACTTCTTCGAGTACGACGGCTACCTCGAGGAGGGCTTGGTCGACTCGTACTTCGAGTCCGACGAGGGGTGGGACGGCGGGACCTACGACGTTATGGTCAACAATGCGTTTCCGAACGATGTCGACTTTTTCCGCTTCGTCGGACTGACCCCGGGACAGAGCTTCACCGTCAACACCGAGCCGAGCCCGCTCGACCCCTTCTCTTCGGTTGACACCTACCTTGGCTGGTTCGACGAGACGGGTTCGGAGATCGCCACGAACGACGACATCAGCAGCTCGCCGCTCAATCTTTACTCCCGGCTGTCCGGCGTGGTGCCGGAGAATGGCGAGCTGGTGTTTGGGGTCTCCGGCTATGGCGACTACGCGTTCGACGGCTACCACGGCGAGCAGGGTGAGTACTCGCTGGTGCTGTCCGTCGGCGGCGACTACGACTTCGACGGCGATGTCGACGCCCAGGACTACTCCGCGTGGCGCGACGCCTACGGCCAGACCGGCCAGTTCCTAGCGGCCGACGGCAACTTCGACGGCGTGGTGGACGCCGCCGACTACACCGTGTGGCGGGACAATTACAACGGCGCGGCTGTCGACGCGGGGGCGGTTCCTGAGCCTGGGTCCGCATTCCTGGTTATCGTAGTGGCCGTTGGCCTGACAAGGCCTTGCCGCACAGCCACTGTTTGACTTCGCCAGTGGCGACAGCTTCTAGCTCCCGTTATCTCTCTGGCAGGAGGCCGGACGGATTAGCGTCCTCCACTTCACACTACGCTACTCTGCTCGCGAGTCGCGCTGCACGCACCAGCGGGCGTGGCTCATGCCTTTGTCGGTGCGTCTCTGGGACCAATCGAGCGGGTAGTAGCCGGGCGCGGTGTCGCTCGCACCGATAGACGCATTGAACTCGGTGTACCCCAGGTCGGCAATCTCGCAGATCCGTTGATGCTCCGAGAAGCCGCCTACTGAGAGGTATAGGAGCGACGCCTGCCTGGTTGGTCGGATGATCGCGGAGAAGTCGCCCGCGACATCGATGCGACTCGTCGGATGCCCGGTAGTCATCGCCCCGGTAAAGTCGCCGTCAATCCACAGCTTGGAAGAGTCGTCGACACGGATCGTGCCGGCCACCGATCCGCCCACGTAGACATGGTGAAACCCTGACGCGAGCACCGTGCAGTCAGCGATAATGTCGCCGCGGATAATCAGCTCGTGGTGTCCGCCAATCTCAAGATCGGTCGCCAGATCGCCGTTGATGTGCACGAGCCCACCATCAGGCGCGCTAATCCTCTCAAGACAACCCCCATCGATCAAGAGTTTGTCATTCTCCCCAATCAACACCGGAGCGGTCAGCCGGTCGCGGACCACCCAGCCGTTGCTTTCCTCGTCGGCGGCGTGCCAGGCGCTCACTGAACGGGGGTACGCCATGCCGGACATCAGATCGAGATACCCAACCCGGCGCTGCAGCTCAACTGGAAGCATGAGAGGGGGTTCCTACCGAGGAAGTGACGGAGGAGAGTTGGCGTGGTCGACCAGCGCCACCCCGATCAAAGGATATCGCAGCGACCACGGCGATTCACATCGGCCCGAGGTTCCTAAGGAACGGACCATTTTTTAGAAGGCGCCGGCACTTCGTCGCATCCAATACAAGCATGGCTGGCGGTGCTCCCGAGGAATCTTCGGCAGGTGTCCGGGCAACTTCGGCGGCAGATTGGCAGAGGATTCTGTCGAAGTTTCGCTAGGGAGTGCGACAAAAGCTGCTGGAGTAGGTCGCTCTCGGGCGTCGCAAGTCGCTGTTCTGAAACGGGTTGCGGCGAACAGTGGGGCCGGCTCGGGCGTGGTTTTGTCGCACTTGATCGCGTCGGCGATCGAACGACAAGACTTCAAAAGCGCAGCGGTGTGCGGGCAGCCACTACGGGCCTAGCCGAGCGCACCCGACTGTTGGAGGCCCCGGAGAATCGGTCGGCCACGGGGGTAGCCCGCAGCGCCCTTCCGTAGTTGGCCGGCACAGGCGACAATGAGGGGTTGTCGCTTAGCTTCGCGAACGCCCCTCCCTAACCTCCCCCGCTGCTTGCCCTTATGGCGTCTGCCCCGACTGAATCCACGCCTCAGCCCGCGCCCAAGAAGAAGCCCTCCGGCAAGCTGGCCGACCCGCGGTACATCCGCAACTTCTCAATCGTCGCGCACATCGACCACGGCAAGAGCACGCTGGCCGACCGGCTGCTGGAGGTGACCGGCACGGTCACGCTGCGCGAGATGAAGGAGCAGCTGCTGGACGACATGGAGCTGGAGCGGCAGCGGGGCATCACGATCAAGGCCAACTCGGTCTCGATGCGGACGATGCACAACGGTCAGGAGTACGAGCTGAACCTGATCGACACGCCGGGCCACGTCGACTTCCAGTACGAGGTGTCGCGGTCGCTCACCTGCTGCGAGGGGGCGCTGCTGTTGGTGGACGCGTTCCAGGGCGTGGAGGCCCAGACCGTGGCCAACGCGTACAACGCGATCGAGCACGACCTGGAGATCGTGCCGGTTCTGAACAAGATCGACCTGGTCCACGCGCGGCCGGACGAGGTGAAGGAGGAGATCGAGCAGACGCTCGGCCTGGACGCCAGCGAGGCGATCGGCTGCAGCGCGAAGACCGGGCTCAACTGCCAGGCGGTGATCGACGCGGTGATCGAGCGGATCCCGCCGCCAACCGGCGACCCCGCCGCGCCGCTGCAGGCGATGGTGTTCGACAGCGTGTACGACGAGTTCCGCGGCGCGATCATCTTTGTCCGCGTGATGAACGGCGTGGTGCGCCGCGGCGACCGCATTAAGTTCCTGCAGGCGGGCACCGAGCACGAGGTGGTCGAGCTCGGCCAGAAGACGCCCAAGCGGACCGCCGCCGAGTGCCTGTCGGCGGGGCAGGTGGGCTACATGGTCTGCAACATCAAGTCGCTGGGCAACGTCCACATCGGCGACACCGTCACCTCCGCCCGCGGCGAGCAGGCCAAGCCGCTGCCGGGCTACGAGCAGCCCAAGCGGATGGTGTTCTGCGGCCTGTACCCGTCGGACGGGCAGGACTTCGAGCAGCTGCGCGAGGCGCTCAGCAAGCTGCAGGTGAATGACCCGAGCTTCGTGTTCGAGCCGGAAACGTCCGACGCCTTGGGATTCGGTTTCCGCTGCGGCTTCCTGGGGCTGCTGCACATGGAGATCGTGCAGCAGCGGCTGGAGCAGGAGGCCGACATCGACCTGGTGCAGACCGCGCCGAACGTCACCTACAAGATCACCAAGAAGAACGGCGAGCTGCTGGAGGTCCACACGCCCACCCGCGTGCCGGAGATGGGCGACATCGAGGTCTTCGAGCAGCCGATCGTCCGCGTGAGCTTCGTCATGCCGGCCGAGTACGTTGGCGGCATCATGAAGCTGTGCGCCGACCGGCGGGGCATCTTCGTGCGGCAGGAGTACCTCAGCCCCACCCGCGTGATGCTGGTGTACGACATCGCGCTGGCCGAGGTGGTGTACGACATGCACGACAAGCTGAAGAGCACGACCAAGGGCTACGGCACCATGGACTACGAGCTCCGCGGCTACGAGGAGGGCGACCTGGTCCGTATGGACATCCTGGTCAAGGGCGAGCGGGTCGACGCGCTGTCGATTGTGTGCGACCGCCGCGACGCCGACACCCGCGGACGCGCGATCATCAAGAAGCTCCGCAAGGAGATCCCGCGGCACATGTTCGAGGTGGCGCTGCAGGCCGCCATCGGCACCCGCATCATCGCCCGCGAGACCATCAGCGCGATGCGCAAGAACGTCACGGCCAAGTGCTACGGCGGCGACATCAGCCGCAAGCGAAAGCTGTGGGAGAAGCAGAAGGAAGGCAAGAAGCGGATGAAGTCGATCGGCCAGGTCGACATCCCGCAGAAGGCGTTCCTGGCGGTGCTCGAAACCGGCGAAGACGACAAACGCAGCTAACCGCGTCGGCCAACAGCCGGCGGGCCAAGCCCCGCCGATCTTCCGCCCCAACCGGCTGTAGTCCGCGGTGGCGCCGCGACGCTTCATGCCGCTGCGGCAGCCCGGCGGCTACTCGGCCGCACCCTCATCGCCGGGGCCACGCGCGCCCAGCTCGCGGTCCAGGTCCAACAGCGACGACGGGTCGTCTTTCACCAGGTTGAACTTGTGCACGATGTCGCGGAGGGACTTCTCCTCCTCGACCTGCTCCTTGACGAACCACTCGAGCTCGACCAGCGCGGCGAACGCCTTCTGCTCGATCGCCAGCTCAAACAGCCGGTCGATCTGCCCGGTGACGGTCCGCTCCTGCTCGAGCGCGGCCTCGAACACCTGCGGGATGCCCTCGTAATCCTTGCGGGGCTGGGCGAGCGCCTGCAGCACCACGCGGCTGCCGCGGGCGGTGAGGAACTCGTACAGCCGCATCGCGTGGGCGTTCTCTTCGACGCTCTGCGCCCGCATCCACGCGGCGCAGCCGAGGAACTGCTCGTGCTCAAGGTAGGCGGACATCGCCAAGTAGCTGTAGGACGAGCTGAGCTCGTTCTTGATCTGCTCGTTGATGGCGTCCTGCATGACCTGGGAGAGTTCTTTCATAGCGGCGAGTCCGTGGCCTGCGCTGTGGCAGAGTAGGTGGTGAAGCGGAGCAAGAAACTGCCGGCGGAATCACCCGCCTGCTTTGAGGGTACCAGGACCCGGAGCGACCGCCCAGAGCATAGCGGGCGTTGGCGGAGCGGTTTTCGCGGCCCGATCGGCGGCGGCTGAGACTCAGTATCGCGGCGCCAGAATCCGCCGGCCGGGCGGCCGAGAACGAGTCGCGTCAGCGGGCCGCTGGTTGGGGCGGGGCGCATAAAAAACGACCGCCGGAGAACCCCCTTGCGGGGAGCTCTCCGGCGGTCGACCCTTCGGTGATCGAAGAGTGGGCCCGACTGGAGTCGAACCAGCACGCCCTTGCGGGCACATGCCCCTCAAGCATGCGCGTCTGCCTATTCCGCCACGGGCCCAAAACATGCGGCGGGCCCCAGGGGACCCGCCAGCCTCAAAGTCTAGCTGATGGAGCGGGGGCGTCAAGTTGGGGCCCGCCGGCGGGGCTGCGGGGAGGGCCTCAAACACCGGGCAACACCCACAAACCACCTGCCGCTTGCCGCTGGGCACGGTTATCCTGGCGGGATGCCAGACGCCGAACGACTGATCGCTGTGGACGTTGGGAACAGCCGGGTAAAGCTCGGGCTGTTCGAACGCCCCGTCGAGTGCGAGCAGGCGGCCCTGGCCGCGCCGCTGCCGATCGCCGGGCCGCCGCTGCCCGAGCCGGTCGACACCTTCGATTTCACCCACATCGAGGGCGAGCCCACCAGCTACAACGCGCTCCGCGAGTGGCTCGGCCCGTACGCCGGCGCGGCGGCGCTGGTCGCCTCGGTGCACCGCAGCGCGGGCCAGTCGACGCTCGAGGCGCTGCGGGCCTGCGGGCTGGATCGCTGCAAGCCGCTGGTTGGCCGGCAGCTGCCGATCGAGGTCCGCGTCGAGCAGCCCGAGCGGGTCGGCGTCGACCGCCTGCTGGCCGGCGTCGCGGCCAACCGGCTCCGCCGCGCCGACGCGCCGGCCATCGTGATCGACCTCGGCACCGCGATCACCATCGACCTGATCGCGGCCGACGGAGCGTTCGAGGGCGGCGCCATCCTGCCCGGCATCCGCATGGCCAGCCGCGCGCTGCACGACCAGACCGACGCGCTGCCGGACGTGGCGATGCAGCAGCTCGAGCACTCGCCCGACGCGGTCGGCAAGACCACCGACGCCGCGCTCCGCGCGGGGCTGTTCTGGGGCGCCGTCGGCGCGATCCGCGAGGTGGTCGCGCGGCAGCGCGACCGCCTGACCGTGCCGCCGCAGCTGTACCTCACCGGCGGCGCCGCGCCGTCGGTCGCGCGGCTGCTCGCCGAGCCCGACTGCACCGTGCGGTACCTGCCGAACCTGGTCCTGTCCGGCGTGGCGATTGCCGCCGAGTCGCTCGCCGCCCAGCAGCCATGAGCGAGAAGCCCGTCGTGAGCGGGAAGCCCGCCATGAGCGCGCAGACCGCCGTCAGCGTGCAGACCGCCGAGGGCCGCGGGGCCGTGGCCGTGGTGCAGGTCACCGGCCCCGGCGCGGTCGACGCGGTCGACGCCTGTTTCCTCGCCGCGTCCGGTCGGCCGCTCGCCCAGCAGCCTCCCGGCGCCATCCGCTTCGGCCGCTGGCGCGACGCGTCGGGCGAGGAGGTGGTGGTCGTCCGCCGCGGCTCGCCCGACCCGGCGGTCGAGGTCCACTGCCACGGCGGCGCCGCCGCGGTGCGGGCCGTGGTGCGGGATCTGGTCGCCCAGGGGTGCGTGCAGCAGCCCGCCCGGCCGGAACACGCGCCGCCGGGCGCCGCGGCCGTGACGCTCGACGCGCAGCTCGCGCTGCGGCATGCGCTGACCGAACGCGCCGTCGGCGTGCTGCTCGACCAGGCGGAGGGCGCGCTGGAACGCGCCCTCCGCGAGATCGCCGATTCGCTCTCCGCCGGCGGCGGCGTCGACCAGCTGCGCCAGCTGCTCGACCGGGCGGAGCTCGGCCAGCGGCTCACCTCGCCGTGGCGGGTCGTGCTGGCCGGCGCGCCGAACGTGGGCAAGAGCAGCCTGATCAACGCGCTGCTGGGCTACTCCCGCGCGATCGTGTTCGACCAGCCCGGCACCACCCGCGACGTGCTGACCGCGGCGGCGGCGATCGAGGGCTGGCCGGTCTCGCTGAGCGACACGGCCGGCCTCCGCGCGGCGGACGACCCGACCGAGGCGGCCGGCGTCGAGCTGGCGCGGCAGATGCTCCAGCAGGCCGACCTGATCCTCGACATCCGCGACGCCGCCCAGCCCGACGCGCCGTCCGCCATCCCGGCCGACGCGCCCGCCACGCGGCGGCTGGTGGTCTGGAACAAGCAGGACCTGGCGCCGGCGCCCGCCGGCTCGCTATCAACCTCTGCCGCCACGGGGCAGGGCGTTGATGATCTTCTCGCCGCCATCGCCCGCTCGCTCGTGCCGCACCCGCCCGAGCCCGGCGCGGCGCTGCCGGTCACCGCCGCGCACGCCGAGCAGCTCGCCCGCGCGCTCGCCGCGGCCCAGCGGGGCGATTACGCCGCGGCGCTGCAGGCCGTGCAGGCGCTGCTGGCGCCGGCCGGGTCCGACTGATTTCACGCAAGTCGGCTGGGCGGGTTTGACGATTGTGTCGAATGGGCGGCCCCGTGCCGCGACGCCTCCTCCAGCGAAAGCCTGCTATGCGAACCCCGACCGCCGCTGTGGCCATCCTCTCCGCGCTGCTGCTCTCGTCGGCCTCGACCGCGTTTGCCCAACGCGGCGGCGACGCCTACTCGCTGCGCCGGTACCTGGGGAGCGACGCCTACCTGGTCGAGACCTTCTCGCGGCCCAGCTCGCCGCTCTCGGAGAAGGCCACCGTCAACCAGGCCGCCCGCCAGGCGCTGCCCACGCCGGCGCCCGCGCCCGAGCCGCCGAAGCTCACGTCCGGCGCCAACAACACGCTCAACTACTACGGCGGGGGCGCCGCCGCGCGGCACACCCTCGACCAGATGCCCCGCCGGCCGCGGTTCATCCCGCAGGGCGGCCAGGCGATCGGCGCCGGCGCCAAGCCCTACGCCAACTCCGGCGTCGCGACCGACCCGCCTATCAGCCCGTACCTCAACCTGTTCCGCGAGGAGCAGGAGGACTCGCTGCCCAACTACTACACCTTCGTGCGGCCCATGCAGAAGCAGATCGAAACCAACCGCACCCAGCAGCGCGAGCTGCAGGGGCTGCAGCGCCAGGTGCAGCGGGCCTCGTACCAGACGCCCACGACCGGCGGCGCGGGCGGCGTGCCCGCCACCGGGTTCCGCGCCCGCTTCGGCGACACCGGCCAGTTCTACAGCGGCTGGAAGTAGCCCCCGCCGGGTTGTCCGCCCCGCCCACGCTCCCAAAGTTGCTATCCGCGCCCGCATGCCGGACAATGGCGGCACGCGGCGACCGACCGGTCGCCCGCCACGTGTCCCCACCGCGGAGAACGCCATGCGGAGCCGCCTTGTCCTGCTGACGCTTTGTGCCGCCGCGCTGCCAGTAGCCGCTGCCGCCCAGCCCGCCGCCACGCCCACCGACGCCGCCGCGCCAGCCGGCGCCGCTGACTCTGAACTAGAGCTCTCGCCCGCCGAGCAGGCGTTCGCCAAGGCGATGGCCGGCGCGACGCTCGACGGCTCGTTCACCCTCAGCGACCGCCCCGACGCCAAGCCCCGCGCCGAACGCTACGACCTCGGCCAGGTCCGCAAGGTCGGCGAGGGCATGTGGCTGATCCCGGCCCGCATCCGCTACGGCGACCACGACGTCGAGCTGCCGATCACGCTGCCGGTCGACTTCGCCGGCGACACCGCCGTGATCCGCGTGGACAACCTCGGCTTCCCCGGGCTGGGCGTGTACTCCGCGCGGGTGATGATCCACGGCGGCAAGTACGCCGGCTACTGGCAGGGCGCCGGCCACGGCGGCCACCTGTTCGGCGAGCTCAAGCACAACCAGCCGGCCGATGAAGCGCCCGCCGTCGACAAGCCCGCTGCCGAGAAGGTCGAAGAGCAAGCGACGACCCCGCCGGCGGCGGATTGATCGCGGCGCCCGGCCGCGCGACTTTTGTCCCGGTTGGCGCTATCGATTTTTAGGGACAAAAGTCGGCTCCCACCCCGAGCCCGCAGGCTCGTTTCACACTTGTATAGCAGTGTCTGCCGGTTTGCTCCTCGCTGCCAGCGGCCGACTTTTGTCCACCCCTGTGCGCCAATAGGGACAAAAGTCCAAGCCTAGTGAATTGCCTCCGCCTTTGGGGAGGACCAGGGCGGGCGCGCCCCACGGACAGCAATCGCCCACACCCACCCCGCAACCCGATCGGCGGCGCGGACCGATCCCCACGCACCCCACATTAGACCGCGCGGGGTGGCCGGTTTCTACAAAGAAGTGGCGGGGGGAATGAGAGCGGTCTAGCTGGCCGCGTAGCTATGCCGACGCCGTCCAGGACGTTGCGCCTAATTCTATTAGGGTAGCGTACACCTCCGATCGGCACTTCCAGCGAGCTGGGCAGTGGCGCCGAGAAGCATGGGCAGCAGCACACGCAGGTGGAATCGGACTACGCCACAAGTATTGGGCATTGAACCCCGCGCTTAACTGGTCTCTGAGGCAGCCGAATCGGTGCAATTTGACGCCTGCTCCATCTGGAGGAGACTGACCAGGGACTCGATCTTGGCAAACAGTTCGTTGAACGTGATGACATCGACCGCTCTCAGGCCCGATCGGAAGAGCTCGAACGAATCGAGTTTCTCAGCATCAGCAAGCTGTTCCGTGTCGCCGGCAATCACCAGGCAACGAGGTTCAGATAACCGCACTCTCTGGCCGGTCGTGTCCTCGGTCTCCACTCGCTTTTCGTTGAAACCTTTCAACAACTTGTCTCTCTGATTCGAGATTTGGGCGACCGCTCCCGTCAACTCGCGAGAGGGGGCGTAGACCCCCTGTCGATATGCCTGCGTGTCGAGCAACCGAGAGCAAGGCGTCTTGATTTCAACCAGCAGAAGGTGGTTAGTCAGCGTGTTGCGAAGGAGGTAATCGACCTCCTTGCCGCCCTTGTTGTGGAAGTTCTTACCGCCGACGTAGCTCTTACCAGCCAGCATCACCACGGGTGATGAAAACGCTTGCGATAGCACGAATGGTCGTGCTTGAAAGGCCTTCTGCCAGAACTCCTCACTAGCATTCGTCTTGTTCGCTTCCCACAGGCACAGTGCTTCTCGCAGGGCACCAAGACTGGCGATAGCGCCTAAGCCCGCAAGGTCGTCCGGCTGAAGCTTAGAGATCGCTTCGATCGCTAGCCCAGACGATTTGGCGTCCGTCAGCAGGCGGATTACATCAGCGAAGCCTTCTTCGCCAACGGCTTGCAGCAGATCGGCCAGATTGCTAAGAGCATCGAGGCTTGCTGCTGTCTTGGCGTAGTCAGCTAGCTCGAAAGTGTCACCATCTCTTGGCAGCTGGTGCCCGTCCTTCCAGAACTTGCCATAAAGGCCGCGAACAATCTGAGTGAGCGAGAAGAGCTCTGCAGTACTGAGCTGCAGCTGCATGCCAGTGCCGGCCTTCATGGTGGTCAATTTGAAATGGGTGTCATCCTGCCAGGGATCTGTGACATCTGCTCTGCCCCGCTTCTGCCAAACCAGTTTTCCCTTCACGGGTTGCAGCTTGTCCCTATCGTTGTTCACGATCTTTGGCTTGAACACCAACCGTGCAAGCGGACCATCCCGAACTACCAGCGGTTCGACCTCCGCAGTATCAGCACTCGTGGTGGTTATTTTGGCTGTGGGCACGGCTTATCTCGTGTAATGACTCAGTCGCCTCGCATACTGATCCCGAGGAGCTGTCGGATCGAACCCAAATAGGCAGGCATCAAGTGATTGTCGATTTCCGGCACGGCCATCGAGTAGGCTCTGGGAGCGTCGTCGAAAACCGGTGGTGGTTCTGCCTTGAGTCGTTGCTGAAGTAGGCGACTTTCTTCTTCGGTCAACGGGGGTAGTGGGTGAGCTTGGAGAGGTTGGGCAGGAAGCGAGTCGTCGACACTGGATGAGGAGTACACAGCACGCGTACGTCGCCATCGACCGGGTCTCAACGTTCCGTTGAGTTCGACCAATGAGCCTGCGGGCTCATAGCCAGGTGGTGTCTTCGGTACGACGTCGCTGCCATTCACGAACCATGCGTATCGATTGTCAAAAAGGTCATCCAGGTGCTCGGCGAGATCAAGCTTCGCGACCATGGGTTGGCCGAACGTGATCAGCCCGGTGACTTTGTGTTCGCCCCGTGATTCGAGTCTGTAAGCACATACCGTTGCCAGAGCGCCGCCAAGGCTGTGCCCTGTGACCCACAGGTGCTTCGGCGCAAGTCGATCAAGCACTTCATTGATCTGGGGCGACAAGCCATCATACGCGCGATCAAAGCCCGCATGTATGCCGCCGTGCTCTGTGGGAGCCGCTCTAACAGCCTTGTTGACTCCCCAGTCAGACCATTCATTGAAGTCCGTACCCCGGAAAACGACAACTGCAACATCATCGATCGCAAGTACATATCCGACCATCGACCGGTCAAAGAGTGGAAAGCATCGCGAGAGACCAAGTCCCTCGTACCTTCCAGCAGCGAACACCGGCGGATCGTACGCGATATCGCTAATCTCCGCCAACGTTTCAACTACGGGCCAACGCGGATCTTCGTAGGCTTCCCACGGATTCTGTAGCCTCTCCACCGCAGTTAGTGAGGTATCGATTAGTCGGTCAGGGTCGAGCTCCTGGGGTGTAGTCTTTTTGCCACCCGGACCTCCCCGAAGAACTGCGAGAAAGCAGACCAAACTGAGCAACGCAATTCCACCTAGTACTCGCCATCGTGACCTGCTCGGGCGCGTCAGGGTGATCCGTAGGAAGCCCATCGCGATGCCGATGAGTGAGACGGCTCCAGCGATGCCGAGAATCAGCTCGAAGTACGTAAGAAACCAGTCGAACATCATCAAATCCCGCAGGAGTATCTGAACAACCGTCTATTGTCTCTGAATGTGGCCGACATCTCAATGCTGCACGGCTACGCCGAGTACCACTGGCTCAGCCACTGACACTAGCGTGCTGCGGAAGTCGCCCTAGAGACGCCAGTGGCACACGCAACCGGCTCGTTGCGCTGCAGCGATTCGGACAACTGCTGCGAACGCTATTTGAGGGTGAGTTTGTCAGGCGCCACGCCCACGTTGATGCCGCGTAAAAGCAGCGCCGCCCTCGCTGACGCTGCGGGTTGGGATGAGGGCGAAACCGGCTATGTTGCGGCGGCGGTTGTCGCCGCGGTTAGGAGGGCCGTCGTCTCATGAACGCCGACAGTGCCGCGGCCGTAACGACCGATACGCAAGCCGGCGGCGCCGGGGCGGCAAGGCCGACGCCCGGCGCCAACGCGTCGCGCCACACGGTGTAGTCCGCGGCGTCGACGACGCCGTCGCTGTTGCCGTCGGACTGATCGCCCGGCGCGGCGACCGGCGTCCCGTACTGCGACCGCCAGAGGTGGTAGTCGAGCGCGTCCACGGCGCCGTCGCGGTTGTAGTCGCCGGGGCGGATCGGCGCCGCGATCGCGATCCCCTCGCGCCCGTCGGCCAGCGCGTAGCGGAACGCAAACTGGCCGGCGTCGTTGTAGGCGTCGTACGCGGCGATCTCGGTGACGATCGAGCCGAACAGCGGGTCGCCCGTGCCGACCACGCGGTCCTCGTCCACGTCCGTGCCGTCGAACACGCCGATGCGGCCGTTGTCGAACACCGCGCTGAACAGCAGGCCGCCCGAGTTGTTGACGATCGCCCCGCCCAGCACTTCAAACGGCCCGGTGTCGTCGACCAGCAGGTCGGCCACGGGGTCGGGGCCGGTGAACAGGCCGGTGACGCCGGAGTCGAGCTCGGCGTAGAACGTCAGGTCGCCCCGGTTGTTGATGCGTGGGCTGATAAAGGTGGCGGCGAACGGCCCGGTGGAGTCGACCAGCGTGTCGGTCGCCGGGTCGGGCCCCGAGTAGAGCCCCGCCTCGCCGTTCGGCAGGCGCGCCTCGAAGACCACGTCCCCGTGGTCGTTGAGATCAACCTGCGTGCCGACCGACAAGAAGGGCCCGCTGTTGTCCACCAGCAGGTCGGCTACCGGGTCGGGGCCGGAATAGATCCCGGACACCCCGCCGGGTCGGCCGGCCTGAAACAGCACATCGCCAAGGCGGTTCATCGCGGGGAACAGCCCCACGCCGGTGACGCCGTCGGCCACCTGGTTGACGATCGAGTCGACCGCCGGGTCGGGGCCGGTGAACATGCCGGCGCCATGCAGGAAGCTCACCGCGTAGAACGCGACCTGGCCGCTGTCGCTGAGGAGTGGGAACTGGGCGAAGCTGGCGTCGCGGTAGGGCGAAAGGCCGTTGGAGAACGCCACCTGCTCGATCGAATCGCCCGCGGTGCGGAACAGCCCCAGGTCCGGTCGGGGACCGTCGTCGTCAAAGACCTCGGCGACAAAGACGACATCGCCCGCGTTGTTGATGATGGGGCTGCCCACGAACCCCACGAACGAATCGTCCTGCTCAACGAGCGGGCGGTACGCCCACTCACCGGCAGAGCAAACCGGCGCGAGCAGCAACAGGAGCGCGGCGGCGTCAACACGGAGTCGAGTCATAGCAGCGTCTACCGCGATCAAGAGGAGGGCTGACCTGCGATCCTAGAACCCTCGCGACCAGATTGCAATCAATCCCGGCCAGGATCGGCTCCCGCGGCGGGTTGGGATGGGGCGGCGGGGCGTTGGGGGGCGACGCGCGAAGCGCTTGATTGACGATCCGCTAGTCCGACAGCCTTAGGCCGGCGGGGCGAACGCCCGCACTAGTCGAGGTCGGGGCGGAGCTGGTGCTGCTCCAGCGCCTGGCGGACCATCTGGCCGAGCCGCCGGATGCGGAACGGCTTCTGCAGGAACGGCACGCCCTCGGTCAGCACGCCGTGGTGCACGATGGCGTCGTCGGTGTAGCCGGACATGTACAGCACCTTGATCGCCGGGGTCGACTCCGCCACGCGGCGGTACAGCTCAGCGCCGCTCATGCCGGGCATGATGACGTCGGTCAGCAGCAGGTGGATGTCGTCGCGGCGCTGGATAGCGAGCCGCAGGGCCTCGTCGGGGTGGGCGGTCTCGAGCACCTCGTACCCGAGCGACGAGAGCGTCTGCGACACCATCCGGCGGACGAGCTTGTCGTCCTCGACCAGCAGCACGGTCTCGGTCCCGTGCATCGAGTCGAGTTCCGACGCGGCCGGCTCGTCGTCCCGGCCGGCGGCGTCGGCGATCGGCAGGTAGACGCGGAACGACGCTCCGGCGCCCGGCTGGCTTTCGACGCGGATCGCGCCGCCGTGCTGCTTGACGATGCCGAAGGTGGTGGAGAGGCCGAGGCCCGACCCCTTGCCCTGTTCCTTGGTGGTGAAGAAGGGCTCGAACACCCGCTCGCGCGTGGCGGCGTCCATGCCGTGGCCGGTGTCGGTGACGGCCAGCATGACGGACCGCCCGGGCGGCTCGTCGCCGGCGTCGGAATCGTGCGGGCCGGTGTTGGCGGTCTCGATGGTCAGCCGGCCGCCGCGCGGCATGGCGTCGCGGGAGTTGATCGCCAGGTTCATCAGCACCTGCTCGATCTGCCGCGGGTCGACCTCCACCAGCCGCAGGCCGTCGGCGAGCCGCACGGCGAGCTGCACGTCCTCGCCGATGAGCCTCCGCAGCATCTCCTCGAAGTCGGCGACCACGTCGTTGAGGCTCAGCACCTGGGTCTGCAGCACCTGCTTGCGGCTGAAGGCCAGGATCTGCCGGGTCAGGCTCTTGGCGCGGTCGGCCGCCTCCTGCACGCACGCCAGCTGCGCGTAGGCCTCTTGGTCCTTGTCCATGGTCTGCATGACCATCTCGACGTAGCCGAGGATCGGCATCAGGATGTTGTTGAAGTCGTGCGCGATGCCGCCCGCCAGGCGGCCGATCGACTCCATCTTCTGCGCGTGCCGCAGGTGCGTCTCGACGTTGCGCCGCTCGGTGAGATCGACCAGCTGCACCGTGTAGCCCGAGATCGCGCCGGCCACGGTGAGCGGGCAGACGAGCATGTCGAGGTGCAGCACGCCGGTCTTGGAGGTCGGGAACAGCCCGGCTTGCTTGACGCGGCCGAAGTCGAGCTCCGTGGAGATGCAGATCGAATGCCCGCTCTTGACCTGCGCGATCCGCTCGGGCGTGTAGTCGGGCGAGTCCCACATCACGTAGCCCAGCAGACGCTGCTTGTCGTCGACGCCGAACAGGTCGAGCGTCCGCTGGTTGACGTCGACCAGCCGCCCGGACTCGTCGTACAGCTGGATGGCGATCGGCGATTGGTCGAACAGGCTGCGGAAGGTCTCCTCGCTCTTCTGCAGGACCTTCTCGGCGTGCCGACGCTGGGTGACGTCCTGCGACATGCCGATCATCTTGAGCGGTCGTCCGCGGTCGTCCCTCAAGACCTTCGCCACGTTGTGGATCCAGGCGACTGCTCCGTCGGGCCGGCAGATCCGGTAGTCGATGTCGAAGGGCTCGGAGGTGTGCTCTACCATCTCCTTGAGGTACCCCTCCCACCACTCGACGTCTTCCGGGTGGATTAGGGAACGAATCTGCTCGTAGGACGGCTCCCGGTAGCCGACCCCGAACACGTCGGACATGGGCGCGGACCAGACGGCCCGATTAGTGTCGAGCGTCCACTCCCAGCAGCCCGCCTGGGCGATGCTCTCCGCCTGCTCGAGCATCTCCTTGTGGGTGGCCAGCTCCTCGGCGGCGCGGCGGCGCTGCTCGGCGACCAGCGCGAGCTCCTCGGCGGCCTGTCGCCGCTCGGTGGTGTCCTGGGCGTGCATGACGATGTACCGGAGCTCGCCGTCGTCGCCGCGGACCCCGGTGCAGACCGCGTCGGCGCAGCGGATGGTCCCGTCGGCGAACCGGTACACGTCCTCGGTGCGGATCGGTCCGTCGGCGGTCTGTGCTTCCACCACGCGGCCGCGGATCTTCTCCTGCCACTCGGGCAGCTCGCGCCAGGCGGGCGTGTCCCAAAAGTACTGGCCGTCGTATTCCTCGCGGGACGCTCCCTGCATCTTCAGGCAGAGGTCGTTGACCTCCAGCACCCTGCCGTCGGGGGTCAAGATGGCGATGAAGAGGTACTGTTGGTTGAAGACGGTGCGGAACTTCTGCTCGCTCTCGCGCAGGCGGAGCTCGGTGCGTTTCCTCGCGGTGATGTCGATTGTCGACAGGTGCACCCTTTCAAGCGATTCCTCGCACCCGGGGACCACCTCCCAGCGCAGGGCCGTCTCGACCTCGCGCCCGTCGAGGCTCTTGGCCGACGCCTCGCACTCGTACTTGGTGAGCCCCTCGGCGATGGCGACCAGCTGCGCCCGGACCGCAGTGTACGACTTCTCGGTGAAGATCGCGGCGAGGTTCGCGACGAGCTGATCCTTCGACTCGGCGCCGTGAAGGTGGAGCGCAGCGCGGTTGACGTCCAGCACCCGCACCAGCTGCGCGCACTCCGCGACGCTCTCCGGGTGCTGCTCAAAGTAGGTTCGGAAGTCGGTCACGCCGTCCTGCCGGAGCTCTTCGATGCGTTTCTTGACCGCGGAGAAGTCTTCCTCCCACAGCGCAACGGGGCTGTTGTCGAAGAGCGACTGGAACCGCTCCTGGCTCTTCACAAGAGACGCCTGGGCGTCTTTGCTGGCGGTGATGTCCTGTGAAGCGATCACTACGCCGCGGACGGCGTCGTTGGCGAGGTGGTTCGCGCATATCATCCGCACCCACCTGAGGGCGCCGTCTTTGCGGTGGTGACGAACCTCGAAGGACTCCTCCCGGCCGGGGCACTCGACCACCCGGTCCCACGCCTGCCGTGCGGTTGTCGCGTCGTCTGGGTGGACGCGGGCAAACCCGTTCGTTCCCACGATCTCTTCCGGCGTCCACCCCAGCACCCGCTGAACGGAGGGGCTCGCGTACTGGATGGTCGCTTCGCGGTCGGTAACGGCGTAGACGGACGTGCTCAATTCGATCAACGATCGGAACCACTCCTCGCTCTTCTGCAGCGCCAGCTCGGCCTGCTTCCGAGCGGTGACGTCCAGCAGCTGCGCTAGCACGTGCAGGGGGGCGCCGTCGGCGCTGCGCACCAGCGTTGCGGTCACCGTCCCCCACAGGACGCAACCGTCCTTGCGCTTGTAGCGCTTCTCGAGGGAAAAGTAGTCCTTCTCCCCACCAATCAGGTTCTGAAAGTTCTCGATGGAATCGGGAAGATCCTCTGGTGCGGTGATGTCAGTAAAGCTCAGCGTGAGCAGCTCCTCTCGCTGGTAGCCGAGCATCTGGCAGGTGGAGTCGTTGACGCGGAGGATGCGTCCGGTCAGGTCGACGGTGACCATGCTGGTGGCGGAGCGGTCGAACATACACCGGAAGGTCTCTTCGCTCTCTCGCAGCTTTGTTTCCGCCTCGCGCTGCTGCGTGATGTCGCGGACGGTGCCGGACACGCAGTGGGGTTGGCCGTCGCCATTGCGGAACACTTCGCCGCGCGACTCGATCCACACGTAGGAGCCCGATTTGCTCCGCATCCGGTACTGAGACCGGAAAGGCTCCGTGTCCTGCAGCAGTTCGCCCATCCTCTGCCGGGCGCGTTGGGCGTCGTCCGGGTGGAACAGCTCGAGCATCCGATCGGACGTAGGGACGAACTCCCCATCTGCGTAGCCGAGCATCTCGTAGAACCGCGGCGACCACCAAAACACATTGGTGGAAAGGTCACGCCACTCCCAGTAGCCGTCCCGACTGCCCTGCAGCACCCGGCCGAGCCGGCCCTCGTCCCCGGCCGGCGACCCATCGGCCAGCGTGAGTTCGTTGGGGTTCATGGATTCCGCAGCTCCTCTGGGCTCCGTTGGCGCCGAGGGCTTTCGTTCCAATTGTCACCCAGGAGCAGAACATGCGCCGGCCGAGGGCCGATTGACTACTCGCCGGGAAGCCGGCTCGGGCTTGATGAGAAAAGACTGCAACGAAGGACGCGGCTCCGCCTGCCGGATGGGTCGCGTCCTGCCGGGCAGTTTAGTGCAATTCGATAGGTCTGGGAATCAGGATCTGCAGGCCACCTATTCGGAAAACCGCCCCGCTCGAGCATCGTCGGTTTGGACCGGTATCCCGCTACTCCGACAGCCTCAGCCCGGCGGGCAGGGACTCGCCGAAGGCGGATTGGCGTTCCTGGGCTTCCAGGGCGCCGCCGGTTTCGACGAGCTGGACGAGGTGGTCATTCGCCTCATGGCGGCGCAGCCAGGCGAGCACCGCGTCGCGGCGCGGCTCGGCGATGTCGCGGTGGCGGTCGTCGGTGCGGCGGGCGAGCTGCATCGCCGCGAAGTGGGCCACCGGCGGGTCGCCCGCCCAGTCCATGATCGCCTGCAGCCACCGCTCGGCGACCTCGGCCGGCACGACCGTGTTTAAGGGGCCGTACAGCGGCTTGCGTTGCCCCAGCCGGCTGAGCGTCCAGACCATGTCGGCGGCGCGGGGCGCCAGCTTGCGTTTGGGCAGCAGCTCGGTGATGGCGTCGCCCAGCTCGGTCTTGGCGGTGGTGGTCAGCAGCTCCAGCGCGCCGAGCAGCCGCCAGATCTCCGCGGTGCGGGTCGGGTCGAGCGCGGTGCTCATCGCCTTGGCCTTGCCGCCGCTGTACCGCCGCCGCAGCGCCCGCACGTCCGCCAGCAGCGGCTCGGCCAGCCCCTGCTGCGGCCCGTCCGCCAGCCCGCCGGCGAGCCGTCGCCAGAGGATCAGCGACTCGGGCAGCGAGGAGGGGAACGCCAGCTTGCCGCTCACCGCCCGCCAGGTCTGCGCGACGCGCCAGTCGTCGACGGC
This sequence comes from Posidoniimonas corsicana, assembly GCF_007859765.1. NCBI lineage: Bacteria > Pseudomonadati > Planctomycetota > Planctomycetia > Pirellulales > Lacipirellulaceae > Posidoniimonas > Posidoniimonas corsicana. The sequence goes on from NZ_SIHJ01000003.1 coordinate 186,710, forward strand.
GAAGCCGTATCCCGGGCGGAGCGAGTAGCCGACGAGGTTCAGCCACCGCGACTCGTGGGCGGCGGAGCGGCGGCGGCCCGGCTCGCATTCCATCAGCGTTTCCCACAGCCGCCGCAGCACGGAGGTGGGCCACTCGTGCTTCGGCAGGTCGAGCGCGGCGGTCAGGCTCTTCATCAGCTTCGACGGCGGCTCGGCGGCGGACTCGCCGAACACGGCCTCGATCGCCGCGCGGGCGGCGGTCAGCAGCTCATCGTCGACAAACCCCTCGCCCTCGGCGGACGACTCGTGCGGCTTGAGGTCGGTCTCCGTGGTGGAGCGGACGTCGAACTGCAGCCGCCAGCTGCGCTGCGAGTCGACGCTGCGGCAGGAGAGCTCGAGCATGCCGATCTCCGACAGGTGCGCGTGCAGCCGCACTTTGGCGACCTGCGCGTCGGTCTTGCGGCTGGCGTGCAGCACGGTGCGGATGGGGGGCAGCGGGGTGAGCTCGGCCGGGTCGGCGCCGATCAGCTGGCCCGGCGCGTCGACCAGCCGCGTGCTCGACACGTAGATCGGGAACTCGACCGGCTCGGCGAGGGTGAGCTCGAACTCGAGGTCGCTGACCTCGAAGTCGTCACCCGCCTTGGCCACGCCCGGCGCCAGGCAGACGGCGCGCGGCGTCGGGCCGGCCACGCCCACGTAGTAGCTGCGGGCGAGCGTGGCGGTGATGCCGACGCCGTCGCCGCGGCGGACCATGCCGTAGTAGGCGGCGCCGCAGGCCACGGCCAGGTCGAGCTGCTGGCTGTCGAGCACCCGCGGCGTCCAGTCGGCGTCGGGGCCGGTGAACCACTCGCCAAGGGCCTCGACTAAGCGGTCGCGCAGCAGCGGCGACGCGAAGAACCCGCCGTTGAACAGCACCACGTCGGGCCGGGCCGGGTCGGCGGCGTCGGTGGGGCGGGCGCGGAGCGCGGGGAGCTCGTCACCGGTGTGGCGGTGGCAGGTCAGGAAGTGGGCCAGGTGGCGGGTGATGGCCGGGTCGGCGGCGAACGGCAGGCCGAAGTCCTGGAAGCCGGACTGGCCGCGCTGCGGCTGCGCGTCGAGGTCGACGCGCGGCAGGAAGCCGTCGACCAACAGCTTCGCGGCGTCGGTGCGGGTGACCTCGGCCTGCAGGCCGGCGGCGATCAGCTTCGACCCTGCCGCCGGCAGGTGGATGGTGAGCGACTCGGGCGCGTTGTCGGCGAGCAGGGTTTCTTTCACGCGGCGGGCGGAGCGGACGAGCGCCTCCCACTGCCGGCTCTCCAGCCGCCCGCCGGCGGCGAGCTGCGCCTCGACGCTCCGCGCGAGCGCCAGGTCCAGGTTGTCGCCGCCCAGCAGCAGGTGGTCGCCGACCGCGACGCGGTGGAACTCGAGGTCGCCGCTCTCCTGGTTCTCGCCGACGCGGATCAGGGTGAAGTCGCTGGTGCCGCCGCCGATGTCGCAGACCAGGATCTTCTGCCCCGGCGAGACCAGCTCGCGCCAGTCGTCCCGGTGGCGGTCGATCCAGGCGTGGAACGCGGCCTGCGGCTCTTCCAGCAGCACCACGCGTGGCAGGCCGGCCTGCTTGGCGGCGGCCAGCGTGAGCTCGCGGGCCACCTCGTCGAACGACGCCGGCAGCGTGATCACCAGGTCCTGCTCGGCCAGCGGGTGCTGGGGGAACCGATGATTCCACACGTCGTGCAGGTGGCGGAGCACGGCGGCCGCCGCGTCGACCGGCGAGAGCCGCTCGACGTCGGGGTCGCCCCGCCAGGGGAGCAGCGCCGCCGAGCGGTCGACGCCCGAGTGCGACAGCCACGACTTGGCCGAGCTGACGACCCGGCCCGGGCGGCTGGAGCTCTCGTCGCGGGCGAACGCGCCGACGGCCCACGGCTGGGGGGCGTCGCTCCAGGGGAGGGCGAACGCGTTGAACTGCTGCTCGGCGGCGGTCGCCTGGCAGAGGAACGATGGCAGCGTCGGGCGGTCGTCGACCTCGCCGGCCGCCACCACCTGCGGTAGCGGCAGCGTGCGGATCCGCCAGGGCGACTCCTTCGAGTCGACGTAGGCCAGCGCCGAGTTGGTGGTCCCGAGGTCGATGCCCACGACGTACCGGCTGGTCGGAGCGCCGGCGGCGGGCTCGTGAGGCTGCGCGGTCACGCCGGCGCCCCGTCGTTGGCTCCGTTTTCGGCCCCATTATCGGCATCGTCGCGGATGCTGAACTCCAGCTTCCAGCGGCGGTCAGACGTGGTGCTCACGCACCACAGCTCGAACACGCCCAGCTCGGTGATGCGCGACTCGAAGCGGACCGGCACGTACGTGTCCTGGTCGTCGCCGTCGGCCTCGAGGGCCGTTTCCAGCGAGTCGGTTTCCGCCAGTTGGTCCTCGTCGATGTGGGGCAGCACGTCGCCGGGCTGGTCCTGCGGCCGCACGGCGGAGCTGAAGAACCGGAAGTGGGCCGGCTCGCCCAGCACCAGGCCGATCTCGCCGGAGGGCACCTCGGCCTCGGTGCCTTCCTCCATGCCGAAGGGCACCACACACAAGGCGCGCAGCGGGCGGGGCACGCCCGGGATGGCGAGGCCGGCGGTCTCGACCCCGACGTAGTACGAGCGGGCCGTGCCGCCGCGGATCCGCATGCCGCCGTGGTGCTTGGTCCAGCCGTAGAACGCGGCGCCGCGGGCCACGGCGTAGGCCAGGTCGTGCTGGCCGGGCAGCTCCGCGACCGTGTGCCCCGCGGGCGACCAGTCGCGCAGCGCGCCGAGCACCAGCGAGCGGAGCGCGTCGGCCTTGAACACGCCGCCGTTGAACAGCACGTGCGTGGGGTAGGCGGCTTCGCCCTGGTCGCCGGCGTGGGCGGTGAGGAACGCCGCCAGGTGCCGGGTGATCGCCACGTCGGACTCGAACGGCAGCCCGATGTCCTGGAAGCCGGACGCGCGCTGCCGCTGGGGCTTGTCGGTCAGCTGGCACGACGGGAAGAAGCCGCCCACCAGCAGCTCCGAAGCCAGGTCGGACGGCACGTCGACGCTGACGGTGCCGCCGATCACCTTGCTGCCGCGGCCGAGCACCGACACGCGGTGCGTCTCGGGCCCGTCGGAGTCGAGCAGGGCCTCCTTGGCGTCGCGGCAGGCGTGCCACAACGACACCGACTGCCACGCGTCGAGCTTGACGCCCTGCTCGCCGAACAGGCCGGCCACGCGGTGCGCGAGCGCCAGGTCCATGTTGTCGCCGCCGACCAACAGGTGGTCGCCCACGGCCAGGCGCCGCAGCTCGAGCTCGCCCCCCTCGTCGGTCACGTCGATCAGGGTCAGGTCGGTGGTGCCGCCGCCGACGTCGCACACCAGCAGCCGGTCGCCCGACTTGAGGTCCTTGCGCCAGGCGTCGCCGCGTTCGGCCAGCCACGCGTAGAGCGCCGCCTGCGGCTCCTCCAGCAGCACCAGGTCGGTCGGCAGGCCGGCCGCCTCGGCCGCCTCGCGGGTCAGCTGCCGCGCGGCCGCGTCGAACGACGCCGGCACCGTCAGCACGACCTGCTGGTCGCGCGCCGGCGCGTCGGGGAACGCGGCGTCCCAACTCGCGATCAGGTGTTCCACGTACCGCTGTGTGGCCGTGACCGGCGAAACCGCGTCCACCTCCTTCGGCGCGCCGTACGGCAGGATCGGCTGCCGGCGGTCGACGCGGCTGTGCCCCAGCCACGACTTGGCGGCAACCACGGTCCGGTCGGGCATCTCGGCGCTGCGCCGCCGCGCATACTCGCCCACGCAGTACCGGCGGCCGTTCTCCCACGGCACGTCCAGCCCGCCGGACTCGACCTCGTGCAGCGGCGCCAGGTACAGGAACGACGGCAGCGCGCCGCGCTGCTCCACCGTGCTTGCCGCCACCAGCTGCGGCAGCTGCAGCAGCTGGACTTCGGGCTGCTCCGCGTCGAGCGGGACGTACGCCACCACGCTGTTGGTGGTGCCCAGGTCGACGCCAATCAGGTACTTAGCGCTCATCGTTGTGGTCGGCTCGGTCGTCCGCGATTCAGGTGACTTCGATCTCGGCGGGCGCGACAACCAGGGCCGCGTCGGGGCTGCCGGTCCAGGACGCGATCTCGCACTTCGTGGCGACCCAGCCCGCGTGCACCAGCGTGCCGGTGACCGGCGGCTGCTGCGAGAGGTTGCCCGTCAGCCGCAGCCGCCGGGTGTCGTAGTCGGCGGGCGCCTGGTAGGGCTCGCCCTCCGCCACGTCGGCGACCGGCGCCAGGGCGAACACGCGGTCGAGCACCTTGCCGCAGTCCGAGAGCACTTCCCGCGCGGCGGCGCCGATCTGCGCGTCGGAGTACCCGTCGAGCGACTCGCTGACCAGGTCGACGAACCGGGCCTCGCGCTGCAGGGTCGCCAGCAGGGCGATGGCGTCGCTCCGGCCGGTCTCGGCGGGTGGGGGGGCGACGGCCGGGCCTTCGGCGGGCGGCGGCAGCTCCGCCTGCGGAGCGGATGCGCCGTCATCGAGCTGCTGGATCGTCTTCCCGAAGTCGGCGTCGAATAGCACCCGCGCAAAGCAGCGGAGTGCAAGCATGAGTCGCATAGTGGTTTCCTGGGCGGGGCCGTCGTGGCCGGGCGGCGGTAGTCGGAGCCTCATCGTACCATTTGAAGCCGCCAGCGATCAGGCCTCGCCGGGGCGCTGTGGCCGCGGCTGACGGCCGCAGCTCAATCCGCTAGAGTAGCCCGCAAGCCCGCCCCAGCTCCCGCCTGCAGCCTTGCAATGCCGACCCGACTGTCGATCAACCTCCTGGCGCCCGTCCTGTTTGGAGTCCCCGTGCTGGCCGTGGGGCTGTGGCTCTCGTTGGCCTGGAATGCGCAGTCCAAACGGGCGGTGGCCGAGTTGGCGGAGCAGGGCATCCAGCAGATCCACCAGTCGGCGTCGACCAAGATCACCGACGTGCTCTCGACGCCGGTGCAGGTCTGCCGAGTGAACGAGCACCTGGTGGCCTCTGGGTTGCTGCCGCTGGACGACCTGCCCGCCTGGCGGCCGACCATCCTGCGTCAGGCCGAGGCGTTCGACACGCTCAGCTCCATCGCGTGGGGCGGTGCAGACGGCCGCTCCGCGTGGGTCACCCGCTACGCGGACGGGTCGGCCTACTGGGCCCTGAAGGCCGACGGTGACGCCCCGACCATGCAGGAGTGGCGGCTCGGCGCCGACGGCCAACCGACCGATGCGCAGGCCAAGACTTTCGACTTTGACGTGGGTCAGCGCCCCTGGTTCACGACCCCGCGCGACGCCGGCGGTTCGGCGTGGAGCGCCCCGTACGTCTGGGTCGGGGGCGTCGACAGCAGCGGCGTCACCCTGGGCATCTCGTACGGCATCCCCCTGTACGGCGACAGCGGCGAGTTTATCGGGGTCGTCGACGCCGACTTCTCCCTCAACGACCTGTCGGAGTACCTGGGTCGGCAGTCGATCGGCAAGACCGGCGTCGCGGCGTTGCTCTCGCCCGATGGGCGGCTGCTGGCGACCTCCGCCGACGCGGCGGTCGCAACGCAGGACGGCGGGCTGGTCCGGCTGGCCGACAGCGACAACCCGCTGCTGGCCGCGGCGGGCGGCGTGATCGAGCAACGCGACGGCGCCGCCGACGCGCTCGTGCCGCTGCTCGACGAACCGCACTACGTCACGACCTCGCGGGTAGGCGACGGCGTGGGGCTCGACTGGACGCTCGTGACGATCGTCCCCGAGAGCGACTTCACCGCCCACATCGAACGCGAGTACTCGCGGAGCTGGCTGACCAGCCTGATCGCGATGTCGCTGGCGGTCGCCATCGGCCTGTTCGCCGCCCGCTGGCTGGTGCGCCCGCTCAACCAGCTGGTGACCGCGGTGCGGCGGATCGGCCAGGGCGACCTCGACACGCAGATCGAGGTCCGGCACGCTCCGGAGTACGTCAACCTGGCGGCCGAGGTGAACCGGATGGCCGCCGGGCTTCAGGACCGCATGCGGATGCAGAAGTCGCTCTCGCTGGCCATGGAGGTGCAACGCAACCTGCTGCCGACCGACTCGCCCGAACTGCCCGGCCTGGAGATCGCCGGCCACAGCACCTACTGCGACGAGACCGGCGGCGACTACTACGACTTCCTGGACGTCTCGGGCAGCGACCAGCACACGGCCGTGCTCGTCATCGGCGACGTCATGGGGCACGGCGTCGCCGCGGCGCTGCTGATGGCCACCGCCCGCGGCATCCTCCGCAGCCGCTCGGCCGTGCCCGGCTCGCTGGCCGACTTCCTTACCCACCTCAACGACATGCTGGTTGAGGACACGCAGGGCGAGCGGTTCATGACCATGCTGCTGGTGACCGTGTCGTCCAAGACGCACGAGCTGCGGTGGGCTTCCGCCGGCCACGGTCCGCCCATGATCTACGACCCCACCAAAGACACCTTCTTCGACCTCGAGGGCGGCGGGCTGCCGCTCGGGCTGATGGACGGCGAGGACTACGAGGAGTACCAGCTGCCGCCGGTCGGTCCCGGCTCGGTGATCTTCGTCGCGACCGACGGCCTGGAAGAAACGATGAACGCCCGGCACGAACAGTTCGGCATCGAACGGCTGCAATCGCTCGTGCGCGAGAACGCGGCCAAGCCGGCCGAACAGATCAGCCAGACCATCCGCCAGGCGATCGCGACCTACCGCGGCGCGGTGTCACAAGCAGACGACCTGACGTTTGTCGTGGCGAAGGTGCTGGACTGACGGCGCCCTGCCCCGGCGCGTCACCAGTCTTCCCGCGCGGCGATCGCCACGGCGGAGGTTTCAATCCGCAGGATTGTGCGGCCGAGCGACAGCCGCGACCAGCCGGCCGCTTCGGCCGCGGCGACCTCGGTGTCGCTGAAGCCGCCCTCGGGGCCGATCAGCCGCCACGCCTCGGTGGCGCCGCCGGCTGTGGAGTCGGCCGCCGGTTGGTCGGCGCCCTCGCCGGGGTGGGCGATCCGCCGGCTGGCGGTCGGGGGCGCGAGCGTGAGCGCGGCCTCGAAGGGAACCGGCTCGTCGATGGTCATCAGCACGTTGCGGCCGCACTGCTTGGAGGCCTCAATCACGCCGCGGCGGAGCTTGTCGAGCGCCCCGCCCGACAGCTTCGCGACGCTCCGCTCGGTGACCAGCGGGACGAGCCGTGTGACGCCCAGCTCGGTCAGCTTCTCCACCAGGTACTTCTGGCGGTCGCCCTTGGGCAGCGCCACGCCCAGCACCAGCGGCCGCGGGCGTTCGCGGTCCACGTCGCGGCGTGCTAGCACGCGGGCGTCGACCGTGGACCGCGTGCTGGCGGCCACCTCCGCGTCGAACTCGGCGCCGGACCCGTCGAACAGCGTGATCGCGTCTCCTGGCTTGGCCCGCATCACGTGCAGCAGGTGGTGGGCCTCACTGCCGGCGAGCTGGGCTGTATCGCCGGTGATCGGCTGTTCGCAGAAGAAACGTTCGCTCACGGCAGCGTATCAGAGCAGGGGTGGTTGAACTCAGGTGTTGATCGTAGCCCCCGGCTCTGCCGGGGGATTGAATCATGGCAACACTTTGCACCTATGCTGTCTCCCAGCAGAGCCGGGGGCTACGAGCCGATCAACGGGACGGCCCGCACAATGCTCGCCCATGCTAGCAAGCGTCCCGCGGCGCCAGTTGGCGTTGAGTCGGCACGCCGGCAGCGCCGATTATGACGAACAGCCCCGCCCGCGCGCAGGCGCCGGGCCGACTCCTCCGTGGGAACCAAGCATGTACCTGAAGCACTGGCAGCTGGACTACTCGCCGTTTGGCACGACCATCGACCCCACGCGGGCGTACCCCTCGGAGGCGTTGGAGGAGGCCGCCGCGCGGATCCAGTACCTGGTGGGCGAGCGGCGGCGGGTGGGCGTGCTGCTGGGCGAGCGGGGGCTGGGCAAGACCGCCACGCTGGCCGCCACCCAGCTTCGGCTGCAGCGGGCGGGCGCCGCGGTGTGCCGGGTCGACGCGTATGGGTTGTCCCGCCGCGAGCTGCTGTGGCAGGCGGCCGAGGGCCTGCAGGCCGGGCCCGACCCGACCGACGACGAGGCGCGGCTGTGGCGGCGGCTGTCGGACCGCGCGCGGCACCTCAAGTGGCAGAACCTCGACGCGGTGCTGATGCTGGACGACGCCGACCAGCTGGGCGCCGACCTGATGCGGCAGCTGGTGCGCCTGCTGCGGCTGGACCCCGAGGCCGACTCGCGCTGGACCGTGGTCCTGGCGACCGACCCGGAGCGGCTGGCCCGGCTCGACGAGGCCGTGCTGCACGCCATCGACCTGCGGATCGACCTCTACCCCTGGACGCTGGACGACGCCGCCGGCTTCGTGCAGAACGCGCTGTTTGAAGCCGGACGCACGGCGCCCGTCTTCGACGACGACGCCATCGCCCGCCTGCACGAGCTGACCGCCGGCGTGCCGCGGCACGTGGTCCGGCTGGCCGACTTCGCGCTGGTGGCCGGCGCCGGCGCGGGCGCCGAAGCGATTGACGCCGGCATCGTCGAGCAGGCGTTCGAGGAGATCAGCTGGTCGCCGCCGGTCGCGGCGGGGTAGGGCGGCGCGGATTCGACGGCGTCACGGCCGACGCTGCGCGGTACAATAGGCCAGACCCCGAACCGCACCCCAGGCGCCCCCATGACCCACGACGAACTGGTCGCCACGCTCCGCAAGCTGCACGACGAACTCGCCCAGGCCGACGGCGTCGACGCCTCGACCCGCGAGGCGTTCGCCCGCGTGTCGGCCGATATCGAGCGGCTGACCGACCCCGACCAGCCGACCACCGATGAGGACGCCGCCGCCGGCCGCGAGGGCCTCAACGGCCTGGTCACCGAGTTCGAGGCCGAGCACCCGCAGATCTCGGCGATGATCGGGCGGATCGCGGACGCGCTGGCGCAGTTGGGGATCTAAATATTCTCCGAGGTGGGGGCCCCGGGGGCGCTCCGCGATAGCGGAAGCCCCTGCGACGCACCAACCGCGTCGCGTACCTCTCGGGGGCTTCCCTGCGGGAGCGCCCCCGGCGCCCGTGCAGCCATCGCGACCAGGGGAGATGCCCCAGGCTACGATAAGTAGTGTAGGGTGCATGAAATGCACCGGCTCTGTGACCGGTTGTGTGATGCGTTGCACGCACCCTACTAAGCGCCATCCCCCGAGGTCCGCAGCGCCGCGAGCTTTTCCCTTAGCTGCGTTAGCTGCCGCTCGAAGCTGGCCTGCTCGATCCGCACGCGTTCCAGGATGGTCTCGCTGGAGGAGCGGATGGTCTCGGCCGGCTTGCGGATCTTGTCCAGGTTCTGCGCGCTCTTCTCGATGCTGTTGATCGCCTTGTCAATGCTGGGCCAGTCGGCCTCCTGGGTGTCGGTGCCGCGGTGGAACTCGACGGCGCACGCCTTGGCGATCTCCAGCGCCGCCAGCAGGTAGGCGTCGGTCGCCGGGTCCTCCGGGTCCCATTTGACGAGAACGTCATTCCTATAGCGGACTAGGGGACGAGTCATAGCTTGAGAGGATTGCGCGAAAACGAAAACGCCAAAATCGGCTTTCCGATTTTTCCGAGCCAGATCGATCTCTTCGCGTGCCTTTACGACGGTGTACTTCCCGTCGTCTTTCGCTTCGACGACATACCGTGCTCCCGCCCCTTGTGACTCAGGGCCAAGCTCTACAACCACATCACCAACTTTGCGACGGCTGACAGCGCCTGTAGATGCGCCCGTGCGATCTGCAAGATCGCCGCTCCGCTGGCCGAAGTCCATCACGAACTCGGCCACGGCCTCCTCGAACAGGTTGCCGTGCTCCGGCGAGCGGGCGTCGGAGTCGCGCTTCTGCGACAGCCGCGCGAGCGTGATCTTGACCTCCTCCTGGAACTCGACGTTGGTTTTGACCTGCGCCTCGAGGATGGTCAGCAGCTCGCGCTTCAGCCGCGTGAGCGACGAGTGCTCGTTGTCCAGCGAGAACTCGCTGGTGATGGTCCGCTGCGCCCGCTCGACGTTGCCAACCAGCCGGTTGAGCGCGGAGTCTTCCTTGTTGAGGTCGAACTCCTTAACCACCTCGTCGATCTTGCCCTGCAGGTCCTTGCTGAGGTCGCCGTGGCGACTGGTCAGCTCGCGGACCAGCTTGAACAGGGCGCCCTCGTGGTTGTCGAGCGAGAACTCCCGCTTCATCTGCTCCTGCTGCTTGGTCAGCTCGGCGTCGACCGTCTTGCGGAGCGTGGCCAGCAGGCCCTCGGACTGCTGCGGGTCGAGCTGCCTCAGCAGCGGGCCGACCATCGCCTCGACGCGCTTGGCGAAGGGCGAGCCCTCGCCGTGCAGCTGCACCTCGAAGAAGCGGGCCAGCTCGCCGTCCTCGCTCACCAGCCGCTGCAGCCGCTCGGGCAGGCGGCCGCTGGCGGGGTCGAAGTACTCCTTCAGCACCACGGCGGTCCGTTCCTGCGTCTTCTCGCCGTGCTCGGCGAGGGTCTTCTGCAGGTTCTCCAGCAGCTCGGCGCTGGCGTTCTTGACCAGGTCGGCGTCGATGCGGCTGTTGGCGTGCCGCAGCGCCAGCACGCCGATCCGCAGGGCGTCCAGCGCGAAGTCGCTGCGGGGTCGGCCCTCGGGCACCTCGGCCAACGCCTGCAGGGTCTCGCGGTCGCGGACCAGCAGCTCCAGCCGCATCAGCGCGGCGGGCTCCAGCGGGTGGTCTTCGAGGGTGGTGTCGTCGTTGTCGTCGTCGAGCTCGGGGAACAGCGACATGCGCGAAGGACTCCGTTCTTCGGAAGCGAGGAGCAGGGGCCGGCCGCGGGCCCGGGTGCTGTACAGGTGTACTATCGCGGAACGCGGCGGCCGCGGCAAGTCGGGCGGCATAACTACAGAGGGTGGTGGGGGCGCACACGACGGGAAGCCCCCGTGGCGTAAGGCTCCAGCGCTGACGTATCAGGGGCTTCCGCTAGCGCGGAGCGCCCCCGCCACCCAGTGCATGCGGCGCAGCTTACGCAGGCCGCAGGGTCAGCTCGCCGCACGCCTCGTCCACCGCGGCGCGCATCTCGGGCAGCAGCCGCGTGAACTCGGTGGGGATCTCCGGCAGGCGGACCCGTTTCATCACCTGGTTGAGCCGCATCAGCAGCCGGTGGTCGTCGGCGTAGTCGGCCAGGAACCGGACCTCGACGTACTTGCCAATGAACCAGGCCAGGTCGCCGGCGGGGCGGGCGGTCATCTGCTCGACCGCTTGCTGGACGAACGCGGCGTCGACGCGGGCGACTTGCTCGTAGTACGCGGCGAGCAGCGGCGGGTCCTGGGCGATGAGCGTGGCGTCCAGCAGCAGCTCCACCAGGATGTGGCCCAGGAACCAGGGACGCATGCCGTCGGCGTCGCAGAAGGCCTCACGCAGGCGGCGGGCGAAGTCGAGCGACAACCGCGTGAACGCGGCCGACTCGTGGAACCAGTGGTCGTCCGCGTGGTGCCGCGTGACGCCCCACGCCAGGTCCGCCAGCCGCGAGTCGGCGTCACGCAGGTAGGGCTCGGCGTGGCGGGTGCGGCACTTGGTCCGCTTGGCGACCACACCCAGCCAGTCGGGCACGGCGACGCCGGCCAGCGCGTACACGCCGCGGCTGGGCTCACGGAGCAGCGGCAGCGCGTGGGCGAAGTAGTTCACGTGCTCTCCGTAGCACTCTTGCTGAGCAATGCCGGCTGTGCGGCGTGGTCGGGGAGCGTCGCGGCAATAGGCGGATGCCACAACCCCCCGACTTCAGCCGGAGGACTGCGTCACCTGAGAACTGATGCTCTGGCATATCCCCCCACCGAGCGGGGGGCTACAAGCGAACAGCTTTGCTGCCCGCGAACCATTGAGCGGCGCGGAGGGCCCGCTAGCCGCTGAAGCGGCTCAGCTCGAGGTACAGGAACAGGCAGCCGAACAGCATCGACAGGAAGGCGATGATCAGCATCACCGTGTAGATGTTGGTCTTGGGCTTCTGGACCAGAACGCCCCGCGGCGCGTTAGCCGAGGTTGAGTCGAGTTGCGACACGGTCACTCTCCTGGATTCGGCCTTCTTGGAAACGGGGGTCGATGCGACCGATCGCGCGGTCGGGTTCGGTCGAGAGGATCTCGGCGCGGCCCAGGTAGCGGGTGCCGCGGAAGATCTCGACCGTGTGGCCCTTGCGGAGGCCGTCGTCCTCGCCGATGGATACCTGGATCAGGATGGTCGAGCCGCGGCGGGCGACGCCCGTCACGACGCCGTCCACGCGGGGCGTGACGTCGTCCATCGTGGCGCTGGGGTCGAGGCCCTCGGCCTCCATGACGCTGGTCATCTCGCCGACCTGGGCCAGCAGGCTGGTGCGCTGCTCGATGGTGTTCTCGAGCTGACGCTGGGCCTGGTGCAGCTCGTCGGTGGCTGCCAGGGCGCGGTTGATCGCCTCGTCGGTCTCGTTCAGCGCGACGCGGATGTCGCCTCGCAGCTGCTGGTTCTCTTCGGTGGTGTTGTTGATGCTCTGCTGGGTGCTCGCCACGGCGGCGGTCGCCTCGGTCCACTCGCCGCGGAGGTCGTCGACCTCGCGCTGCAGGTTGGTGGTGCGTCCGGCCAGCACGTCGCGCTCGCTCTCCAGCTTGCGGACCTGCTGCAGGGCCGCCTCGCGCTGGGCCTCTAGCTCGCTCTGCAGCCGCTCGAACTCCGACTCCTTCTGGCTGAGCCGGTTCTGCGCCTGGGTGAGCTGGGTCTGGGCCGTGTTCGCCTTCGCCTGCCAGTCGCGGTGCGTCGAGTACACCACGGCGGCGAGCGTCATGAAGATGATGCTCATGATGAAGATGAACACGACGAAGATCTTGCCAATGAAGTTCATCGTTGCTTCCAGTGTTCCTGGGACCGCTCCGGGGCGGATCTTGCCCTCGCGGCCTGGGGCTGGGCGCCCCGGGTTCCGTGCCGTGCGCCGCCATGCGTAACCAGCCGCGTCGGTCCCAACGCGGCCCCGGCGGCGTCCAAGCGCCGCGGAGAAACTTCAGTATAGTCAGGCCGTTTCCGGGGTGTCAATTTACGCGCTCTGCGTAAACCAAGGCCGGATAAGGGCTTGGGAACCGGTTGTGACGGCCGCGCCGCCCGCCCGCCCGACGCCGCCGCTCAGCCGCCCGGAAAACAGGCGCAACCCGACCCGCACGACCCCGGCGGGGGGCCGTCGTCCCGCGGAGAACCGCCCCCGGAGGGCGCCGCGGGCACGCTCAGCAGCTTCATCAGCTGCTCGCCGCCGCACTCCGGGCAGACCGGCTTCTCGTCGCCGCGGATCAGCAGCTCGGCGGGATTGTCGCAGTCGCGGCACAGGTACTCGTACAGGGGCATAGCTGGTCGGTCGCGTAGGGGAGGGCTGTCGGGCCGGGCGGCCGCCGCGTGGCGCCCGGCCTGTTATTCAAACGTAGCTCGCGGCGGGTTGGTTCGGGGGATCACCAGCGGTCGGTTGGCCGCTGCAGGATCTCGTTCAGGATGATCGCGTTCCGCACGCCTTCGGGGTTGGCCAGCATGGCGGCGATCTGCTCGCCGCCGAGCGTGGCGGCCAGCGGGTCGACCTCCGGCTCCGGCTCTTCCTCCCGGCGGCGGAGCGTGCCGAGCCGGTGCTCGAACTTCGCCTTGAGCCGGGCCTCGAGTTTCTCGTCGGCCAGGCCAACCTCTTCGCCCAGGTGGGCGGCCTGCTCGGCGAGCTGCGACTCGGCCAGCGGCCGCACGTGCTGGGCGACGTGCTCGCTGACGGTGTCGCCGTGGTAGGGGCTCGGCTCCAGCGGCGCGGCGATCTTGCGGGCCGGCTGGTCGGCGTCGTCGAGCATGATCGGCTCGACGGCGGGCTCGGGCTCCTTCGGCGGCAGGCCCTTCGCGCGGCGGAGGAACTCGTCCACCTCCGAGCGGAGGTCGGCCTCGCGCGGCGCGCCCGGCTTGGGTGGGGGTGCCGGGCGGTTGCCGGCCGGTTTCGGCTTGGGCTTCTCGCCGCCGCCCAGCTCGGTCAGCACGTACCGCAGCACCACGAACACGATCACCACCAGGTAGCCGATGATGTCGGTCCAGTCGGCGAGCAGCAGTGCTTCGGGCTGGGGCATCGGGGTGGTGGCTGTTGGTTGGTGGTTTGCTGGCTGGCCGGTGGGCCGTGTGCTATCGTTTGCCGGCCTTGGCGATCGCGTCGCGCATGTCGGTGTCGGCCTGGACGTTCTGCAGCTTGTAGTAGTCGAGGATGCCGAGTTTGCCGGTCTGGAACGCGGCGGCCATGGCGCGGGGCACCTCGGCCTCGGCCTCGACCAGCTTGGCGCGGCTCTCCTCGATGGTCGAGAAGTTCTCCTGCTCCTTCGCCACGGCGTTGGCGCGGCGGCCCTCGGCCTGGGCCCGCGCGACGCGGGTGTCGGCCTCGGCCTGGTCGGCCTGCAGGCGGGCGCCGATGTTGTCGCCGACGTCGATGTCGGCGATGTCGATCGACACGATCTCGAACGCCGTCTGCGAGTCGAGCTTCTTAGCCAGCACCGCGCGGCTGATCCGGTCCGGGTTCTCCAGCACGTCCTTGTGCGTGTCGGCCGAGCCGATCGCGCTGACGATGCCCTCGCCCACGCGGGCGATGATGGTCTCTTCGGTGGCGCCGCCGATCAGCTGGTCCAGGTTCGCGCGGACCGTGACGCGGGCCTTTACCTTGAGCTGGATGCCGTTCTTGGCGATCGCGTCCAGCGAGGACCGCTTGCTGTTCTTGGCCGGGCAGTCGATCACCCGCGGGTAGACGCTCGTCTGCACCGCCTCGAGGATGTTGCGGCCGGCCAGGTCGATGGCCGTGGCCCGCTTGAACTCGAGGTCGATGATCTTCGCCTTGCGGGCGGCGATCATCGCGCGGACCACCAGCGGCACGTTGCCGCCGGCCATGTAGTGCGCCTGCAGCGCGCTGGAGGTGACGCCGTCCGAGTCGCCGATGCCGGCCTGCACGGCCATGATCTTGCTGCGGACGATCACCGACGGGTTGACCTTGCGGATCCACATCCAGAACAGGTCGAACAGCCCGATCCCGGCGCCGGTCGTGATCGACTGGATCCACAACCGTGCGAATCTGGCGAATATCGCCAGGACGAAAAGCAAGAACAGCAACCCTGCGACCGCAATGATCAGCGCTAGGGTATCGCCTTGAGCGAGCGGGAAGAGCGGCATTTCAGGTGGTCCGAATGGGTGGGTATCCAGCTACGTTGTAGGAGTTCGCGGGGCGGAGTTCAACCTTGCCGGGTGCGGGCGGTCGTTGCACCGCCGCTACGCCAGCGGGTCTTCCAGCGAGTCGATCCCCAGCTCCTCGATCGGCCGCGTCAGCAGGTCGTCGGGGTTCTGGTTGGCGGGGCGGTCGCCCTGGTCGGCGGGGCGGACCATTACTCGGTTGCCGCGGACCTCCACCACCTTGACGTACTGGCCCGGGTCGATCGCCCGGCCCTGGCTGATGGCGTCGATCATCTGGCCGTCGATCTCCACGGCGCCGCTGGGCAGCATCTTGGACCGGGCCACGCCCACCCGCCCCACCAGCGCGTGCCGCGGGTCGTCCGGCAGCACGTCCTCCTCGCGCGGCGCCTGGCCGATCATCGCCTTGCCCATCGGCGTGTGCGGCAGCACCTTGAACGCGCCGATCAGCAGCAGCGGGACCACCACCACCAGCCCCAGGCCCATCCCCAGGCCGCCGCTGGCACCCGCGGCCTGGTACGCGTAGTAGATGCTGGCGATCAGGCTGCACGTGGCGAAGAACCCGATGATGCCGCCCGAGGGGATCAGCACCTCCGCGACAATCAGCAGGCAACCCACCATGGCCAGCAGCAGGGCCAGGCCCAGCGGGGAGACCAGGTTGAAGTCGGCGAGGAGCATCGGGCTGGTGGGTCGTAGGTGGTGGTTGGTGGTCTGTGAGGCTGCGCGTTAGCTGGGGGCGGTGTCAGGTCTTCTTCACCATGACGCGGCTGCCCTTCGCTTTGACGACGACGATGCGGTCGCCGCGGTCGATGACCTCGCCGTCGGCGATGACGTCCAGCAGCTCGCCGTCGATCTCGGCCTTGCCGCTGGGCATCAGGTTCGTGACCGCCGCGCCGGTCTGGCCGACCAGGTGCGCGTAGTCGGCCAGCGACTCGCGGTGGTCCAGCTCGGCCAGCTCGACCTCGTCGGCCGGCGCCAGCATCATCCGCCGCACGCCCGGCGCGTGGGGCAGGTACCGGCGGAAGGCGAACGCGGCGATCATGCAGCCCACCATCGACAGCACCACCAGCGTGATCGACTCGCGGAGCTCGCCCATCTGGCCCTGCGTCTTGGGGATCACGAACGTCTGGCTCACCAGCACCAGCGAGGCGAGCACCATCGCGATGCCGCCCAGGCCGAAGATGCCGAAGCCGGGCAGGACGAAGGCCTCCATCAGGATGAAGAAGATGCCGAACAGGAACAGCAGCACCTCCAGCCACTCGGCCGTGCCCGACAGGAAGTGGCTCCAGAAGAAGAGCAGGAACGCCACGCTCGCGACGAACCCGCCGACGCCCAGGCCGGGCGCGTTGAGCTCGATGTAGATGCCGCCGAAGCCGATCACCAGCAGCAGCCCCGCCAGCCACGGGTTGGCGAGCGCCTCGACCAGCTCGAGCGCCCAGTTGGGCTGGGCGACCGGCGGGTCGGCGTCGAAGCCGTAGAGCTGCTTGAGGTCGTCGTAGCTGTCGACCACGGCGAACGCCACGCCCAGCCGCTTGGCGTCGGCGGACTCGAGCGCCAGCACGGCGCCGGGCTTGGTCAGCTCCTCCTCCTGCCGCCACGCGTCGGGGTTGGGCTGCGCGGCGAGCTCCTCCTCGTTCATCAGCCGTTGGCCGCCGGTCTCGCGGTCGGTGTAGCGGTGGAGCGTCTGGCCCGGGTCAACCATCGCCGCCAGCAGCGACCAGCTGTGGCCGCCGTGCTCGGCGAGCGGGCCGCGGATGCTGGCCAGCGTCGCGTCGACCTGCTGCTGGGTGAGCCGGTTGGGGTTGGGCTTGTCGTCTTCCGGCCGGGCGCGGCCCGGTCGGTCGCCGGGGGGCGGCATGCGGCGGGCGGGGCCGTCGGCCGCGGGCGGCTGGACCGTGATCCCGCCGCCGATCGTGGCGCCGGGGTGCATCACCAGCTGGTCGCAGGCCAGCGCGATCAGCGCCGCGCCGCCGGAGGCCTCGACCGGCACGTAGGCCACGGTGCGGACGTCGGACTCTTCGAGCTCGGCGAGGGTCGCGGCCAACTCGGCGCAGAGGTCGATGCGGCCGCCGCCGGAGTTGATCCGCAGGCCGATCCAGTTGACGCCGCGCTGGTCCATCTCGCTGCCGATGAGCGTCTTGATCTGCTTGAGCCGCCGCTCGGTGAGCTCGCCGTTCAGCTCGATGAAGGCGGGCGTCCAGTTGGCCAGCGTGGTCTGGTCCTCCTGCACCGCCGACTCGGGCAGCGCCAGCACGCGGGCGAGCGCGGACTCGTCCCGCACGCGGTAGTCGATCCAGCTCTGCTCGCGGGCCTCGCTGCCGGTGAACACCGCCAGCGCGCCGGCCGGCGAGAGCACCTGCGTGTCGATCACGGTCCGCTGGGCCTCGAGGTCGTCGAGGTCGCGGCGGAGCACGAAGTCGACGCCGGTCTCGTTCTCGACGCGGAGCAGCTCCAGCCGCCGGTCGATCATGGCGAGCGCCGCGGCGGGCGGGATGTTGCGCCGCGCGGCGGCGATCTCTTCGTACACGGCGGCCATGCCGGGCTCGACCGGGCGCGCGGGGTCCTCGTCCAGGCCCGCCTCGCCGAGCTCGGCGTCGGGCGACATGGCGATCTCTTCGCAGGCCAGCGCGACCAGCACGGCGTGGCCTTTGACCGTCTGGGGGAGATAGGCGATGGTCTTCACGCCGGTCATGTCGCGCAGCAAGAACCGCGCGAGCGACAAGCAGCGTTCGAACTCCGACCCGCCGGCGGCGCCGTCGCCGTCAAACTGGAGGATGAGGGTGGGGCGGCCGTCGCGGTCGGGTGCGGCCTGCCGCTGGAGCTTCTCCGCGGTGCGAGTGAGCACGCCCTGCAGCGCCTGGTCGTCGCCGCCGGTGAGCGGAAGCCGCAGCTTCACCAGGCTGCCAACGGGCTCTGCGGCTGACGCGTCCGCGCACCCGGCGAGCACCGCTGCTGCGACTGCGCACGCCAGCAGCCCGCGGAGGCGAGCGCCAGCATCGAACGTGGGGCGGATCATTCGGAATGTACTGGCTGGGGTTCGGTCGGACGAATTATAGAGCCGGGGCAACAAGCGGGCAAAGCACGCGGTCCGCCGCGTGGCGCCAGGGTATTCGTATCTTCGGCCAGCAGATTGCTCCGCGGCCCGCGATTTATGGCTAAGCCTGCGCTCGACTGTTAAGCTAGAAGGAGCAGGCCCGCGGCCCGGCGTGGACGCGCGGCCCCCTCTTTTGGAACAGTAGAGCATCGCGGCGATTCTGGCGCGCCGCCGATGGGTCCCCCAGGTTGCAATGTCGGATCCGACCCCCCCCGCCAACTCGCCCCCTGCGCCGCCGCCCGCCACCGATCGCGACGGCGAAGACCAGCGCGGACCCTCCGCCCTGGGCGAGGCCTGGGGCGAGATCGTGCAGGGCAGCCCGAGCTGGCTGACCAGCCTGGTGCTGCACATGGTCGTGGTCATCGTGCTGGCGCTGTGGTCGCTGCCGGTGCTGCCCGAGCTGAGCAAAAACCTGCTGCTGTCGGAGCCGAGCACCGAGGAGGAGAGCTTCGACGACTTCGAGGAGATCAACCTCGACCAGGCCGAGCTCGAGACCGAGCCCGTCGAGTTCGAGGTGCAGCCCGAGGTGGAGCAGCTGGCCGAGGAGGTGAGCCTGTCCACGTTCGAGGACCTGACCGCGGCGCCCACCTTCACCGAGCTGTCGGACGTCGGCCTGACGCCGGCGGCGCCGTCGCTGCCGAGCGACGCGCTGGGCTTCAGCGGCGTTGGCACCACGGGACGCGGAAAGATGTCGCTCGCGGCGATCGCCAAGGCGGGCGGCAGCGCCGAGAGCGAGGAGGCCATCGAGAACGCGCTGAAGTGGATCGCCGAGCACCAGAACCCCGACGGCACGTGGACGCTGGTCCACACCCTGGGGCCGTGCCAGGGGCGGTGCCCGAACCCGTCCAACCGCCCGCCCGCCGAGTCGGTCCGCGCCGGCACCGGGCTGGCGCTGCTGCCGTTCCTGGGGGCGGGCCAGACGCACAAGGACGGCAAGTACAAGCGGGTGGTGACCCGCGGCCTCGAGGCGCTCGGCCGGCTCGGCAAGGTCGAGGACGTCGGCGCGTCGTGGCGTGACGCCATCGGCGGCGGCGCGTACTCGCACGGCATCGCCGCCATCGCGCTGTCAGAAGCCTACGGCATGACCGGCGACTCGTCCGTGGGCGGATTCGCCCAGGCGGCCATCGACCACATCATCGCGAGCCAGGGGACCGACGGCGGCTGGCGCTACGCCGCCAACCAGGTCCCGGGCGACACGTCGGTCGTCGGCTGGCAGGTGATGGCGCTGAAGAGCGCGTACCTGGCGCATCTCCGAGTGCCGCCGGCCGTGGCCGCCGGCGCCAGCCAGTTCCTCAACACGGTGTCGCACGCCAACGGCACGGAGTACTCCTACCTGCCGAGCCCCACGGACCCGAACTACGGCCCGTCGCCGACCCGCTCGTCCATCGGGCTGCTGTGCCGCATGTACCTCGGCTGGAAGCGCGACAACGAGGCGCTCCGCGAGGGCGTGCTCAAGCTTGCCGAGCGGGGCCCATCGAACAACGACTACTACTACAACTACTACGCGTCGCAGGTGCTGTTCCAGTACACCGGCGGCAAGGGCGCGGTGTGGCGCGACTGGAACCTCAAGCTCCGCGACCAGCTGATCGGCCAGCAAGAGACCCAGGGCCACGCCCGCGGAAGCTGGTACACCGACGGCCCGCACAACGATACCGGCGGCCGGCTGTACATGACCTCGCTCGCCACGATGACGCTGGAGGTCTACTACCGGTACATGCCGATCTACCAGACCGACGCGGTCGACAAGGAGTTCCCGGAGTAGCGGGCTACAGCTCGGCCCGGTCCAGGTGCTCTTCGCGGCCGATGTCGGGCTGCTTGCCGGTCAGCCGCCCCTTGGCGATCTCGAACAGGGTCATCGGCTTGGAGTGCTTGGCCTTCATATACGTGACGGTCAGCGCCTCGACGAAGATCAACGCTAGCCGAGGGTCGTCCGGCCCGCCGTCGCGGCCGGGGCCGTCGTCCGGGAACCACATCTTCCAGTCGTCTTCGTAGAGCTCGTGGATCTTGTCGCGGTCCTGGCAGATGCTCGCCCGCCCGCTGACCGACACCCACTCGCTGGAGCCGTGGTCGTAGTAGCCGAGGCTGACATGCGGGTCGGCCTCGATCTCGTCGACCTTGTGGGTATCGATGCTGGTGACGAACCACAGGTCGGCCAGCGGCCCGCGGTCCTGGGTCGCCATCGGGCGCGTGACCAAGAGCCCGTCGGGGCGGCGGGTGGTCATCAGCGCGACCTCCATGCCGTCGATCAGTTCGTAGAGCTCGTCGATTTTTTCGGGGGTGGTCGTGGGGGAACCCATGGTGGTTGCTTTCGGTTGGGCGAACGCGCCGCAGGGCGGCGTGCTTGCGAACTCGGTGCGGCCGACACTCGCGTGATCGGCGGAGTCCAACTGGATGCAACTCACATACCACGCCGCCGCGAGCCCCTGCCGCTGCGCGGCGCCCAACCACCCCGGCCGCCCGGTGACCAGTTGTCTGAGCCGGAGACCTACGGGCGCAGGAGTTATTGAACTTGGCGATGCGGTTCAGTTCTTCGCCAGATCGATGCAGACCAGCCGATCGTCGCCCCGCAGGTAAAGCAGGCCGCGGGCCAGCACCGGCGCGGTCCAGGCATAGGGCTCGAGCAGCTGCTTGCCGGTGGCGTCACGCAGCGTGACCGACCGCACCAGCTCGTACCGCCCGGGGGTGGCCTTGAGGACGTGCAGCTCGCCGCTCTCGGCCAGGCAGATCAGGTGGCCGTCGGCGTAGAGCAGCGAGCATCGCCCCAGCGATTCTTGACGCCATTTGACTTCGCCGGTCGACCACTCCACGCAGCGGAGCTCGGCCCCGTTCGAGTGGCGGCCGCTGCTGCCGTACAGGTAGCCCTCGTGGTGGATGGCCGTGTTCCAGTGCAGCTGCATTGACTTCTCACGTTCCCGCGGATCGTCCCGCCAGACGATGTCGAACGCCCCGGGCCGCACCCGCAGCAGTGAACTTCCAGGGCCGTAGGTCTCGGAGATGAAGACCTCGTCGCCCACCACGACCGGCGACGAAGCGTTCACGCTCTCCAGGGTCTTCGCCCGCCAGGGGTACTGGAAATCAATCTCGCCCGTCTGTGGGTTCAGCGCGACCAGGCCGCCGCGGGCGAACACGAAGCACCAGGGCCGGCCCTCGATGTCGGCGGCGACCGGGCTCGCGTAGCTGGCCAGCTCGTCGGCGCACGTCCAAACCACCTTGCCGTCTAGCTTGTCGAACGCTGCCACCCCGGCGCCGTTGGCCGGCACGGCGCCCCGCGCCGCGTAGACATCGCGCGGCGCGTCGGCCGGGCTGCCGCCGACGTTCACGATCACGTGGCCGCCGACCACCAGCGGCGTGCTGCCGACGCCGAAGAAGTTCTTCACCACGCGAAACCGCTCGGTGGTGTCGACTTCCCACAGCAGCCCGCCGTCGGACGCGCTGGCGCACCTCAGGACCCCCTCGGCGCTCAGCGTGTAGACCCGCGCCCCGTCTACCACCGGCGAGCAGCGGGGGCCGTTGTTGTAGCCGAGCAGGTCCTCGTAGTCGGTCGGGTAGGAAACGGCCCAGAGCTGCTCGCCCGTTTCCGCCACGCGGCAGGTCAGCCGGTCCTGATCGCCGTGGCGGTCGAAGTGGAACAACCGTCCGCGGCTGATCGAGGGCCCGCTGTAGCTGGTCCCCAGCGGCGTCTGCCACACGATCGGCGGCCCCTCGGCCGGCCAATCGAAGTCGAGTCCCGTCTCCCGTGACTTGCCATCGGCCGCGGGCCCAAGAAACGTCGGCCAGTCGTGCCCGAAGTCGCGAGTCGCGATGTCCGGCGGCAGCGGCTCAGCGGCGTCCTCCGTTGCCGGTTCGGCGCGGCCGGGCGTGCCCCACGCCGCCAGCAGCAGAGCAAACAGTAGCGATCGGAGCGGCGTGGCGAATCGATAACGACTCATGATGCGACCGGACGGGGTACGCGGAGCAGGTTGGCCAGAGCAGCGACGCCAGCATCCTTGAGATTCACGAGTGTAGCACAGCTAGGGGATACTGTTGGCGGTTGAGTCAGCCTTCCGGCCGGCGTTCTATTCGCGGTATCTTACCGCTCCTCAGCAGGCATTGGCCCCCTGCTTGTTCAAATTGGCATTGCCCTGTTAGTCGTGGGGCATTGTGAGTTGTTTTGGGCTCGCCATGTTTCATGCTCCGATGAGTATGCGATGCAACTCACTACATTGCGATAAGAGCGAATCAACTGCCCGGGCGAGTCGCCGAAGTAATCGTCCACGCAGTGCACCCGCGAGTCTGTGGCGGCATGAACTCACAGCAGAACGCACCCGCCGGGTCGCCCGCGGCCAACCCTTTTAAATCGCCAACGGCGCGGGCGGAGGTCCGGCACGCCACGCGCCGGCCGGTCGCCTGGGGGAAGGGGATCGCCACGGGCGCGGCGGTGTGGGGGCTGGCGAGCCTCGCTGCGTGGGCGCGTTTCGGCCGGTTCGGCGAGGTGCTGAGGGAGGGGAGCCCGGAGTTTGAGATCTACGTACTGCTGCTCGGGCCGCTGTGGTTCCTCAGCGGGCTGCTGGATCTGCAAGCGTGGGGAGTCAGCTCGCTTGCCGAGTACCGCCTGTGGCTGCTCTCAGGCGTGCTGCTGCAGGCATTGGTCTGGACCGGGGTGTTCACCGCCATGCGAAGCTGGTCGGCCCGCCGCGCCTTTGTCGAGAGCCGACAGCCAACAGCCGATAGCCAATAGCGTTCCCGCAGCGAACTCACACGCCCCGCGCGATTAGCGTAATGTTCTGCCCGCCGAATCCGAAGCTGTTGGACAGCACGATGTTGCACTGCTGGTCGCGGGCCTCGTTGGGGATGTAGTCGAGGTCGCAGTTGGGGTCGGGCGTTTCGTAGTTGATGGTCGGCGGCAGTTTGTTGTCCTTGATGGCCATCAGGCTGATGATCAGCTCGGTGGCGCCGGCCGCGGCGATCAGGTGGCCCATCATGCTCTTGGTGCTCGAGACCGGCGTGGCGCGGGCGTCGTCCTCGCCGAGGGCCTGCTTGAGGCTGAGGGTCTCGACCTTGTCGTTGACGGTGGTGCTGGTGCCGTGGGCGTTGACGTAGTCGATGTCGGATGTGCCGAT
The DNA here is from genome assembly GCF_007859765.1 of Posidoniimonas corsicana. Classification (NCBI taxonomy): domain Bacteria; kingdom Pseudomonadati; phylum Planctomycetota; class Planctomycetia; order Pirellulales; family Lacipirellulaceae; genus Posidoniimonas; species Posidoniimonas corsicana. The sequence goes on from NZ_SIHJ01000003.1 coordinate 209,991, forward strand.
GCCGGCGTCCTTCAGCGCCATCTTGATGCAGCTGGTGGCGCCGCGCCCCTCGGGGTGGGTGTCGGTGATGCGGAAGGCGTCGGCCGTGGCGCCGTAGCCGACCAGCTCGCCGTAGATCTGCGCGCCGCGGGCCTTGGCGTGCTCGTACTCCTCGAGGATCAGCATTGCGGCGCCCTCGCCCAGCACGAAGCCGTCGCGGTGCTGGTCGAACGGGCGGCTGGCGCGCTCCGGCTCGTCGTTCCGTTCGGAGAGCGCGGTCAGCAGGTTGAAGCCCGTGACGCCGAACGGGTGGATCATGCTGTGCGCGCCGCCGGAGATCATGACGTCGGCGTCGCCGCGGCGGATGATCTCGGCCGCCTCGCCGATGGCCTGGCTGCTGGCGGCGCAGGCGGTCAGGCAGTTGAAGTTGGGGCCCTGGGCGTCGAACTGCGCGGCTACGTAGGCGGCCGGCATGTTGGGCTCCTGCTCCAGCTCCTCCATCGGGTCGAGCAGCTCCAGGCCCTTCTGCACGAACTTGGTCAGGTCGAACTCGCCGCCCTGGATGGCGGCGGTCATCATCGCGCTGAAAGCGCCGAAGTCCTGCTGGCCCTCGCCCGCGCCCAGGTACACGCCCATCCGCGTGGGCTCGACCGTGCCGAGCGCGCCGGAGTCCTCCATCGCCTGCTTGGCGGCGCCGACGGCGAAGCGGGTGTGGCGGCCGCGCTTCTCCCACACGGCCGGGTCCTCGCCGACCGAGGCGATCGACCAGTCGCGGACCTCCGACGCGATGTTGGTGGGGAACTTCGACGCGTCGAACAGCGAGGTCTGACGCACGCTGCTCTTGCCCGCCAGCAGGTTGGCCCACAGCTCGGGCACGGTGGTCCCCAGCGGGGTGACGCAGCCAACTCCGGTGATGACGACTCGGTTACGCATGGCGGGCTCGCGGGAAGAAGCTGCCGCCGACCGCGGTCGGCGGGGGGAGGATTCCGGAACGTTATTTTACGCCGGCCGGAGGCGGCGCGTACACCGGCGGCGGACGCCGCCGGGTGTGCTGGCGCCCAGGCTCACGCGTACGACGGCAGGCCGTAGTCGCCGGGCGTCATGGGGCTGCCGTCCTCGTGCCTGCCGACCTTGAACACGTCGGTGATCTGCAGCCAGTGGGCCAGGTCCTCTGGGTCGAACAGCCGGCTCGGCAGGCCCTGCGCGGTGGCCGCGCCGGCCTGCATGCGGGCGAAGAAGATCTCCGCCCGGGCCTGCTGGCGGTCGCCCACCGTGCCGACCACGGTCGCCTGGGCGCCCACCTCCTTGGTGGCGCCCACCTCGGCGCGGTAGGTGATGGTGTCGCCGGGGCGGACCAGGCCGTCGAACTCCAGCCGGGTGAACTTGGCCAGCACCACCAGCTCCTTGAAGTCGTACAGCTCGCTGACCAGCAGGCCGGCCGTCTGGGCCATGCCCTCGGCGATCAGCGTGTTGGGCATCACCGGGTACGACTCCCAGTGGTCGTGCAGGTGCTCCTCGCTCAGCGAGACACCCTTGTGCCCCACCGCGTGCGAGCCCGCCACGTACTCCGTGAATCGATCGACCCAGAACCAGCGCATGGGAGGAAGGGGTGGTTGGTGGCTAGTGGCTAGTGGTTGGCGGCCCGCGTTGGCCCTGGCCCCCGGCGTGCGCCGGGGGATCGGACCGGCCGGCGCTACTTGCTCAGCTTGTGCTCGACGAAGCGGCACATGTCCTGCACGGTGAGCTGCTTGCCCAGGTTCTGCACGACCGGGTCCGACTCGAAGGCGGACAGGTCGGCGAACGGCATCCGCTCCTTCAGCTTGGTCAGGCCCTCGGGCGTGACCTTGCCGTCCTGCACGTAGGAGGCGTCGGTCAGGATGTCCTCGGGGAACAGCTCGCCGCGCTCGATCTTGATGTCGAACGCCTTCTCCAGGCGGAACACGATGTCCAGGAAGTCGATGCTCTCGGCGTCCAGGTCGGCCTGCAGCTTGGCCTCCGGCGTCACCTCGTCCTCTTCAACGCCCAGGGCGTCGACCAAGGCTTCTTGAACCTTCTCAAAGATCTCTTCTTGCGTGGGCATCGTAATCGTTCTCCGGTCTGACTGGGTTCTGTACTCGGATCGGCCGGGCGGGGCCCGTGCCGTAAAGGCTTGGCGGGGTGGTTGCGGCGGCCCCGGGCGCCGGCGTTGCTAGCTGTTGGCGAGCGCGGCCTGCATCTCTGGGGTGACGATCGCCTTGGACCACTTACGCAGCGAGGTCCGCAGGCGCCCGTCCGACTCGGCCTGCGCGGGGTCGTCGTCGGCCAGGCAGTAGCGCTCCAGCACCAGGCGGCCGCTCAGCGAGGTCCCCTCGTCGACCTTGCCGGTCACCTTGAAGCCGACCTCGCGGCCCTCCACTTTGTTCACTTCGGCCGTGATGGTCAGCTTGCTGCCCGGCGACACGAAGTCCGCGTACTTGACGTTGCGCGCCTCTTTGAGCGCGACGATCGTGTGCTGGAAGTCGTCCGACAGCCGCAGCAGCCACGCGGCCGACTGGGTCGCGGCCTCGAGCATGAACACGCCCGGCAGCACCGGGAACTCGGGGAAGTGGTCCTGCAGGTACTCCTCGCTGTACGAGACGTTCTTCGACGTCACCATGCGCTCGCCGGGCACAAACTCTTCGATGGCGTCAATCAACCAGAATCGCATGGGCAGGGTTCTCTTGACGTCGCGAGGGCCGCTGGCGGGCGGATGGAGGGTTTGGAGGATTGGGGGGGATGGATAATATCAAGCCCCGGATTATATCCCGCTCCCCTATCCGCCACAACGGTGAGGGGCCGCCGGACCGGGCCGGATTGCCCCACCCCGCTATTTTCGTGCGTCTCGTTTAGTGGAGTCCGCGGGCCCGGGCAAGCCCAGTGGCGGCGTCGGGCCCGCGCCGGCGGAAAACACGATTCCCCTTATCGACCAATCACCGGGGCCGTTGTCAGCCTCAATTGGGCTTTCGGCTGGCTAAAGTCGGCCGGACCGCCATCCGGAAGGGATTGCCGCCCAACGGCTGGCGGGCGGGGTATAACGGTGCGGTCAGCCGTCGCGTCGTGGGACAGCACGCGCGGGCCGCATCGAAGTTCAACCCGCCCGCAACTCCTGCCGAGCGACCGTGGAGAGCGAAGCCGACACAATACCCGCGCCGGTGGTTCCGTTTCGAACGACCTTCCGCTGCGCCGCGATCATGTATTGGGGGGTCTTTGTGCCTCCCTGTTACCTGTTCTTCATGGCGACCTACAGCTGGTTCCGGCTGAGGAGGCAGACAGGCAGTCGGGCGGACTACGCATTGCTGCTGCTCCAATGGCCGAACTTGGCGTTCGTCTACCCATTGGTCGTGGCCGGGTGCGTAAGCGCGGCGCGGATTGCTTGGGCGCCCAGCACCCGCCGCGGCGATCTTTGGGTGCGCATCGGAGTTTACACGGGTATGGCGAATTGGCTCGTGCTCGCCGTGCTCTGGGCAGTGGGCGTGGACCAACAAACGTCGGGGTCAGGAAGCTTCATCATCCTGTTGGCGATCGCGCCGATTGTGTTCTTCCTGGGAACTCTCCCGTGGGTTGCTTGCACCCGCGTGTCATCAAATGGTCCTCCCTGGGAGTCGATGCTCTACGGTTTGTTCTTTGTGGTGGCGATCGCAACGTTCTTTGTCACGATCCCGGCCTACTTCTATGGTTCGACTATCTGGGCGGCGCCGTTGGCGTTGGTCTGCTACGCCTGGGCGGGTTGGGATTGCCTTGCCGGAGACCCACTGAGCAAGCGACGCGTGTCGTTAAAAGCCATGCTTGGAGTGTTTGTATGGCTATCGATCCACCTCGCTGCGTGGCGGTACGCTGTGACCTCGATGCTCGCGCGGCACGGGCAGGAGTTCACGGAGTGACCCGATAGTCTCACCCGGGATGTGGTAGGATCCGCCCGGAGATGCTGGATCGAGCTGAACCTTTTGGCCGCCACCCGCGTCCCACTCTAGGCTGCGATTGCACGCTCCTCGGCAACACCGGAGGCTCCTCATGCTGCGGACCACTTATCTCGTGCTGGCGATGCTGGCCGCGGCCGCTTTGCCCGCAGAAGAGCCAAAGACGCTCTTGGCCCGGATCTTCGAGTGGCGGTACCCCGACGCCAAGATCCTCGAGTCGGTTATGAGTGACGCCGCGACAAAGGACGCCCAAGGGAAACGCACGACGCCCTCGGGGCAGTGTCGCACCGTGATGACCACCGCCGACTCGTTTGCGGAAGTGGTGGCCTACTACACTGCGATGCTCACCCCGCCAGACGGCGGCAAGCATAGCGAACCGGCCGGCGCGGCGTTCCCGCGGTCGGTCACCTATCACAGCGACTCGGCCGAACGTCCCGTGGCGATTCAGATCATCCAGGTCACCACCGATACGTCCTCGACCACGCTTGTGATCAGCCGTGCGAAAGGTGAGGCCCAGACGCACATCGCGTGGACGCAGTACGAGCGGCTGTAGGTGATTAGGGGTGACGGGCTTGCGGAGCGGCATTCGAGACACGCGGCTGACAACCAAAGGCCACGACATGACCGACCTCATCCTCGACACCGAACGTCTGAGGCTCGTGCTCGATTCGGCGGAAGCCACCCGTGACTGGATCGACGAGCTGGGCCCCGAGATCCGGGCCCAGCTGTCGGCCGAGTGGCTGGCGCTGGTCGAGGCGGCCGACGAGGCCGACCCGTGGGTTCACGGGTTCCGGATGGTTCAGCGCGACTCGGACATGGTGATCGGATCGTGCGGCTTCAAGGGCCCGCCCTCGGCCGAGGGGGCAGTGGAGATCGCCTACCAGGTCGAACCCGACTGGCAGGGCCAGGGCTACGCCACCGAGTCCGCCCGGGCGTTGGCCGCGTACGCGGCGGGGCAGGGCGGGGTGAGGGTGGTCAGGGCGCACACGCTGCCGGAGGAGAACGCGTCGACGCGCGTGCTCACCAAGTGCGGCTTCGAGTGTGTCGGCGAGGTCATCGACCCCGATGACGGTCCCGTCTGGCGGTGGGAACGACGCGGCGGCCGCTAGTTCCGGGCGACGGTGGGGGCCTTGTAGTTCAGCAGGAACTCGCGGCGGGCGTCGAAGAAACTGCGCAGCGTGCCCTCGGCGCCCGCTTCGGGCGAGGTGGACCGCTCGAAGGCGGCGAAGTCGCTGAGCCCGCGGGTGTCGACCTTCACCGAGTCGGCAACCAGCTCGCGCTGCTGCGCGACCAGCTTGCCGATCTGGTTCCAGTCGAGCTGCTTCTCGGCGATCTCGCGGACGTAGCCCAGGTACCGCTCGCGGAGTTCGGGGACGGCCAGCAGGCGGCTGCGGAGCGGGGTGCGGTCGTTGTCCAGGCCGACCAGCGGGTCCAGGTCGGGGCCGCCGTGACCGGGGCCGCCGCCGAAGCCGCGTCCGCGCCGGCCCCCGCGGTCATCACCGCGCTGGCGGTCGCCGCGGCGGTCGTCCCGCCCCTCGCCGCGCGGCCGCCGCTGACGGCCGCCCTCGTCGTCGTCGCGTTGGGCGAACTGCTCGGGCGGAGGACCGAACCCGGGCGGTGGGCCAAAGCCTTCGGGCGGCCCGGCCTGGGGATCAAACCCGGGGGGCGGCCCGAAGCCCGGCGGCGGTCCGAACCCGCGGCCTCCTCCCGGCCCGCCGCGTCCGCCGTGCGCCTGCATCGCCTCGTTCATGTCGTGCGGGATGGTGTGGAACACGCCGTTGGCGTCGCGGAACAGGCTGTAGTCGCTGGCGCGGGTCCAGTAGCCGTCGCTGTTCACCAGCGCCACGTCGAGCGCTAGGAACCACAGCGTCTGATTAATGTCGAGGATCGGGCTGAGCTTCTCCTGCAGGTTGTCGAGCGGCGTTTCGTTCAGCACGCGGCAGAGCTCGACCAGCGCCTGCCACTCCTCGTCGCCGTCGTCGGACTTCATCTCGTACCGCTGCTTGTAGTCGGCCAGGTCGTCGCCGGTGTAGCGGAGGCCGCCGTCGCCGCGGGGGCTGCCGGGCACCTTCCAGCGGGTGCCCTTGGACGGGTCGAAGTTCTCCTTCAGGAACACCTTGTTGAACTGCTGCACGTTGGCGTACACGCCCCAGAACTCGCCGTTGATCACCACGCGGGCCAGGTTGGCCCTGGGCGCCGGGAGGTGCTCGCGGGCGATGTGTGAGTAGAGCAGCGTGCTCATGAGCGACGGGTCGCCGTTGCAGTTGAGCAGGTTGAGCGACTTGTGGCCGTAGAGCCGCTGGTCCTTGTCCGCCATGTCGATCGACACGTTGAGCGAACGCTTGCGTCCCTCCGGCACCATCATGAACGACGACGCGCCGCGGAATCCAACGCCCACGTTCTCGTACACCTTGCCGTCGACAGTCAGCCGCGCCGGAACCTCGACGTCGGTCGGCTTGAAGGCCGCCATCTGCTGCTCCCAGTCGTCGTCCTCGAACTCGAAGAAGAACGTCCGCAGGACCGACGTGTCGTACAGCTCGGCGTCGGGGAAGATCTCCGCGTCGGCGGGCGCCACCTGCGGGCCGGGCTGGGGCGGCTGCTGATCACCGCGGCCGAACCGGCCGCGCCCGCCCGGGCCCCGGCCGCGTTGCGGGCGGTCGGCGAGCTCCTTGCGGGCCTCGGCGCGTTCCTGGCTGTTGAGCCAGCCGTCGTGGTTGGCGTCGTGCTTGGCGACGAGCTCCATGTCGGGGCCGCCCATCGGGCCGCCGAAGCCGCGGCCGCCGGGGCGGCCGCCAGGGGGACCGTCGAAGCCCGGCGGTTGGGCGACCACACAGGCAGCTAGCAGCAGCGAGGCGAGGAACCAGGTGGTGGTCGACTTCAGGCGTAGCATATCGGCTTTCGTTTACTGGGCGACGGTGACTGGGCGTCGGTAGGGGGGCGACGCCAGCAACGCGATGGTGACTGGGCGTCGGGAAGCACGGGCCGAGAAACGGCGGCAGCCGGCGGCAGTCTACAGGCGCGGCGACTTTCTTTCTCCGCACCGTGGTGCGTGCAGGGCTTATAACACCGCCGCCGCGGTGTGGCGCCGGACTCGCCGGCCATTTGTCGCCCTAGCCGAACAGGCCCCGCACCCAGCCGAACAGCCCGCGGCTGGCGCCCTCCACCTCATCGAAGCGGCGGAACTTTGCTAGCTCGTTCCGCGCGTGCTGCGAGACGGGCGTCCGCCGCAGGTCGATGTGCCGCAGGCTCGGCGCGAGGGTCACAGCCAGGATGCCCTGGTCGGTGACCTTGGTTCCGGCCAGCCGCAGCGTTTCCAGATAGGCGACGCCGTCGGCGTTCGCCATCAGCTCGCTCAGCTCGGCGTCGCCGACCGGGCGGTCGGTAAGGTCGATGCCGCGGAGCCGGTCGGCGAGCTGCGAGAAGTCGACGCCGACCGTGTCCTCCAGCCAGTCGAGCTGCTGCAGGTCGATCGCGCCGCCCCACTGCTCGACCAGCTCGATCACCTCCCGCTGCGCGACGTACATCGGCAGCTGCGCACCGAGCCACGGCAGCCGCTTCTCGTTCTTCTTGGCGTACTCCACCGCCTCGTCGAACGCCTGCTGCACCTCGCGGAACGCCTCGGCGCTGCCGTTGTGATCGGGGTGGGTCTCGCGGGCCTTCTCGCGGAACGCCTGCTTGACGTCGTCCATCCGCACGGGGAGCGACAGGCCAAGCACCTTGAGGAAGCTGCGCTGGCGACGGCTGCGGCGGACGATATCGGCGTTGCGCTCGATGGTCGCGTCCATCGCGGCGGCCCGCTCGCGGCGGGACTCTCTGGCGTCGCTCATAGCTGAATAGAACCCCCGCGCCGGTCTTGGTCGGAATGGTCCTATTCTAGGCAGCCGTGGACGCCGGGACAAAGCGGCAATCACGGCCACAGCGCGAATCCCGCCGGGCCGGGCGTCGGGTTAGGCCGGTTGCCCCTGCCGGATCCGCGTACAGACGCTGTCCCACAGCGCGAGCCGCGCCCGCAGCGTGCCCACGGCCGCCCGCTCGGCCTCGCGCCACTTGTCGTCGCTGCCCTGGCAGACCGAGGCCACCAGCCGCTCGGCCATCGGGCCGTGGTGGTCGCCGTCGAGCTCGATGTGCCGGCCGAGGTAGTACTCGAACTCGTCCAGCCCCCCATCGGCGCGGTTCACATTCGCGACGATCTGCCGGAACACGTCCGGCAGCAGGTCCTCCCGCCCGAACGTGAACGCCGCGGCGACCTCGTGCGTCGCCCCGTGCTCGACCAGGTCGAAGGTCGCGCCGACAAACTCGGCCACGCCCGGCTCTACCGACCCGTCCGCCAGCGCGTCGCGGACCAGCTGGCCGCCGCGGAGCCGTTCGACCAGGCTCTCGATCGGCCCGCAATCGGCGCCGCAGGCGCGCATCGCCGAGAGGTACAGGTCGTAGTGGCTGGCGTAGCCGTGGTCGGGCCGCTCGTCGGTCTCCTCACCGAGCACGATCTCGTTGATCAGCCGCGCCGAGAGCGGGTCGGCCGGCGGCAGCCAAGGCTGGCTGGCGCCCGTGAGGTCGGCCTGCAGCCGCTTGAGCAGCGACATGAAGTCCCACACCGCGTACACGTGGTGCTGCATGAACACCCGCAGCGCGGGCAGCTGGTCGATGGATTCGTAGAGCGAGTGCTCGAGCAGCGCCAGGCGGTGGGGCTCGATGGCCTGGCGGAGTTGCTCGAGTCGGTGGTCGTGCGGCATGTGGTCCTCGGTAGGGCGGGGCGGGCGGTCGGAGGCACTATAGAAGCTAAGCCTGCCGAAGCCCACCGTGGAACCCACATCAGCCGGCGGGGAACTGACGGCAGTACTCGTACAGGGCCATCGCGGTAGCGGTCGCGACGTTGTAGCTGTGCGGCATGCCCCACACCGGGATCTCCACCACGTCGTGCAGCAGGGCCAGGGCGTCGTCGGTGAGGCCGGTCCGCTCGTTGCCGATCACCAGCGCGGTGCGGCGCTGGAACTCGTAGTGGTGCAGGTCGGTCGAGTCGGTGGTCTGCTCCAGCCCGACCAGCCGGTAGCCCTCCTCACGCAGCGACTTGAGCACCGGCGGCAGGCTCCGCTTGACCTCCAGCCGGACGGTCTCGGCGGCGTCACGGGCGATCTCCGCGTCGAGCTTCGCCCGCCCGGTGGCGATGATCCGCTCCACCCCGCAGCAGCCCGCCGCGCGGAAGATCCGCGACAGGTTCACGTTGCTCCGCAGCGGCGCGCAGACCAGCAGCAGCTCGCGGGGGCGCTGCAATCGGGCGGGCGGCTTGTGGCGGAGGTGCTCGAACGACATGCGTTCTATCCTGCCTTGCGGGCGGAGAAACCGCCAGAGGCCGACCGCGCGGCCTCAGTCCTCCAGGTAGAACACCTCGTCGGTCGGCTCGTCGAACAGCTTGGCGATGCGCAGCGCCAGCGCCAGCGAAGGGGTGTACGCGCCCTTCTCGAGCGCGATGATCGTCTGCCGCGTCACGCCCACCTCGTCGGCCAGTTGCTGCTGCGTCATCCCTGCGCGTTCGCCGCGCAGCTCGCGCACCCGGTTCTGCAGCCGCGGTTCCGCTTTACGAGGCATGCCCGGCGCCCCGGTAGCTGCGGACCTCAACGAACCCCTTCACCGCGTAGCACACGGCGAACTGCACCCACACCAGCCAGGTGAGCCACGCCACGGGCACGGCCGGCTCTCGCTGGGAGGAGGCCCACAGCACGATGGCGATCATCCCCATGAAGCCGAGCATCCAGCCGGTGAATACCCCCAGTCGCAGGCCCCGCTGGTGGATGACGCTGTCGCGCTCGTCCAGCACGACCGCCGCCCCGCGCTTGTTGGTGAACAGGGCGGCCGCGCCCAGCAGGCCTAGCAGCCCGAAGGCGCCGGTCGCGCCGTTGCCCAGCCAGGGGTACAACGCGGTCACGGCGGCTATCGCGGACAGGCTTGTGACCAGCTCCAACCAAGCGATCTTCTCACCAGCGTTCATCGGACCACTCCAACTAGGGGCGAAGCGAAACCAACGTGTGTAACATAAACTAGACAATTGCGGATGTCAACTCTATTTGACATGCCACCCGGCGCAACCGGAGCAACCCAACCGCCGCGGTTGCTGCACCGCCGCGACGTTGTCGCTTTTTCTCATCGCACGGCGGCCGGGGCGACCTACTTTTGCAGCGAACGCCGCGTGGGACCTCCCCGCGCCGACCCGCCTGCCCGACCCCGCCCGCTGCAATGACCGCTTCGCCCAAGCTGCTCCTGGTAGACGACGACCGTCAGGTTCTCGAGTCGATGGCCGACTGGCTACGCGACCAGGGCTTCGACCTCGACACGGCCGGCGGCTACTCGGACGCTCTGGAGCGCATGGGCGCCGGCGCATACGACCTCTTGCTGTCGGACATCCGGCTGCAGGACGGCGACGGCTTCGACCTGTTGGAGCGGTCGCTCCGCCAGTGGCCGCAGACGCAGGTCATCCTGCTCACCGGCTACGGCACCCCAGACTCCGCCATCGAGGCGGTCCGCGCCGGCGCGTTCGACTACCTCACCAAGCCGCTCATGGACGACGAGCTCTTGATGTCGATCGAGCGGGCGTTGTCGCAACGCAAAGTCGTCGAAGAGAACAACAGCCTGAAGGCCGAGCTCGAGAAGAAGTACGGCCTGAGCGGCGTGGTCGGCGCCGACCCGCGGATGGTCAAGGTGTTCGACATGGTCGAGTCCATCGCCGACACCCGCGCCACGGTGCTGGTGACCGGCGAGAGCGGCACCGGCAAGAGCCTGATCGCCCGCGCCATCCACCGGCGCAGCAGCCGCGCGAACGGGCCGTTCGTTGAGGTCGCCTGCGGCGCGCTGCCCGAGAACCTGCTGGAGAGCGAGCTGTTCGGCCACGTGGCCGGCGCCTTCACCGGCGCGACCGCCAACAAGACCGGCAAGTTCCTGCAGGCCGACGGCGGCACGATCTTCCTGGACGAGATCGGCACCGCCACGCCCGCCATGCAGGTCAAGCTGCTGCGGGTGCTGCAGGAGCTGGCCTTCGAGCCGGTCGGCGGCAGCGAGACCCACACCGTCGACGTGCGGGTGATCCTGGCCACCAACGAGGACCTGGCGAAGAACGTCGCGGAGGGCACGTTCCGGCAGGACCTGTACTACCGGATCAACGTGATCAACATCGAGTTGCCGCCGCTCCGCAGCCGCGTGAGCGACGTGCCCGTGCTCGCGCAGAAGTTCTTGCAGGAGGTCTGCGAGGACTCCGGCCGCGACGTGAAGGGCTTCACCGACGAGGCGATCGCCACGATGCAGAGCTACGGCTGGCCCGGCAACGTGCGGGAGCTGCAGAACGTGGTGGAGCGATCGGCGCTGCTGGGCAAGGGCGAGATGATCGACACCATCGACCTGCCCCCCGAGATGCGCGTGGGCGGCGGCCTGACCGCGCCGGCCAGCTTCAGCGGCAAGACCCTCAAGGAGGCGCTCGAGGGCCCCGAGCGGCAGATCATCCGCGAGGTGCTCGAGAAGAACGACTGGAACCGCAACCAGACCGCCGACGAGCTGGGCATCAACCGCACCACGCTCTACAAGAAGATGAAGCGGCTGGGCCTGGAAGAACAGGCCGTGGCGCGCGGTAAATAGCCGGCGGCCGCAAGCGACCCCAACGTAGTAGCCGATGGATTACATCCATCGGATGCTCCGGGTAACGCTCTGCTGTACGAGTCGACCCAACTCCGAGTTCTCCGACAGATGTAATCTGTCGGCTGGAGTGGGCGCGACTTTGCTTTGCCGCGCCGTGTTGTGCTAACCTCGGGGGTTCCCTCTTCCCCCCTCCGAGGCCGATCGATGCGCTGGCCCCACTCCGTGTGCACCCGCGTCGCGCTTGCACTGCTCCTCTTTCTGCAGCTCACGAACATTGCTGTGGCCGAACCGCCCAGCCGCGCCCAGACGCTTGCCGCCATCAAGTCGGCGGCGCGGTACTTCCGTGGCACGCACGCGCTGCACGGCGGGTGCGTGTACCACTACTCGCTCGACACGCAGCAGCGGTGGGGCGAGGGGCCGGCCGGCGAGTCGCTCGTCTGGGTCGAGCCACCCAGCACGCCGAGCGTAGGGCTGGCGATGCTCCGCGCGTTTCGCGCTACCGGTGACAAGTTCTACCTCGATGCCGCCCGCGAGACCGCCGGCGCGATGGTCAACGGGCAGATGGCCACCGGCGGGTGGCCCCGCGCGTTCGACATCGCCGGGCGGATGCGCGGCGAGCCGTTCTCCGGGGCGCGCGACCGGACCGAGGGCCGCTCGTCGCTCGACGACGGGCAGACCCAGACCGCCATCCGCTTCATGGCCCGCGCCGACCAGGCGTTCGGCTTCGCCGACAAGCCGGTCCACGACGCCTCGCGGCGGGCGTTGGCCGCGCTGCTCACGGCCCAGTTCCCCAACGGCGCGTTCCCCCAGGTGTGGAGCGGGCCGGTCGAGCCGCACCCGGTCGTCCCGGCCGGCTACCCGGACTACGACTGGCGCACCGAGCACCGCGTCAAGGAGTACTGGGACCTCTACACGCTGAACGACAACGTGTGCGGCTACGCCGCCCAGGCGCTGGCCGCCGCCCACGAGGTCTATGGCGAGCCCGACTACGAGGCCGCGCTCCGCAAGCTAGGCGACTTCCTGATCCTCGCCCAGATGCCGGCGCCGCAGCGTGGCTGGGCCCAGCAGTACAACTACCAGATGCGGCCCGTCTGGGCCCGCGCGTTCGAGCCCCCCGCCATCGCCAGCGACGAAACGCAAGAAGCGATCGAGACGCTGCTGCTGATCCACCGCGTCACCGGCGACGACAAGTACCTGGCGCCCATCCCCGCGGCGCTCGACTACCTCGAGTCGTCGGTGCTGCCGGACGGGCGCCTGTCGCGCTACTACGAGCTGCGCACCAACCGCCCGCTGTACATGCAGCGCAACGGCCGGCAGTACACGCTGACCTACAACGACGACCGGCTGCCCAGCCACTACGCGTGGAAGATCCCGTCGCGGCTCGAGTCGCTGCGGAAGAAGCACGAACGCGCCGCGTCGGGCGACGGCCCGCCCCAACCCAACCCCGCCGCGCTGGCGGAGCGGGCGCGGCGGGTCATCGGCGAGCTCGACGACCAGGGCCGGTGGGTGAGCGTCAACAGCGGCGGCCGCCACAAGGGCCAGCCGGAGTTTGCCGCCGGCGAGCGGTACGTATCGAGCGGCGCGTTCTGCGAGAACATCGGCGTGCTGTGTGATTACCTGCAGGCCATGTAGCGCGGGGCAGCAGCATGTGGCTTGTAGGGTGCATGCAATGCACCATCGCGGTGTGGTGGGGTCGTTGGTGCATTTCATGCACCCTACCGACTCGTCGCAGAGGACCCGCTAGCCGATGGATTACATCCATCGGACGCCCCGGGGCGATGCTTTCCCTGGCCGGTCGACCTTTCACCGGGTTCTCCGACGGATGTAATCCGTCGGCTACTGAGCCTGTGGATCTGCTGCAGGCAGCTCTCGCAGCAGCGTGTACCGGACCACGCCGTGGGGGTAGACCGTCAGCTCGTGCTTCACTTCGTAGCCTAGCCGCAGGTAGAGCTCGGGCGCCTGGAAGCTGAAGGTCTCGAGGAACACCGACGTGCACCCGCGTCGTGCTGCGGCGGCTTCGAACTCGCGGACCAGCCGGCTCGCGATCCCCTGGCGGCGGCGATGCGGCGCGACCCACAGCTGCTGCAGCTCGCAGGCGGGGCCCCACGTGCGGCCGATCGCGCCGGCGATGACCCGCCCCTCGGACCGCGCGAAGCAGGCCAGCGGTCGCACCTCACCCAGCGGGGCCGCCTGCTCGTTCGCCGCGCCGAGGCCCTCGTCGACGATTGCAAGGTCGTCATGCGACGGGGCGTCCGTGGTGCTGTAGTCAACGCTGCTCATTCGGAATCGGCCGCGGGTGCTGGCGGAAGAACTCGCGCTCGCTGATCTCGCCAGATTCAAGTTGCCGTAGGAGCTCTGCCGGCGTCTTAACGCTAGTTGTTTCGCTCTTCACCCGGAAGATCCCATGATTGGTGCTGGTGACGGTGCGGACCCCCTTATCGGAGAAATAGACTTCGTAACTCCCGTGTCCTCTGACCTCCCCAACATAGGTGGCGCCGTCGGGCAAGGTGACGAAATACGCGAACGGTTCTTCACCGTTTCTCAGTATCTGGACCTCACCGTTAGCGTCCGCCTTGCATGTGCCGCTGCCCAGGATGATGGTCGCGCCCGCCGTCGGCATTCCATCGACGTGAAACCGAAGCGTTGTGCGCCACGGACCGCGGTCTGCAAACGCGGCCAACACCACGGCCCCGGAAGCCGCTGCTACGAAGAGCAGTGCGTAGTCAAAGGGCCGCAGTCGCAACCGATTGGAAGTTTCGGTCACCGACACTACACCCAGGGCCCGCCGAACTTGTCGTCCTTCGGCAGCCCCTCGGTCAGCTCGTCGACGCCCTCGGTCGCCTCGGGCGTGTCGGAGGGGAGGCGGCTGAACTCGCGGCCCTCGGCCGGGTCGACCGGCTTGAGGTCGGCGGACGTGTACTTGTTGGGGAGGTGGCGGTCGTTCTCCTGGATGTGGTAGACGACCTGGCCCTGGTAGTCGTCCCACTGCACCTCGGCGACGCGGCCGGTGTGGGCCTCGTTGCGCATCAGCCGGGTGCGGACCTCGACCAGGTCGCCGATCTCGTAGTCCGGCTTGGCAACCTCCTGCCACAGGGCCGACTTGACCCGCAGCGTCAAGTCTCCGTAGCGGATCGTGTGGTAGGCGCCCGACTCCTCGTCGCGGCGCCAGATCCGCTGGCTGGGGAAATGCGACCGCGCTAGCGCGACGTCCTCGGGGTGGACCCAGTCGTCCCCGTCCTGCGGCCAGTGCGGGTAGTAGCCGTACTTGGGGGTGAGCTTGAGTGGCGGTGGATTGGCGGCTTCGTCCATGCTCCAATTATACGGGAATTGCCGGTTCCCGTGGCAAGGGATTCCGCCGGGGGCGCGGCGGACAAGCGGCCGACGACCTACAATTACAAGACTCCCTCCCTAGCCGAAACCCGACGATCCTCCGGCCCCGCCCGCAGCATGCGCACCGACCAATTCCTCAAGCACCACGGCGTCACGTCCAACCCGTTCACCGAGGAGGACGCCCAGACCGACCCGGTGTTCAAGTCGAAGTGCCGCGGCACCACGTTCCACCCCGCGTGGGACAAGGTGTTCGGCGAGCCGACCGACCCGGCCACGTCGATCGTGTTCGGCGAGAAGGGCGCCGGCAAGACCGCCATGCGGCTGCAGGTGATCGGGCAGCTGGCCAGCCACAACAAGGAGGTCAAGCAGGGCCGGCTGTGGGTCATCGAGTACGACGACTTCAACCCGTTCCTCGACCGGTTCGCCGACCGCCTGAGCGCCCGCAAGCAGCGCGACCCGGCCAAGGTGCTGGCGGAGTGGAAGCTGTGGGACCACATGGACGCCATCCTGTCGCTCGGCGTGACCGACCTGGTGGACCACCTGCTCGACTCGCCGCACCGCGACGGGCCGGAGGCCAACCGGCTGCGTCCCAGCCCCGGCGCGACGCAGTTCAAGAACGCGCTGGACCGCTCGCAGAAGCGCGACCTGTTGCTCCTGGCCGCCTGCTACGACAACTCCACCGCCGAACCGTTCACGGTCCGCTGGAAGCGGCTGAAGCGGGCGGTCGGCTACGGCGCGGCAAGCGCCTGGGGCGAGGCGCTCGTCGGCCTGGCGGTCACCGCGATCGCCGTGGGCGCGATGATCGCCACCAGCAACTGGGGCTGGCTATCGGCGCCGTGGGTCTACCTGGCGGTCGCCTTCGGCTGGCTGCCCTGGGTCTACAAGTGGGCCCGCCGCCGCTGGATGGCCGGCAAGGTTTCCAAGCACCTGCGGGTGCTCCGCCGCGACGCCGGCAGCATCCGCGAGCTGCTGATGTCGTTCGCGTCGCGCGACCTGCTCAACCAGCCGCTGCCCGACAAGAACCGCACCGACGACCGCTACGAGCTGCTCGGCAAGCTGCAGGGCGTGCTGCGGGCGCTGGGCGTGACCGGCGTGGTGGTGCTGGTGGACCGCGTGGACGAGCCGCACCTGCTCAACGGCAAGGCCGAGCTGATGCGCGACCTGGTGTGGTCCATGCTCGACAACAAGTTCCTCAAGCAGCCGGGCATCGGTCTGAAGCTGCTGCTGCCGTCCGAGCTGGCCGAGCACGTTCACCGCGAGGACCGCGACTTCCACCAGCGGTCGCGGCTGGACAAGCAGAACATGGTGCCCTCGCTCGACTGGACCGGCGAGGCGCTGTGGGACCTGACCAACGACCGCATCGCCGCCTGCAGCGACGCCGACCCGTCGCCCACCATCCGCGAGATGATCTCCGCAGACGTGTCCGACGAGCGGCTGCTGGACGCGTTCCGCTCGCTCCGCACGCCGCGGCACCTGTTCAAGTTCCTGTTCCGCCTGATCTCCACCCACTGCAGCGCCCACAAGGACACCGACCCGGCGTGGAAGATCAACCGCGAGACCTTCGAGTCCGTCCTGGCGGTCTACACCCGCGAACAGGCGGCGGTCGACCGTGGGCTCTCGGTGGGGTAGCGGGAACCGCGTAGCCCGTAGTTTCCTCGAGCCCTCTCGCAGCAACCATCGACGAGGTCCGTTGGCGATCGGGCGCACGGAGCGAACCTGCGTAGCCGACGCACAACCGCCCGCTTCCGCCGGCAGCGGCTCGGGTAGAAGTGGTCGCGGTTTGTTGCTCGCACCTCGCAACCCTTCCCGGTCGCGGCTAACATGGTCGCTGGCGGCCGAGCGAACCCCGAAACCAGAGCCCGAAACCCGAAACCCGAGTTATGGCGAGCCAGCAGTGCATCGGAGTCCTCACCAGCGGCGGCGACTGCCCCGGGCTTAACGCCGCGATCCGCGGGCTCGGCAAGGCCGCGGTCGACCAGTACGAGATGTCGGTCATCGGCTTCAGGGACGGCTTCCGCGGCCTGGCCCTGGACCGCATCCTGCGGATCACTGCGGACCAGCTCTCGGGCATCCTGACCGACGGCGGCACGCTGCTGGGCGCCAGCCGCGACAAGCCCCACAAGATGCCCATCGGCGACCGCACCGAGGACATGACCGACGCCATCGTCAAGACGTACGAGCGGCACGGCCTGGACTGCGTGGTCTGCATCGGCGGCGGCGGCACGCAGAAGAACGCGCTGCGGCTGCAGGAGGCGGGCCTCAACGTGGTGTCGCTCCCCAAGACCATCGACAACGACATCGGCCTGACCGACGTGTCGTTCGGATTCGACACGGCGCTCGGCATCGCCACCGAGGCGATCGACCGACTGCACTCCACCGCCACCAGCCACCACCGCATCATCGTGGTCGAGCTGATGGGCCACCGCGCCGGCTGGCTGGCGCTCGGCGCCGGCATCGCCGGCGGCGCCGACGTGATCCTGATCCCCGAGATCCCCTACTCGATCGAGTACGTCGCCGAGGCGATCAACGCCCGTGCGCGGCGTGGCAAGCGGTTTAGCATCGTCGCGGTGGCCGAGGGCACGATGACCGTCGAGCAGGCCAAGACCATCGACGAGCTGGCCGCCGCGAAGAGCAGCGCCGAGACCAAAGAAGAAAAGAAGAAAGCCTCGCAGCAGCTCGAGGACTTCCACAAGGAGCACGTGGACCACACGCTCAAGCTGACGCACCAGTTGGAGGAGATGACCGGCCTGGAGTCGCGGCTCACCATCCTGGGCCACCTGCAGCGGGGCGGCACCCCCTCGGCCGCCGACCGGCTGCTGGCCACCAGGCTGGGAACCGCGTGCGCCGAGCTGCTGCACGCACGCAAGTACGGCTACATGGTGGCCGCCCGGGGCGACGGCTCCGAGGCCGTGCCGATCATCGAGGTCGCCGGCAACAAGAAACTGGTCCCGCCCGACCACCCCTGGGTCCGCGCCGCGAGGAGCGTCGGCACCAGCATGGGCGACGCGTAGCCTCAGCCACCCCACCCCTACCTAACCGACTCACCAGTCCGCCGATCATTCCCTCCGACGGAGCGCCCGCTCCGTGCGGCATGGATTGCAGCACGCGCACCGGGCCCCCGCCGGCCGCAGCCCACCGGGCGGCGGCGCCCAGCAAGTCGAACGTCACGCGTCACACGTATGGCCAACGCCGACCCCAAGCAACGCCTGCAGGCCCTCGACGTCATGCGGGGCGCCACCATCCTGGCGATGATCCTGGTCAACAACCCGGGCACGTGGGGCGCCATCTACGACCCGCTGGAGCACGCCGCGTGGCACGGCTGGACGCCGACCGACCTGATCTTCCCGTTCTTCTTGTTCATGGTTGGCGTGGCGATGGCCTACGCCTTCCGGAAGTATGAGAAGCAGGGGCCAACGCCGGTCACCGTCGGCATGGCGATGGACTACGCCTTCCGCAAGTACAAGCCGACCGAGCAGCCGGCGGTCAGGCCGGACTGGCCGCGGATCTTGCGGCGGACGCTCACGCTGATCGCGCTGGGCCTGCTGCTCAACGCGTACGGCAGCCTGCTGGGCGCCGCGCTGGGGCGGGGCGAGTTCAGCCTCCAGACGCTCCGCCTGCCGGGCGTGCTGCAGCGGATCGGGCTGGCGTACTTCGGCGGCGCGGTGGTGGTGCTGCTGCTCAAGCCGTGGCTCCGCGTCGTCGTGGGCCTGGCGATGCTGCTGGGCTACGCGGCGCTCTTGATGTACCTGCCGGCGGCCGCGGACTACGCCGAGCGGTTCTCGCCCGAGGGCAACGTGACCCGCGCCGTCGACATCGCCGTGCTGGGCAAGGACCACATGTACACCCGCGCGACCAGCGAGCCGACCGAGCCCGAGGGCCTGCTGAGCACGCTGCCGTCGATCGTCACGGTGCTGCTCGGCTACGCGGTAGGCAAGTTCCTGCAGTGGGGGCCGATCGGCGCGGGGCGGCTGGCGGCGCTGGCGCTCATCGGCGCCGTGCTGACCGCGGCCGGCGTGGGCTGGGACGCCTGGTTCCCCGAGTTCGGCGGCGTGCCGATCAACAAGAAGCTGTGGACCAGCAGCTTCGTGCTGCTGACCGCCGGTTTGGGCACGCTGACGCTCACTGTCATCCTGGCGTTGTTCGACTGGCTCGGCGCCCGATCAAAGGCGATGCAGGTCATCGCGACCGCGTTCACCGCGGTCGGCGTGAACGCGATCACCGCGTTCGTGCTGGCTTCGCTGACAGCCGCCACCCTCGCCCGGCTCCGCATCGGCGACCTCAGCGTGCACGGCTGGCTGTACCAGCACCTGTTCGTCGAGCACCTCGGCCCCGGCGAGGCGGCGTCGCTCGCCATGGCGGTCGCCACCGTGCTGTTCTGGTGGTCGGTGATGCTGGTGTTCTACCGCCTGAAGTGGGTGGTGCGGGTGTAGCTGGTTCCCGCATCCGAATCGCAGGCCTCGCTCTCGCGTCGCTAGGCAACGATGACCAGGCGTCCGGACGCTCGCCCTGCAGCTTGGGGTTGCGCGCGGTGAGCGGTTGCCCGCGGCGTCCTCGGCTGATCCCACAGTGGCTGGGTGGCGATATAAATTTCTGTTACACATCTGCTCGCCTGTTTTCGAGTGGCTGTCTATCATGAGGAGAGGATGCCCCTAGTCGGCGGGCGGCCTACGGAACGGCTGCCCGCAGGAGGTAATCCTTCGTCCCCGCCGCTGGGCGTTCCCAATCGCGGATGCTCGGCGCGTGCACCAACGGCGGCCGCACGCGGGCTGCCTCGCGCCCGGTGCGCACCGTCACATTCCCATCGGCACTGCTTCCCATCGGCACTGCCCGCGGCAGCCCAGTCTGATTGGCGCCGCGGCTGCTCACTCCAAGCCGTCCCAGGACCTTCAGTAAATGACGCAGCGGCTTCGCTCTTCGGTGTCCAACGGCGCCGCCCCCAGCGGGCGGCGGCTCTCCTTCGAGTCGCTCGAGGGCAGGGCCATGCTGAGCCTGACGCACCTCTACACGTTCAACGACGGCACGGCCAACGACTCGGTGGGCGCGGCGCACGGGACGCTGGTGAACGGCGCCAGCATCGTCGACCAGAAACTCGCGCTGCAGAACTCCGGGATCAGCAGCGGCGACGACGCGTCCGTGCAGCACGTGCAGCTGCCGGCGGACATCCTGGTCGGGAACGACGCGACGATCGAGGTTTGGTACGCGGCTGCCAACTCGTCCAACTGGTCGCGGGTGTTCGACATCGGCAACCAGGTCGGCAGCTCCGGCGACAGCTACCTGTTCTTCACTCAGCAGAGCGGCTCGGGCGACTCCCGCGCCGCGATGCGCACCAGCGCGGGGTCCGAGGTGGTGGTCACCACCGGGACCTCGGACGACGGCGCCCAGCACATGGCCGCGGTGGTGATCGGCGGCGGGCGGCTCCGGCTGTACATGGACGGGCAGGAGGTGGGGTCGTCGCCGCTTAGCGGCCGCACCACCGCCAACTCGATCAACGACACGCTGAACTACCTGGGCCGCTCGCTGTTCGACGGCGACCCGGGGTTCACCGGCCTGATCGACGAGGTCCGCATCTACGACAACGCGCTGTCGTCCGGCGAGATCGCCGCCCACGCGGCGGAGGGGCCCGCCGTTGACGCGCTGCCCGGCGACTACGACTACAACGGCGTCGTGGACAACGAGGACCACGCGACCTGGCGGCTGCAGTTCGGCATGTCCGGCGCCAACCTGTCGGCCGACGGCAACGGCGACGGCGTCGTGGACGCGGCCGACTACACCGTGTGGCGCGACAACCTGGGCGCCGGGCAGCAGGACCCGGCCGACCAGCAGCTGCACGACGAGTCGCTGTCGGTCGGGACGCTGCTGAACACCACGATCGAGCTCACCGGCGACGCCCAGCTCCACATCACCGGCACGGGGAACCCGATCAGCGGCAGCGAGATCCGCCTGAACTCCACGGACGCTTGGCTGTTCTTCCCGAACCTCAGGCCCTCGGAAGTCAACGCCGAGCTGCTCTCGCAGATCCGCGTCAACGGCAAGGCCGCGTTCCACGGCATCACGGTCCGCGTGGTGCAGTACGAGCTGGGCGCGGTGGTGATCCCCCACGGCTACGACTTCCAGCCGCTGCAGGCGTTCACCGGCCCGCAGTTCACCGGCGAGTCGGCGTCGTTCGGGCTGTACACCTACTACAACAACCCCGGCGCGCTGGGCGTGATGCAGCAGGACGTCAGCTCGTTCACGCTCAAGCGGGGCTACATGGCGACCATTGGCTCCGACGCCAACGCCCGGCACAGCAAGGTCTACGTGGCGCAGGACTTTGACCTCGAGGTGTCGCTGCTGCCCGAGGAGCACGACAACGAGGTGCAGTTCATCCGGGTGTTCCCGTGGCGCTGGGTGGCGAAGAAGGGAGCGTCGGACATCGGCCCCGAGACGCTCGACGCCGCCTGGTTCTACAACTGGAACAACAGCGAGGACTCGTCGTTCGACTACGAGTACGTGCCGATCCGCCAGCAGCGGTGGTGGCCGGGCTACCCGACCGACAAGCCGGACGTGACCCACCTGCTGGGCTTCAACGAGCCCGACAACCCGGTGGAGGACGCGTACCAGACCCTGAACAACGGCTCGGTCGACGCCGCGATCGCCGTCTGGCCCGAGCTGCTCGCCACCGGCCTCCGCGTCGGCTCGCCCGCCGTGACCGACGGCGGCAAGGCGTGGCTCTACGAGTTCATGGACAAGGCGATCGCCGCCGACCTGCGCGTCGACTACATCGCCATCCACAACTACCAGGCCAACCACTCCGCCGCGTCGTTGCAGAACTGGCTCCGGGACATCTACGACCGGTACCAGCTGCCGATCTGGATCACCGAGTTCAACAACGGCGCCAACTGGACCGGCGGCGCCGACCCCACCTACCAGCAGAACGCCCAGTGGGTGGCCGACGTCACGGACATGATGGACAACACGCCGTGGATCGAGCGGTACTCCATCTACAGCCGCGTCGAGGCCGTCCGCGAGATGACCTACTCCGACGGCAGCCTCACCCCGGCGGGCCAGGTGTACCACGACAACGCGTCGCCGGTCGGCTTCGTGCAGGACGTGCTCGCGCCCGGCCCAACGTCCGGCCGCGGCATCGCCCAGTACGCCTTCGACGGCGACGCGCTGGACGACTCGGGCTACGGCTACAACGGCCACGTCGCGGGGTTCGCCAACTACGAGGGCGACCGCCAGCAGGGCGTCGTGCTCGACCTGGACGGCGCCACGAACTACGTGCAGCTGCCCGAGGGCGTGGCCAGCGGCGACGAGTTCACCTTCGCCGGCTGGGTGAACTGGGACGGCGGCGGCAACTGGCAGCGGATCTTCGACTTCGGCAACGACACGTCGTCCTACCTGTTCCTGACGCCGTCCAACGGCTCGTCGATGCGGTTTGCCATCAAGGACGGCGGCGGCGAGCAGGTCGTGCAGACCAGCCCGCTGCCGGTCGGCCAGTGGACGCACGTGGCGGTGACCCTGGGCGGCGGCTCGGCCAGGCTGTACGTGAACGGTACGCTGGCGGCGACCAACAACTCCGTGACCATCCGGCCCAGCGACTTCAACCCGACCCGCAACTACCTGGGCGATTCCCAGTTCGCCAACGACCCCCTCTTCAACGGCCGGCTGAACGATGTGCTGGTCACCGACTACGCGCTGACCGGCGCCCAGATCGCCGCGCTGATGACCAACACGCCGCCCGCGTTCGCGGCCGCGTCCCTGACGCTCGGCCCGGCCACTCGGAACGTGGCGTTCTCCGATTCGGTGGCCGGCCTGGCGACCGACCCGGACGCCGGCGACTCGGTCACCTACGCCAAGGCCAACGGCCCCGCGTGGCTGACGGTCTCCTCGACCGGCGTGCTCTCGGGGACCCCGACCGCCGCCAACCAGGGCCTGCAAGAGTTCGTCATCGCGGCGACCGACTCGCGCGGCGCGGTGACCTACACCGTTCTCACGATCCCGGTGCAGGACGCGACCGCGCGGGGCATGGCGTTCTCGCTGCCGGCGGAGCCATCCACCGACAGCGGCGCCGACACGCCCGCGGCCATCCAGACCGCCGCCGCGCCGCTGCCGACCGGCGACCCGAATCTCCTGCTGACGCTCGACCCGCAGGCCGACCCGGCAGAAGACCCGTGGGCGGCTCTCGGCGAGCCCGCCGCCGCCGACACAGACGCCGGCGAGTGGGCGCCCGCCGACCTCAGCGCCGGCGAACTCGACACCGCCTTCGCCGGGCTGTGAGGTGAACCTGGCCGGAAGCTCCTCCCTGGCCATGCCTTTACCGCGTAGCGCAATGCTGGCTCAACACAGGACGACCCCTCGAATGACCTTCTTAGGCGCGCGAACGGGTGGATTCCTTGCACTGGCGCTCGCTGGGGTATTGGCCTCGCGTTGCTGTACGGCGCAGACGCTCTCGTTCAGCTACTCGTCCGCCGGCGTGACCACGGCGATGACCGACTGGGGCGCCGACACCGCGTGGCCCAGCGCCAACAACGTGCGCCAGAGCATCCAGCACCTCGGCCTGGATCAGATCGACGTGATGCGCGTTAACTTCTACTCGGACGAAGCGCTGCAGGCGAATGGGTCCATCGGGCCCTTCTCCATGGCGCGGCTGGACAACCAGCTCTCGCTTGCCGCGTTGGCGGGCGACAAGCCGATCTCGATCGTCCCGCACCTCGGCGACGCTGTCCCATCGGACCCGAGCCTCACCGCCGGAACCAATCCCTACTACCGCAGCGGCAGCCAATTGAACGAGGCTCGCTGGGTCGACCTGCTAAGGGCCACCCAGACGTACATCCAGAGCCAAGGGTGGACGGTCGCCGAGATCGAGCCGTTCAACGAGCCCGACTTCGACATCCCCGGGATCAACCCAGAGCAGGGGTCCCCGCAGAACCTGCTCAACGTCATGAACGCGATGAAGGCGGACGCGTCGTTCGACGGCGTCAAGCTCGTGGGCCCCAGCACGTTGAACGCCAACGTCTTCCCATCGTGGTGGAGCGTGGTCAAGGGGCCCGCCGACTACGGCTCATCCCACGCGCTCGCCGGATCACGCGACGACTACGTGAACTTCATCCAGCAGGTGCAGGCCGAGGGCGACACGGTCTACAACCCGGAGATCCACAGCATCGCCGAGATGCTCTACGGCGCCAACTACGGGATGCAGGGCGGCATCTTCTGGGGGCCGAACTACTTGTCCCGCGGCCTGCTGGTCAACTCCATCGCCGACGGAAAACGCCTGGCGTACGCCGAGAACCCGAACCCCGCGTACAGCACCGCGGCGGCCGTGTACCGTGACGCCGACGGCGCCGTGCGGGCGTTCGCGGGCGGCTTCGAGCGAGACTACCAGGGCGACCCCTCGACCTACCGCGTGATCAGCACAGATCAGGACCTCTACTTCAACGGCGTCGGGCCGATGCGCGAGTACACGATGCGCGCCGCGCAGAGCACGCACGGCTCCTACGTCGAGATCGAGGCCGACGAACCCGCCGTGCCCGCGCTGGACGGACACCGGTGGAAGATCGTGGAGTTGGCGCAGGGCCGCGCCCTCGAGGTCGCCGGCGGCGGGGTGGGGGACGGGATCAACATCCAGGTCGCGCCACTGCTCGCCAACGATTCGCCGAACCTGGCCCGCCAGACGTGGGACATCGTGCGGGTCAGCGACGACGGCACAGACGGCGTAAAGAGCGAGAACGAGGAGGCCACCGGCTACTACCAGTTGCTCAACACCAACAGCGGCGGCTCCGCCGAGGTCCGCGACTTTTCACTCAACAACGGCGGCAATGTCTGGCAGTACGGCCAGGGTGAGTTCGACCTGCGGCAGTGGTTCATCGAACCGGCGGGCGACGGCGCGTTCCACCTCCGCAACGGCTACAGCCACAAGTACCTGTCAGCGCAGTCCTCCTCGTCGAACGTCAACCAGAACGACCTCATGCGGGGGTCTTTCCAGAAGTGGCGGTTTGTGCTCGCTAACCCGGCCCTCAGCGAGTCGGTGGTCGCGCGGTACGGCCTCGACGCGAACCCGAACGACAGCAGCGGCTCGGGCAACCACGCGTCCCCGACCGGCAGGCCGGGCTACGTTACCGGGAAGGTCGGCGACGCGATCAACCTGGACGGCGTCGACGACTACCTCACGCTGCCCGCCGGGGTGGGCAACAGCGAGGGGATCACCGTCTCCGCGTGGGTCAACTGGGACGGCAACGCGGGCTCTGGCCTCGACTGGCAGCGGATCTTCGACTTCGGCAACCCCAGCGCCGGCCTCCCCCAGGAGTACATGTTCCTCACGCCCCGCAGCGGCAACGGCGGCGTCCGGTTCGCCATCTCGGCCGGCAGTTCCGCCGGCGAGCACTACCTCGAAACCACCGACCCGTTGCCGACCGACGAGTGGGTGCACGTTGCGGTGACCCTGGGAGGAAACACGGCCGTACTGTACCTCAATGGCGAGCCGGTCATCGCCGGCGACGTGTGGCTCAACCCGGAGGAGTTCGGCTTCTCGCAGAACTACATCGGCAAGAGCCAGTGGAACGACCCGCTGTTCAACGGCCGCATCGACGACTTCCGCATCTACGACTACGCGCTGCACTCGTCGCAGATCGCCAGCCTGCTCAACCCGCTGCCTGGCGACTTCAATGGCGACGGCGTGGTCGACGCCGCGGACTACACGGTGTGGCGCGACAACCTCGGCGAGATCGAGAACGGCGTCCCCCTGTTTGGGAACGGCGATGGTGGCGTCGTGGGCCAGAGCGACTGGGCGATCTGGGCCGCCAACTTCGGCGCCTCGCTCAGCAACGGCGGCGGGGGGGAGGCATTGTCGAGCGCCCCCGAGCCCTCGTCGGTGTGCCTAGCAGCGATCCTCGCGCTGCTCTGCGGTGGCCGCGGGTTCCAATGGACGCTTGGTCGCGACGGCTTCACTGCCATCTCCAAGTAAGCGACGCACTGCTCTGCGATCAACGCACGCGACGCCGCATCGGTCGCCACACCGGCAAGAGTTGGCTAGTGCGTAGCCGCGCGCCGTGCTAACACCCGGTAGCGGGTTAGCCTGCTTCTTGTTGCATCGCCGTCCAGCGTGCCTACCCGCGGTCGCGCGTAGGCGTGGCGCCCGTCTGAGCACCAGCCTTCGCAAACACCAAGATCAGAAACAGAATGCCCAGCCAGAGGAATACGGGATAAGTAACGATCGTAGGAGGCCGGCCGTTGAGACTGAATGAATCAGGCGCGTTGGCAAAGGGCGAGATGGCGAGAATCGCCGTGCCAAACGCCAGCAACACGATGAGGGCATTCGGCTTCCGACGACTCCGCAGCAGGTCAAGCAGTGCAACCGAGGCGACTACGCACGAAGCCACGGCAACAGCAAGGACAGTGAAGCCAATCCAGTCGTGCGCAAGTCGGGCGACCGACACCCCGAACGCTTCCAGCGAGAGGCCGCCTTCGGCGGCAACGATGGAGAACCATGCCGCGAGTGCGACCTGAACACCGAGAAGTAGTTTTGACCTCACTGACATGATCGCGAGCCAGATTCTCGTTAGACAGAACCTTATCCAGGTAGCGATTCCATTCTAACCACGACCCGTGCGCTGGGACAGCTTCAGTGGTCTGGACCACCGCTCAAGGTTGGAGGCTTTCAAAACGGAATCGGTGTGAAACACCTGCGCGCCGGGTAGCACCGACTTTAGTTCGAACGCTTCCTGTCGCAAGCGACAACGAAGGGCTGCCGGTCGCGTCGGGCAAGAAGTACGTGCTCCGGACGGACGTGTTCTACTCACTCGCGGGAGGCTAGGGCGCCCTTAGCGCGGTTGTGCCCGCGACTGGGCGGTCGCGATTCGCCGGCTCGACCGCCTGTGGAAGGTGTGCAGGACGGTGAATCCAACGCAGGTTTGGCGGCCCCGATACTGACCGAGGTTGTGAAAACCTCAGCGAGTTCGGACGTTCTCTCCGGCGCAGCGGCCGATGCAACCTCTTTGACTTCGAGCGGGAGCGCAATGCGATCAGTTCGGCCTGCCTCAGCAGCAAGTGGTTCATCATGATGAACGTCTCCGCCCCTCTGCCAGTCGTCTGGTACAATGGGCCTCAGGAACGCGGCTCAGCCGCAAACAGCGCGAACGCTGACGCCAACCAACAGCGCAGGCGGCGGAACGATTCCGCCTGACCAACGGAGCATGTTCCAGCCATGGCGATCAAACTCCAATGCGCGTGCGGCAAACGACTCACCGCGCCCGAGTCGGCGACCGGCGAGCGAGGCAAGTGCCCAAAGTGTGGGCGGGAGTTTTCGATTCGAGAAGCGCAACCGACCGCCCAGCAGGCTAGTGCGGCAACTCCAGCGATGCCCGAGTCCGGCTTACGTATCGTGCCGGTTTTGACTGGTGCGACTCTTGGGGGCTTGTGTGCGTTTGCAGTTCGACAAGCTCAAAGCCTCGATGCCTCCGACGAAGTGAGTATGACTCTTGTGGGGGTTGGTGTCTTTGCCTGTCTGGGGGCGGTCACTGGTTATCTCTGGCAGGGGCGATTCCCGCGAATCACCTTCTCCGCAGTACAAACAGGCATCCGTCCTTACCTTGCGTCGCGACTGCTCGGAAAATTTGATCGTCCCAAGACAATGCCCGCCAATGAGCCAATCCCAAAAGGGTTTTGGTTCGGTACTTGTATCCGGCGAAGTCGCCATCAGTACGTTCGCCATGTGCGAGGTCCGTTGGGTGTGATTGCGGGGCTTTGCGGCACGGCAACCGGCCTGATCATCATCTTGCTTTCGCTAGTCATACTATTCATGGCAGCATCCACGGTTCTCTCTCTCCTAGCTTGGATAACTGGCTTTCTGCCGGAGGCCGTAGCGCCAGCAGGCAGTGATTGGCAGTCCACCGCACTCTGGCTGCTTGCGCTTCCGCTTTCCTTTCTCCTCGCATTCTGCGGCGTGCTTGTCGTCCGTTTCGCTGGGTACGGACAAATAGCCGCGTACAGCACCTTCTTCTGCGATTTCGACGCGGGGAAGGTCTATGCTTGGAGATGGTACCTGGGAGCGTACAAAGGTCTGGAGCACGCCGATCTCGCAAGAATCGATCGAGTGGGCGTTTTCGAGTGTAAAGAAGCGCGATCGGGCGAGGGTGGTGGGACCGAGACCGTATACTACGTCGCACTGTTTCAGGACGAGAGACCAGTGCTTTCCGTCCAGCGCTATTCATCACTTATGGCATGGAGAGCAAAGTCTCTTGCCAAAGAGATTGCGGAAGTTCTGAAGAAACAGTGCGACACCAATCCAACCACACGAAGGCTTCATAGAGGAAGCTCCTCGAATTGAACCTACTTCGTCCGCGTGCCTATACGGCGGCGGATAGCGCGACTTGGCTTCAACTCCGTGGGTCGCCTCCTCGTCGCCCTTCACCTTGTGGACCGCCAGCCCTCGTCTTCCCATGGAGTGGCATCCCGACGACCTCTCCCAGCGAGAGCGTCGGGCTTAGTTGTCCCGAGTCCCAATCGACTGAGGTAGACGTCACCGAAATCACTTGCGCAATGACTGACCTGAGCGAGCGAGGATGGACCAGCCGACCTGAGATAGCCCCACCTAGAACGCGCTGAGGTGTGCCCAACCTCGGCGCTTTCAAGAGTCCCGAATCTGACCGAGGTTGTGACAACCGACGCGAGTTAGAGGGCGAGAAGATTGCGGTCGGGGATGGACACCGACCGCAATTGGGAAGCCTCTAAGACCTGCGCCGGACGATCAAACCTAAGTTACGTTTGCTATACTCTTGAAATCAATCGAAATCGGTCGCGTGAATGCAGGTTTAGCCAACTACACTTGTGACTAAGAGGCCATCTCTTTGGTAGAACCAGCACAGATTCGTGAGCGGTTCAAACTCTACGTGGGTGAAGAATGTTATTCGCGTTTCGTAACGCAAGTTCCTTCTAGACACGATGGCACGCGATTGCGTTTCTGGATGGAGAGGGACTGGGGCCGATTCGAGACGGATAACCCCGATTGTAGATTAGACTATCAGGGCGTCGTTGAGGTGTTCTCCGATTGCCCGAAATATGGGGCGAAAGTCAGACGGAAGCGGTATTTGGAGCGTGTAGGTTCGTGGCTGACTAATCAAGTAACTCTTGAGGAGTTGGAGACTAAGAATAGTCATGGAGGATTCGACTTAATACGAGGAGAGTGGTCACGAGTAAGATCTCAGTTCCGCGAGGGAGACGAGTTACACGAATTTCGATCCCCACCAGACACATGGCAGAAACTACGAGGCCGAGCAGGGATTGCGCTAGTTCGAGACGGTGAAGTAATCGATCTAATCGTTACGGCCCTGAATTAGCACGGCATCGATGCCCATCAATAGCTGAAGCTGACTAGCATAGGAGTGAAACATCTACGCGCTTTTTGACCCGTCCAAATCTACAGCGGTGCAGCTCACCTCTCGGTCCATTCGCCGGTCGCCAAATTGCAGGAAGTGTGCCCAACCTCAGCGACTTTGAGCCCGACCCTACGAAGGGTTGGCGTTAAACGCCCGCGCATCTCAAGACCCAGCTACCAGCCCTGACTTCGCACTAGCGATCAGACTTGGCCGGTGCGTTCCCGGCGCCTGCGCGGCGGTGCGACTGGCTTGGCGGCAATCTCCTGCGGCTCGCAAGTTCGTCGTAGGAAACGGCCGCCCGGCGCGGCCCAATGGGGGTGCGTGCGCGGGTTCAGCGGTTGTGAGGTGGGCGGGGGCGTGGCCGTGTGGGTAGACGGCTGACTCTTACCGCCGAGGAATGGCTGTCCGAACGGCGCGCCCAGAATCGGACAAAACCCCTGACCACCCACCTGGGTGGTATAGTCCTAAGGGTCGAATTTTAAAGCACTTACGGAGAATCAGCGGGAAGGGTGTGCCCCGGGTTTTGTCCCCTTCGCTCGTGTTTTTGGACAAAACCCTGCTGCCGAGACGCCGTCAAAAAAGCGAGGCCGCCCCGGGGGGCGGCCTCGCTGGTTGGTCGCGGGTTGCTGGGTGGCGGGGGTTAGCGTCGCCGGCGGCGGGCCAGGGCGCCGGCCAGGCCGAGCAGCGTCAGGGCGGCGGCGGCGGGCTCGGGCGCGGCGGCGGCCGAGGCGGTGGGCGCCGGGCTGGTCATCGACCCGTAGTTGCTCCGCCACAGGGCGTAGTCGAGCGCGTCGACCGTGCCGGCGCTGGAGCCGGTCTCGTCGCCGTTGCCGGCCAGCGGGAACGGCGTGCCCAGGTTGTCACGCCACACGGTGTAGTCGGCCGCGTCGACCTTGCCGTCGGCGTTGAAGTCGCCGGGCAGACCGATCGGCGGGCTGATGACGTCCTCGCCGATCGCCTCGATGGCGTTGATGTCGATCACGCCGCGGAACGGCGGGTCCTCGCCGTCGGGGCCGCCGGCCAGCATGAGCTCGGAGAGGGCGAAGCCGTGGTCCCACACGTGGCCGCCGTGGTGCAGGAAGCTGGCGCCCTTGAAGGTGTCGAGCACGAACAGCTCGCTGCCGGTCGAGTAGTAGCCGTCGGGGTCGGCGGGGTCGATGATCTGGCGGATGCTGAAGATGATCGAGTCGCCGCGCATCTCGCCGTCCAGGCCGAAGGGCTCGATCGGGCCGCCATTCTGGTCGACCAGTTCCTCGCCGTGGGTGGTGGGGTCGCCGAGGTCGCTGGGCTCGCGGTCAAACCGCTCGGGGTGGCCGAGGATGTCGCTGACCATCAGCGCGTCGAGGTTGATGGCGTTGCGGCCCTGCTGCTCGTCCCTCAGCGAGAACGCGGACGGGGGGATCGGGCCCAGCAGCGACTCGACCGCCATCACGATCTCCGGGTGGCTCAGGTAGGCCGAGCCGGACGCGTTCCAGACCGACACGCCGCTCGGGAAGTCGACGTCCAGCGAGTAGCGGTCCGAGTCGCCGATGACGGGCGCGTCGGGCTCCTCGATCTTGCGGGGCTCGGGCCCCCAGACCTCCAGGCCGTCGACGTCGTGGGGGAGCGGCATCGCGTTGACCTCGGGGAGCGACGCCCACAGGCCCTGCATCGAAGGGGGACCGAACATGCCGGACATCTCGACGCTCACCTCGCCGGCGCCGCCGATCTTGTTGCCGTTGGAGAGGATCACCGGGCCGCCGCTGGGCACGGGGACCAGGCCCATCCCCCCGCCCGGCATGTGGGCGGCGATGAGGTCGTC
Source organism: Posidoniimonas corsicana (assembly GCF_007859765.1). NCBI lineage: Bacteria > Pseudomonadati > Planctomycetota > Planctomycetia > Pirellulales > Lacipirellulaceae > Posidoniimonas > Posidoniimonas corsicana. Next base: position 241,007 of record NZ_SIHJ01000003.1, read on the forward strand.
GTGCGAGAAGATCAGGTGCGACTCGTCACGGAGGGTCTCGTCGAAGAGCGCGTCGCGGTGGTTGGCGATGGCGTCGACCTGCTGGTCCTCCTTCCAGTCGGGGCGGGTGAACGAGAAGTCGACGCCGTCGGCCGTGCCGCCGATGCCGTCCCAGGCGATCACCTGCTGCGGGTCGGCCGTGGGGCCGACGGTGGAAAAGTCGAAGTCGTGCGAGTGCTCCTTGCCGTACACCCCGTCCGGCGCCGACATGCCCGGGCCGACCACCGGCAGCCCGCTGACGGGCACCGGCGTGTACGGCACGGCCGCGTGGGCGGCCGCGGTCAGCAGGGAGGCGAGTGCTAGCAGTCCAGTGCTTCTCAGAACGGGCATGGTCGTGTCCCCTCGGTCGCCCTGGTCGGTGTTCCCTCCGCGGTCGTCTCTGGCAGGGCGCGGCCAGCGATCCGCTTGTCTGCTGGGGAGATCAACAAGCGGTGGGAAAGCCCGCCACATTGGTGGAAGAAAGGAGGAGAGACGCGCAGGTGCGCAGGGAACGGCAGCGAGATAGCCCTACCCGGCGGGCGACAGCCGTCGGGTCCTGAGGGTTGGCGCCGGAAAGGGGAGGGGACCCGCGAGTGGGGCTCCGGCGAGGCGCGGCCCGCCGGCTAGGGGGGCCAGCGTGCGTGGCGGGCTACTCGACCTGTTCGCCCTGCATCTGGTAGATGGCGAGGGGGTTGCCGTCGGGGCCGGGGAACTCTTCGATGGCGAAGCGCCCCGTCACGGAGACGGGGCGGATCGAGAACTCGGCCGACTGGCCGGGCTGCATGCTGATGAGGATGCAGTCGTACAGGGCGGCGCCGGGGCCGAAGCAGCACTCCTGGTTGTCGCGGACCAGCACGAACTGCTTGATCCCGCGTTTCTGCGCGGTGGGCAGGATGTAGCCGCGGATCCGCATCCGCTGCCCGTTGAGGGCCTCGATCGGATCGGTGAGCATGTCCCGCGCGAAGGGGGCGTCGGGCTCGATGTCGAACACGAGATCGTCGAACGACTTGTCGACCAGCCGGTCGGGGTCGGTCGGCTCGGCGGGCTGCTGCTTAGCGGCGGGCTGCTCCGCGGGCCGCGGCGCCGCTTGTTGGGAGGCGTCGCTGGTCTTGGGGGGCGGGTCGAGCTTGGCGGGCGCCGGCGCCGTTGGGTCGGAGACCGACGTGAACGGCTGCCCGGGCGACTGGGCGTTGCCTACCGGGTCGCAACCGGTGGGCGCCAGCAGGCACGCGACGCCGAGCGTAGTGGCGAGCAGTCGTAGCACGCGGGTTGCCCTTCCGTTGAGGTCACATGGCGGCAACGCTAGCAGCGGGCGGTGCCGCCCGGCAGAATTCGTTCCCGCTCTACTTTATGTAATCGGCCTGCAGGGAATAGACCAATACCGGTTCTCCCTGAGCGGTGTTGCCGGCGCGGCAGGTGAGCGTGCCGCCGAGGCGGAACAGGCGGGTTTCGAGGTCGGCGCTGAGGCCGTCGCCCAGGTAGACCATCATCTGGTCGAAGTAGGCCACTTTGTTGACGTCGCCGAAGCAGCACTGGTTGTTGTCGCGGACCAGCAGGAATTCCTTGTTGCCGGTCTTGTACTGCACGGAGTCGGGCCGGATGTAGCCCTTGATGAACACCCGCTCGCCGTCGCCCATCAGCTGCTGGATGTGCTCGGGGATCGGGCGGAGGGCTTCCTCGTCCTCGGCCGAGGGCTTGAGCCCCTGGAACGAGATCCGCTGGTACCCGTCGGGCACCTCGGTGGCGAACACCAGGCCGCCGTAGGCCGAGCCGCCGATCAGCGACGCCGCGGCGACCGCCAGGCCGACGGTGGCCAGCTTGGCGCCGGTGTAGATCTCGCTGTTCGCCCGGATCGACCGCAGCGCCATCCAGCTGATCGCCATCGCCGCCAGCGGGATGGCCGCCAGCAGCAGCAGGTACTGCATGTCCGTCAGGCTGGCCACCGTGAGCGGGTAGATCAGCGAGCAGACCGCCAGCAGCACGCCGACGATGGCGCCCGCGTGCAGCGCGCGGTAGCTAGCGGAGTCGTCTTCGTAGGGCTCAACCGACGTCTGGGGGTCGAGGGTGACCGTGCTCATGGCGGCAGTGGGTGGTGGCTGGGGTGAGGGGACCGGGGCCCGCCCAGGGGGCCTGCCCGGAACTCCCATTATAGCCGCGCCGCCGCCGGAAGGCGCTAGCCGCCCCGGGGCCGCCCTCCGCGCATAAGGGAGGCCGCCGGTGGGTCAGTCCGGCGGCCTCAAGGGGTGCTCGTCGGGAAACGAGCAACGGGTGGACACCTGGGAGGGGGCCCGGCCCCCGCCCGTCGTGGGGGGCGGAGCCCCCGGTGCTGCTACTCCTCCGCGTCCATCTCGTAGACCAGCTGCGCGGGGGGCACCTTGGCAGCGATCTGGCCGAACGCCTCGAGCATCTGCGACTCCATCTCGGCGATCGTGCTGCCGCCCGGCACGCTGATGAAGATGCCGCCGCCGGCGTGGGCGATCGCCCGCATCAGGTCGCGGTCGGCGTTGGCGCCCACGGCCATGGTGTGGATGGTGATCCCCCGCTCAGTCGCTTGGACGGCCTCGTAGAAGGCGTACTTCTTGTGCTGGTCGTTGGTGCTGTAGTCGGCGGAGCCGTCGCCGTCGTAGTCGGTCCAGTCGTCCCAGTCGAAGTCCGACGGCATGCTCCAGCCCGACTTCGAGCGGTTGGCCTGACCGTCGGTCATCAGGATCATGGTCGGGCGGGCGCCGTAGCGGCTGTGGCCCTCGTCGTCCGGGTCGCCGTCGGCGCCGACCAGCAGCTCGCGGCCCTTGAGCACGCCGTCGCCCACGGCGGTGTAGACGTCGTAGTGGCCGGCCTGGTGGCGGCGCTGGATGGCGTTGACCAGGTCGTACTCGTGCGAGATGGGGTCGTCGGTCAGGTCGATCGACACCTCGCCGTCGCTGTGCGAGGTCTCCCACACGGCGTACGAGCCGTAGCTCACCACGCCGATCTCATCGCCGAAGTCCAGGTCCGCCAGGAAGCCGAGGAACAGCGAGGCGCCGTTCTTCACCGCCGTGTACGGGTAGTGTGACGTCCGCCACAAGTCCTCCGACACGGTCCACTTCATCTGGTTGTTCTGCTGCATGTAGTCCATCAGCGTGCGGTAGCCGTACTTCTTCTTGTAGGGGCCGGACAGCTTTTTCACGTAGTTGATGTAGCTGTTCCAGTCGTTCTTGCTGGTGTTGTTGCTCGGCTCGCCCTTGGGCTGCCCGCTCGAGTACCGGCCCGCTTGGGGGTACTTGTGCACGTAGTCGCCGTTGTCGTCCTTCTCGTTGAGGCCGAGCTGGCTGCGGATGGTGTTGGTGTCGGAGCTGCTGACGTAGGTCCCCGCGTAGGAGTCGATATCGCCGAACCCGGTGGAGGGGAACTTGCTCTTGGACGTGCCGGGCCAGGTGGGGTCGGCCGCCTGCAGCTCGTCCCACATCTGGTCGAGGCCGGCCTCGACCTCCGACTGGGTGAAGTTGCCGATCGAGCGGAGCTCGGTGTCGTCGCTCATCGAGCCGGAGAAGTCGAGCACGAGGACCAGGTCGCGGGCCTCGACGAACGCCGTGGCGGAGGTCGCGATCGGCACGCTCTCTTTGCCCACCGCCCAGCCGAACGCCAGCGGGAACTCGCCGTCGGGCGCGTCGAGGTCGGAGTTGTCGCGGCGGGCGACCACCTTCACCACGTTGTACGGCGACTCGCCCCACAGGATGGGCCACGAGTCGGTGGCCTGGTCGTAGCCCCGCTTGCCAAAGAACACGTCTAGGTCCGGGTCGACGTAGACCCCATTGAGCTCCGCGACCTGGGCGGCCATCTCGCGGGCCGCCGAGACCGCGATGCTGTTGGCGTCGATCGAGGCGGAGCCCTGCCCCTGGCCCGCCGCGTGGATAGCCGCGGTGATCTCCTGCGAAGCCGCCAGCGCCGCCGCGTCCACCGCGTTCTGCATCTCGGTCTGGGTGAGCACGATTCGGCCCGAGTCGATCGACATCGACACGAACGCGAACACCACGCAGAGCAGGAATCCGGTGAGCACGACGATCACGCCCTGGCGTGGCGTCGGCGGCGACTTGGCGGCGGGGGTCATTGCGGGGTCTCCAAGGGAAACCGGGGCGGCCGGCGCCGGCCCGGTGAGATAAAGGTGGGCGGGCGTTAGTCGGAGATGGTCGCGCGGCCGTTGCGGAAGTAGACCGAGGCGCTCATCGCGTAGTCGCTGTCGGCGCCGACCGACATGTAGCTGATGTCTGAGTAGTCCACCGACACACGGACCTCGAACAGGCGGAGGTCGTTGTCTGGGTCGGCGATGTCGAAGTCGAGCGATGGGTCGTCCGCGTCCTTCACCTCGACGGTGATCCCCTCGCGGGGCAGGCCGTTGGACTCGAGGAAGGTCTTGACGTCCTCGGCCAGCTTGCCGTTGGCGGTCTGCCCGTCCGTTAGCATGCCGTCGCGGTCCATCGAGGCGAAGCGGGCGCCCTCGCGGGCGGCGGTCTCCAGCAGGTTCTGCGCCTCGTAGCTGCGGTTGAGCTGGATCATGGCGAACATGATGGTCAGCAGCACCGGCGCCACCACGGCGAACTCAACCGCGGCGACTCCCCGACGATCTCTGGGCGGGCGATGCTTGTGACTCATGACGCGGTTCCCGGGGGTGGTTCGGTTCTGCTTGAAGGGTGGGGGCCTACTCGTGACGCATGAACGCCTGGCCCTGCAGCACCACGCCGCTCATGAACGGCATGGGCACCAGGGCGATGTCGTTGTAGTTGACCTTGGCGCGGACCAGGAACAGCTGACGCGGCTCCGCGTCCTGGAGGTTGACGTCGGGCAGGGCCTCGAAACCCGACTGCTGAGTCGGCACGCTGGAGCCGGCGTCGAACGACGAGCCGTCCTTGACGAACACCTCCACCGCGTTGACGTCCACGGCGCCGGAGAGCACCTGCCGCACGTGGCTCTCGACGGAGGTCGCGGTCTGGCCCTGCGTCGACCCCAGGCGGGCGCCGGCGCGGCACGCGCTGCGGAGCACGTTGTTCACCATCTGGGCGTGGCCGAACTCGATCAACGCGAACACAAAGAACAGGAACACCGGCAGCACGAACGCCATCTCGACGATCGTGGTGCCTCGGCGGCCGTCCCGGTGGGCGGTGCGCAGCTTCATAGGGATGATTTCCCCCCTGCAGTCGGCCCCGGTCTGGCGGACCGTGGTCGGGCGGGGAGTTGTGGAAAAGGAGAGGAGGAGGAGTGCAGCAGCGGCGGATAGCCGTTCACTGAAACACTAGCTCAGCATCCGGCGGCGTGCCGGGTATACGCAGCTTTTTCTTCCGCGGGGAGCTGCAAACGTTGCAGGCGTTGCAAACCGAGCTGAGAGACCGCGGCAGAGATCCACCGCGGAATTGTCGCCTGAGCGACGCACGGAACTGCGCCGGTGCGGCGTAATGCCAGCCAACGCAGGAGTGGGACCGCTGCTAGCGGGGGCGCACTCCAGGGGCCTGGCATGCCCCCGTCCACGCTACCAGTCGGCGCCAGTGGCGTGGTTGACGATGAAGTCGCCCGTCGAGTTGTCGTAGGCCCAGCTCTCGGTGCCGCTGGCGGTGAGCGCGGCGCCAGAGGTCTGGATCCGCACGGAGTCGCCCGTGTTGCCCACGGCGGCCTCAGGAAACGGCCCGCTGAGCATCTCGGCCAGGTCGGACTTCAGATCGGCCTCGGTGCCGCCGTCGCCCGGTAGGGCGTTGTTCTGGGCCCGGTAGAGCTGGATCGCGTCACGGATGACCATGAGCGAGTGGCGGGTCGCGTTCGAGCGGGCCTCGCCGGCGGTGTCGAACATCCGCGGCGCGGCGACCGCGGCCAGGATCCCGAGGATCAGCACCACGATCACGAGCTCAACGAGGGTAAATGCTGTTCGGCGGTTGGTGTTGCGATTCATCATCGGATCGTTGAAAGCATTTGTTGTACACAGAGATCACTCGCCAAAAGGTAGGTCACAAATGGATAGGAGTGATAACCACTTTCCACACTGCAGGACTCCGCAAGGCCGCTACGCCGACGCCGTCATAACCCGTCCGTTGGTTCCAGCGACCCTTTTCCAGCTGCCACGTCCTGGACGAGCTACTCTTCTGCACGCCCTCTACCAGGTCGTCTGCACAGCGCCGGCGATAAGGCGCCTCCCGGCGGGCCCAACGAGCATGAATCAGCGCCGCAATACCGCTCGAAGCGTTACGACCCGACGCGGCGCCGCGCTGTACGTGGCGGTCATGGCGACCGCCCTGATGGTGACGCTGCTCGGACTGGCAGGGCTGGCGAAGGTGCAGATCCAGCGGCGCGAGGCGACCGAGCTGGCCGACCGCATCGCCGCCCGCGAGGCCGCCAACGGCGCGGCTGGGTTGGCGCTGATCAACATCGCTGCCGACAACAACTGGCGGACCAACTACGCCAGCGGGGTGGAGTCGACGCCGCTGGCGATCGGCGGCGCCCGCGGCGCCACGGTCAGCTGGGTGATGGTCGATTCGGATGGCGACCTTACCAATCAGGACACGGACCTGCAGCTGTCAGGCGTCGGCCGTGTGGGCGATTCGGTGCAGGTGGCGACCGTCGGCGTCAAAGCGGTGGGGGTTGGCCCCAGTGAGCTGCGCAACTACGACATCCTGTCGGGGGCGTCGTCGGACAAGCTGGCGGACGACAAGTGGTGGTGCCAGTACCTCCGGCCAGACCTACCGGACGACGCCATCTCGTGGCGGGTCACCCGAGTAGAGTTCTACTGCCGCAGGGACCAGAGCAACCGGGATCTGCAGGTGGTGCTCTACGAGCCCACCGCCTCGAACTGGCCGTCAGGGGTCGTGCTCGACTCGGTGAACGCCAGCAGCAATGACTTTGGGAGCTCGTGGGGCTGGCGGGGCGTCACTTTCAGTGGCGGCGCTTCGTTGGGCGCGGACGACGGCGTCTGCGTCGCCCTGACAACTTCGGAAAACCAAGAACCGTTGGAGATCGCCTACCGGAGCGGGGGCGTTGGCGAGTCGCAATCGGCGCTTATCACCGGGGATCCTACTTGGACTACGTACGACACCGACAAGGCTCTGCTGTACCGCGTATACGGCGAGTACGTCACCGCCGACGCGGCGTGCGAGGTGATCGAGGGCACCTGGGAGTGGGGCGCGCTGCCGTAGCGTTCTGCAACTCGCCACCGGCTTCCGGAGCAAGCGGCCGTACGCAACCGGCCGTAGGCGCGGGGCTAGTACGTCAGGATCGCGTCGACCGCGAAGCTGGTCTGATCGCTGCCCGGCGCGCGGTCAAACCGCAGCTCGGGCCGCATGACGAAGCCCTCGAGTGGGCGGTAGTTGAGGCCGAGCGTGGTCTCGTAGTAGGAGGTCCCGTCGGTCTTCCACCACTCCGCCCGGGCGCCGACGCCCCACCGGCAATTGAGCGCGTAGAGCAGGTAGTTGTTGAGCCCGATCTGGTTGTCGTTCAGGCCGGTCCCGGTGAGGTCGTCGTAGTTGACGTAGTCGGACTGCAGCACGTAGGTCAGCCGCGGCGTGACAGCCACATCCGCCACGATGCTGTGGGTATAGCCGCTGCCGCCGCCGCTGCGGGCGCCCAGGTTGCCCGCGGTCGCGACGTACGCCAGCGTGACGCTCGACAGCGGCCGCGCGGAGAAGCCGCCAACAAACGTGCTGCCGCCGTCGGTCTGGTCGAACCCGGTGTCCCAGCCGAGCGTGTAGCCGAGATAGACCTCCAGCCCCCAGGGGTTTCCGTAGGGCTGGTAGGTGGCCAGGGCGCCGGTGTGGGTGAACGGCTCGCTGTTGAACATCGTCAGCGAGTGACTGTAGAAGAAGTTGTCCGGAGCGGTCACGACCTCGTAGCCGACCGGCGTGAAGAAGTGCCCGAAGATGAGCGACCACTCGTCGGCGGCGAGCTGCCCATACAACTGCGGGATCGCCCAGCCGTAGATGCCGTGGTCCAGCGACGCGTCCCACGACCCGAAGCCAGGGGTGTCCGCGCGGGGGTTGCCGAAGGCTTGCGTCTTCTGCGCGTCGGTTCCGTACATGAGGTCGAAACGGAAGCCCCAGTCGGGGCCGTGGCGGCCGTCGGCCTCGCGGCCGATCCAGAACCATTGCTGCTGCCAGCGGATGCCCGAAGGCACGTCGTTGAACGCCCGCAGGTCGCCGAATGAAGTGGACCGCGGGGTCTGATCGGTGTGATAGCCGAGCTGGGTCCAGCCGCCGACATCAATCCGCGGGTCGGGGCCAACCGGTCCGCCCAGCAGGCCGGCGGGCAGCCACGCTCCAAACTGGAGGAACTCGCCGAAGCTGTCCGCCAGGTAGCCGGGGCTGCTGGAGTAGCCGTAGGGGGCGCACGCATCGCCGCAGCCGGGGCCCACGCCGATCATCGGATCGCCTGCCCAGGTGCTCTCGGACGGCTCGATGGCCGGGCTCACAAGGTCCGGCTGGCCGAGGCTGGGCTTGGTGGAGGGCCGCCCGGCGGGCAGTTCCTCCAGCACAATCGGGGCGGTGGGGTCGTCGGTTTCGTACTGGGCGGTTGCAACAGCGGTGAACGCCGGGCCAGTGAGTGGCGCCGGGGCGATGTCGAGCTGGGTCGCGAGCAGGGTCTGACCCGTGTCGTGCCGCACCCGGGCGACCGACCCGACCAGACCCTCCAGGTCCAGCGAGGTGGTTGGTTCGATGTACCGGTGCACGGCGCCGCTGGCATCACGGAGCACGTAGGGCGGCTCGTCAGGCCGCCCGGCGGTATTGTGGTCGAGCACCCACTCATTCGGGCCAAGCGCCGGCATTCGGCGGGCGATTGGGGTCGCCTGTGGCGCGGCGGGAGCGGGGAAGCTACGCGGGGCCGGCGAACTCGCTGCAGGCCCTCCCTCCCAGCGGTTCGGCGACCAGCCCAAGTCGGGGGATTCGGCCAATGCGGACTGCCAACCGGCCGCGCACGCGGCGGCCACAAGGGCAATCGATAGCAGATTGGTCGGCCTGCGGTGCATCCTATGTGCGCCGCATGCGTAGCGGCGCCGCCCGGAATAAGGTGTTTCCAGGCGGCTTCTAGCACCCTAACAGGCCGACGGCAATAGCAGCGGTCCGGCGAGCAGCGTCACGCGGCGGCGTGCTAGCGTCCCCGCTGCTGCTGCATGCCCGGGTAGAAGTGGGAGTAGTACATGAATCCCGTCGGATGGCCCGTGGGCGACTGCTGCTGTGACCCCTGCGGGTTGAAGGCCGGCTGAGCCGCGTAGGAGCGGACCTTGCGGTCGATGGCCTGCGTCTCGAGTTGCAGCGTCTGGTTAAACTGCTGCTGACGGAGCTGCGGGCGGACCAGGGTGTTGTACGTGTCAAAGTCGTCTGACAGGCCTTCCTGGAACAAGTTCAGGTAAGGGCTGACGGTTGGACCACGCGACGCGGTAGAGAACGGCTTGGCGCTGGTTCCACCCCCGCCGAACGAGTTAAAGGTCGCGGCGTTGCGGCGCGGGGCGAGCGCGCCGGCCGATAGCGCTTGTGTACTCGATACCGTTCCCATGCTGCCACCGGTAGATGGGTTGACCACGCGGACCTGCGACTGGGCAATGGTCTGCCGGTTAATGGCCCCGGCGGTGTACTGGTTGCCGATCGAGTTGGTCTTGATCTGGTTCAACTGAAACTGCGTGGTGTCCGACAGGGGCGCAGGGGTCTGTGCTGGCAGAACCCCACTCACGGCCACGGACAGAATCGCACAGACAGGCGTCAACCAACGGAACATCGCTACGCTCGCTTTCATTCCCAAGAAACACACCGGGCCCAGCCCGGCTTTGCGGGGGAGTCTTACCCAATGCTAATGTGCCGCGGTCCGTAGGACAAATTTTCTCCGGCCGCTGACGCTCGGAAACGGCGGGGATGGCAACCTCAGGGCCGGCATCCGCTTTAACCCGCACAGCCGGTCGAAGGGAGAGGTGGTGCAGATGAGTGACCCTTCTGGATTCCGACTTGCTGAACGCCGATCAATAGGGGTACAGTGCACGCCTGTACACACGCCTTCTTGGGGTCTACCGCCATGGATGTCGCCGCCCTGCTTCGCAGAATCCAGGCCCGGCCGGACTACGCCGGTCAGATTGAACACGTTGAGGTGCTCGAAGAGCGGACCGGACAGTTCGGCTCGCCGACCGTGCCGCTGCCCGCTCTCCTGCAACGGCTCCTGGCCGGATGCGGCGTCGAGCAGCTCTACTCCCATCAGGTCGAAACCCTCGAGTCGGCCCGCGCCGAAACGGACACGGTGGTCGTGACCGGCACCGCCAGCGGCAAGACGCTCTGCTACAACCTGCCGATCCTCGAGTCCGTGCTCGCCAACTCGGACGCGAGGGCGTTGTACTTGTTCCCGACCAAGGCGCTCGCGCAGGACCAGCTGAAGAACCTGCTTGAGCTGCTGGCCGTGGAGCCCGAGGTCGGCGCCCGGATCAAGCCCGGCGTCTACGACGGCGACACGCCCACCGCGCAGCGCCGGCGGATCCGCGACGAGGCGTCGCTCGTGCTGTCGAACCCCGACATGCTGCACGCGTCGATCCTCCCGTACCATCCGAAGTGGGCCGGGTTCTTCGCCGACCTGAAGTACATCGTGATCGACGAGGTGCACACCTACCGCGGCATCCTCGGCGCGCACGTGTCGGCCGTGCTGCGTCGGCTATTGAGAATCTGCGAGCACTACGGCGCGCACCCGACGTTCCTGGCGGCCAGCGCCACCATCGCCAACCCGGGCGAGCTCACGGCGCGGCTCATCGGCCGCGATGTGCGGGTGGTCGACAACGACGGCGCCCCCCGCGGCCGCAAGCACTTTGTGATGTGGAACCCGTCGCCGCTCGGCAAGGACGCGCTGGCGCGGCGGTCCACGGCCGACGACGCGGTGCTGTGGATGGTCGAGTCGCTGAAGGCGGGCGGGCAGGCGCTCTCCTTCGCCCGCACCCGCCAGGCGACCGAGCTGATCTACCGCTACACCAAACGCCAGCTGGAGGAGCAGCACTCGCCGCTGGCCGCCAAGGTCCGCGCGTACCGCGGGGGCTACCTGCCGAACGAACGCCGCGAGATCGAGCTGGACCTGTTCAGCGGCGAGCTGCGCGGCGTGGCCGCCACCAACGCGTTGGAGCTTGGCATCGACATCGGGTCGCTCGACGTGGCGATCCTGGCGGGCTACCCGGGCGCCATCGCCAGCTGCTGGCAGCAGGCGGGCCGCAGCGGGCGGCGGCAGGACGAGTCGCTGGCCGTGCTGCTGGCCGGCAACGACCCGGTCGACCAGTACCTGCTCCGCAACCCGGACTACTTCTTCGCCCAGAGCCCCGAGCAGGCGGTAGTCGACCCGGACAACCCATACGTGCTCGCCAAGCACCTCAAGAGCGCCGCCTTCGAGCTGCCGCTCACCGCCGAAGACCTGGCGCTCTTTGGCCCGCTGGCGCAGCCGATCGCCGAGGTGCTGCGCGACGAGCGGCAGCTGACCGAGATCGACGGGCAGTACTACTCGCCCGGCGGGCAGAACCCGTCGGTCGGGGTCAGCCTGCGGCACATGAGCGACAACATATTCAGCATCGTGCTGCGGCACAAGCAGACCTCGCACCGCGACGCGCTGGCGACCGGGACTCCCCCGCTCGACGAGCAGGCCCACACGGTTATCGCGAACGTCGACTCGATCAGCGCCCCAGAGCTGGTCTACCCCGAGGCGATCTACCTGCACAACGGCGAGACCTACCTCGTCCGCGAGCTCGACCTCAACGGCAAGGTGGCGTACGTCGAGCGCCGCGAGACCGACTACTACACGCAGGCGGTGCTGGAGAGCAACGTGCTGTTGACCAAGGAGCGTGAAAAGTCGGCCGAGCTGCCGACCGCCGAGGTCGGCTACGCGGAGGTGGATGTGTCGTGGCAGACGGTGGCGTTTAAGAAGATCCGCTTCGAGACTCGGGAGAACATCGGCCTGGGGCCGGTCGACATCCCCGCGCAGAACCTCCAGACCACGGCGGTGTACGTCTCGCCGAACGACGCCACCCGCGCCGCGATGAAGGAGGCCGGGCTCCGCGCGTCGGAGGGTGTAGCGGGGCTGCGTAACCTGGCGGTGGTGGCGTTGCCGATGGTCGCGATGTGCGACAGCCGCGACCTGGGCGGCGTGGTCGACAGCAAGAACCTGGGCCGCTCGACGGCAATCCTCTACGACCGCTACCCGGGCGGGCTGGGCTACTCCGAACGCGGCTACCGCAGCATCCGGCAGCTGCTGGAGCTCTGCCTGGACATGGTCGCCGGCTGCCCTTGCGAGGAGGGCTGCCCCAGCTGTGTCGGCATGCCGGAGTTCCGCCCCGCGCTGCACAGCGACCCGGACCTGTCGCGCTCGGCGCCGATGCCCAACAAGCAGGCGACCATCCGTCTGCTGGAGTTGCTCACCGGCAGCCAGGTGGCCGCGGCCGTGTCGGCCGATGCGTGTGCGGCTTCGTAGTGGGGCTTGTGGGCTAATCGCGGTTGTAGACGACCGGCATCCTGCCCCGCCACTCCGCCCACAAGTCATCGCGGGTAGCCAGCTCGGCCATCACGTGCGCCACGTTGATCCGGCTCGTCTTTCCTGGGTCGAAGATCGCGCTGCGCGTCGGTGAGGCGTGAAGCGTGTAGCCGCTGACCTGTTCGGCGTTGATCAGAGTGTCGGGGCGGACAACGGCCCACTCGATGAATGAGGATTGCCGCCCGATCCGGCTCCGCAGGAACTCGGCGGCGCCCTCGTTGTCGGCGTGGGGCGGCACGAGGGCGCGGATCAGGCCTAGCACGCACCGCTGCGCTGTCGACACGCGTTCGTTAAGGTCCTTGTTGCGGACGCCGGCCGAACTCATCAGCACCAGCCTCACCGGTTGGGCAGGCCGGTGCGACTCAACCGCGGCGCAGACGCGTCGCACCGCGTCGGTCACCAGCCGGCGCGGCGGCCCGAACACGCCACGGAGTGTCAGGTTGTGACCCAGGCACGAGGCGACGGCGCCGCAACTCATGACCTGGTTGGCCAGTTCTTCGTCGGGGAGGTCGAGGACGCTGGCGGCGGTCACCTCCAGGAGGTCGTGGCTGCGGATCTCTTCCGGCAGCCGGTCGGGCGAGCGGACGATCGCCCGCACGGGCTCGCCCCGGCTCAGCAGTTGGGCGACGAGCAGCCGACCGGTCGCGCCGGTGGCGCCAAGAACGAGGGTGGGCATCGGTGGGGTAGGGGGGCTATTCGGTGGGGTACGTCAGCACGTGCAGCGGGCCCGCGCTAGACAAGAGCGGCGCGAGGTTGTTGTCGGTCACGATCGCAGTGAAGGTCGTCGGCTGGCCGTCCAGCAACATCTCACGCCCAACCAGCCGCACGCCGTGGCTGTAGTCGACATAGGTGCGGGTGTGGACGGTCGTGACCGGCTGGATCGGCTCGCCCGACAGTCGGCGCCAGCCGTAGATCGCGACGCGCCCCGGGCGTTCAGCCAGTCGGTTGGTGAGCACCAGGTCCTTCTTGACGCCGCAGATCAGTCCTGCGGCGCCGGCCCGCTGCGATTCGATGATCGCGTTGTGCTGGGCGAAGGTGCGGAGGGCCTCGCGTCGCTCGGTGAGCGGCCGCGGGGCGAGTTTCACGACGGCGTTCTGGTCAATCTGATCAACCATCCGCGCGGTCGGCAGCGTGCAGCCGAAGCGGTCCGCGATCGCCTGGGCGCTCATCGGCGTCATCGGCATCCGCACATAGTCGCCATCGGCGCCGACCGCCAGGTAGTCGGGCGTCACCATGTAGGTGAGTGAATGCTCGTTCCCCGTCGCGTCTGCCGCCGTGACCTTGATTGGCGTGAACGCCCGCAGCCGGTCCGGCAGGTTTCCTGCCGCAAGCTGCTGGACGATTGCCGATTCGCGCTGGTGTGGCGGCAGATCGGCGACCTGCTCAACAAACCGCGCGCCGGCGATCGCGTCGGCCGCGCGGGGCGGTAGCGGGGGGGCGGCTGGCCTGCTCGGCGTCGCGTCTGGCGGGGGCTGGATCCAATCCGTGTAGGCGCGGGGGCCGGCGAACTCGCCCCAGGCCCCGGCCTGCGGGGCGCCCAGCGTCGCCGCGTAGAGCAGGCCGTTCATGTCGCCCACCAGGGCGGTGTGCAGGATCTTGTTCTCTGGATTCCGGTGCACCTGCATCGTGATCCGGCCGTCGAGCGCACGGATGACTTGGAAGTCGCCTTCGACAGATTCGTCGATGGAGAAGTCCTGGGCAAATCGGTCGCGCATCCGGCCGGTGGCGCGGTAGGTCCCGCCTGTGGGACCGACGACCCGCTTGCCTTGGTAGGTGATGTTGCGGTCGTCGTAGGCGAGGACGATCAGCCGGCGGTTGGGATTCTCTTGCAGCCACTCCAGGAACTTGGCGCCGTGGCCGCTCTGCTCGTTGTAGCTGTAGTTGGCGTCAAGCAGTGCGATGCGGCTGATCTCGGCAGGGATCTGCTCGTGGGCGTCCAGCACTCCCCAGACAAAGCTGCCCCCGCCGCTATGTGCGGCGAGCGTGACGTCGGTCGCATCGACGGGGGCCAGCATTTTCACCGCGCGGTAGACGGCCGCGATTTGTTCTGCTCGTTCCGGCGCTCCCCGCCGCCACGCGGGCCAGCTCAGTCCCTTCGCCTCCAAGCAGGCGAGCAAGATGTTCTCATCGGGAGAGACCTCGCGGAGCCGCCGCGTCTGCGCGGCGATGTGCTGGATGTCAAAGTGCCAGTCTAGGCCCTCCCGCAGCTGGCAGCCGAGCGTCTGCTCGATGGTGTTGCCGTTGGGCAGCGCGTAGAGGATCAGCCTAGTTGGGCGATCGGCGTCGAACTGTTCCACAGGGGGCGCGATCACGCGGACGCGGACGTCCTGGTCGATGGTCTCTTCGCGGACCTGTTCGTCGAACCATGGGTCGGTGTGATAACGCGGTAAGACGTCTCCAAGACAAGCTGGAGGCGACGCAATCATCACCAATACAAGGAGTGGTCGGTACGCGGCAGCGTTTGGAGGTGAACGGCGCACTTGGGCGGCCTCGATTGCGGAGGGAAAGGTGGGACGACCACTATAGCAGCGTCGGTGATGCTTTGCAGTTTGCCCCCGGTGGATCGCCGGTGTTAGATTAGCGACCGCCGTTTTCCGCAGCACAACCTCGCGAGCAGGATATTCATGGCAGGGCTGCGCCAACCGCTAGCGATGCGATTCAGCGTGCGGACGCTCTTGGTCGTGACCACAGTCCTGGCTGTGGCGGTCGCGCTGTGGCCGCGTCCCGCGCCGTCGCCGCTCGGGTACGAGATAGGCCATCCCAGGATGGACATCAGTTTGGAGCTGGCCGGAGCCCCGCTGGTGGCTCACGGCACGCTGTTCGAGGCGCCGGTGAACAAAGCCCAGAATCGGCGTGTTATGGCGCCCCCGCCGCTGGGGAACCACGTTGTCGTGCTGGTTGATGACCTTACCAGGTCAAACCGGGAATGCGCAGAGCGGATTGCCAGCCACCCCGGCTTTGGCGAGGCGCGCCCGTCGGTCCACTTTCTGAAGCTGAGTGGACAGGCATCGGGCGAGATCCGCAGCTTCGGTGGCCGTTGGGGGTGGGAACGCAGCGAGAGTGTGGAGGGCGCGCTGACCGCGGTGATGGTGATGGATCAGCTTGGCTTTCGCGTTCCCAAAGAGATCAGGCAGCCGATGGGACTCGCCGGCGCTCCAACCACGATCACATTCGCATCGGGCGCGTCGTTGGAGGTCTGCTACACCAACGACTGGGGAATCTTTTACCTGCGTGAGGTGGCGGGGCCGGAGCGGCTCACGCGGCGTCTCGTGGTGCACCCGTACGATTCGCACTCACGCCGGCACGAGGAGGCGATTGTTCATGCGCACCGCACCGAGCGCGACACGCAGACGCCGAGCGACTAACCGGTTAACCTCAGGCTACTCAAGCGGCAGCTCACCCGACTCGCCGAACCGGAACTCGCAGCCCAGCCTGTGGGCGGCGCCGTCGGCCTGGGTCCACCGGACCTCGCCGAGCACCTGGATGCCCGGGAAGCCGACCGAGCCGCAGTCGATGAGCAGGTAGGCGGCCTCGTGCGGCTTGCTGAGCTCTACGCAGCACCCCGAGGGTGAGACGTTCAGCAGTCGGGCCTCGACGGCCAAACGGGGCGACGCCAGCGTCGCGTCGAGCGGCACCACCGTCAGGGTGCGGTCGGTCGTGGTGCGTGGTTCGGAGCGCCGATCGGTCTGCTGCAGAGCGCTCTCGACCGAGCTGACCACGCGCTCGCTCTGCTGCTGGGTGAACGCGTCGGGCGTGGGCAGGCAGTCGCGCCGGAGTCGCGGGGCCGCGGCGTTGCGGGCCTCGGTGTAGTACCAGCGGCCGCACTGCGGGCAGTCGACCGGCGAGGCCCACGCGCCCGGCTGCGGCGACGGCCAGTCAAGGCGGCGGCGGCAGCCGCAGCACTTGCCGATCATGACGGTCGTCGGCTCTGGTTGGCCGACCCCGCTCGCAACGCCCAGCGGCGCGACGATATCGGGGCCCAGCACTACCTTGCATTGGTTCACGGCGTGTCCTCGTGGCCTCCCGGCGGGGAGTCGCGGCGGTCAATTGCTTTAGGGGTAGGAACTCTTCGGGAATCTTGCAGGTGAGTTGAGCATCACGGGTACGAGTCAAGGCTAGCTGTGGAAACCCGGGCGCTCCGCCGCCGGGCAGCGTTGGCGGGTGCTCTTCGGCAACTCGCCGAGCGGGTAGTAGGGGCTAGCCCGGATACGCTACCGGGTGCTGCGTGAAAGCGGCCACCGCTTGCGTTGGTGGGCGCCCCCGCCGAGGAGGGGCGTCTGGCTACTGGTCCCGCAGCCGCGGGTCGAACGCGTCGCGGAGGCCGTCGCCAAGGAAGTTGAGAGCGAATAGGGTCACCCCGATGGCGCCGCTGGGGAACAAGATCAGCCACCAGAACACCTTTACCGGCGTGATCACCTGGATCCCCTCGTTTGCCAGCAGGCCCCAAGAAACATCGGGCGGCTCGACCCCCAGGCCGAGGAACGAGAGGAACGCCTCGAACAGGATCACCCGCGGGATGGTGAGCGTCAGGTACACGATCACCACGCTCAGCAGGTTGGGGATGATGTGCCGCAGCAGGATGCCCGCGTGCGACACGCCGATTGAGCGGGCGGACTCGACGAATGGCTCATTGCGGAGCGAGATCACCTGCCCGCGAACCACGCGGGCCATGGTGAGCCAGTAGATGGCGCCGACCACCAGGTAGAAGATCACTATCCGGCTGAGGCCGTATTCTTCTCGCCAGGCGCGGATCTGCGGGTCGTCGAGGATGGAGATCACGAAGATCACGACAAAGATAAACGGCACCGAGTAGAGCACATCGACCAGCCGCATCATGGCGCCGTCGACCCAGCCGCCGGAGTACCCGGCGATCGCGCCGTACGTAACACCGATCACCACAGAGACGATTGTCGCGACCAGGCCTACGATCAGCGACACCCGTGACCCCCAGAAGATGCGGGACAGGATGTCGCGGCCCAGCTTGTCGCGGCCGAACACGGCGTTGATGGACCACTCGCCGAACATCGCGTAGCGGGCGCGGACCATCGCGCGGCTCAGCGGCCCCAGCACCGGGAAGCCGGCGTCGCGGTACGGGCGTTGGACGATATCTTCCACCCGGTTCTTCTGCCGGCGGAGCTGCCGCACGGCGTCCTCACGGGCCTCTCCGCGAGACTCGCGGTAGTCAGCGCGTGCCGTGGCAAGGTCTTCTAGGGCGGGCGCCAGCCGCTCCTGCTGGTTGGCGATCCGCTCGGTGTCGAGCGAGAACGTGTCGATGAAGAGCGACCGATCAACCGGCTTTTCGTCCGGTTGCCCTTCGGCGTCCGGATCTGGGTCCTCCAGCAGCCAACACGGCTCGGCGAACTTCAGGTCGGTGAACACCTTGTCGGGCGGCTGAAGCGGGAAAACCGGCGCGAAGAACGCGAGCAGGGCCACTGCCACCAGAGTCCACAGCGAAATCATCGCCACGCGGTTGCGGCGGAGCCGACGCAGCGCCTCCTGCGTGAGCGACAGCCCCCGCTTCGGGCCGCCCTCGGTTGGCTTGGTCGTGACTTCTCGAGTTGATCCGAGGCTGGTCGACATGCGGCGGCTAATTGTACTCCACGCGGGGGTCGAGCAGCCCGTACGACAGGTCGACCAGGAAGTTCATGGTGTACAGCAGCGTGGTGTAGACCATCACCAGACCCATCGCCATGGTGTAGTCGCGGTTGAAGGCCGACTGCACGAAGTGCCAGCCCAGGCCAGGGATGGCGAAGATCTGCTCCACCACCGGCGAGCCGGTCAGCACGCCCGCCACCGCGGGGCCGAGGAACGACACCACCGGCAGCATGGCGGTGGGCAGCGCGTGCCGCATCACCACGCTCCACTGCGAGAGCCCCTTGGCCCGGGCGGTGCGGATGTGGTCTTGCGACAGCACGTCCAGCATGCCGGTCCGCGCAATGCGGGCCACGTACGCCGCGTACGGCGCGCCCAGGCAGAGGCCCGGCAGGATCAGCTGCCGCAGCGTGCCCCAGCCGCCCGCCGGGAAGATCGGGATCATAAATACGAACAGCAGGATGCCGAAGCCGGCCACCACGAAGTTGGGCAGCGCGATGCCGATGGTGGCGATGCTCATCAGCGTGAAGTCCGCCGCCGTGCCCCGCCGCACGGCCGACACGATGCCCGCCGCGAGGCCGACGGTGAACGCGAACGACAGCGCCAGCGCTCCCAACGCCGCCGAGATCGGCAGCCCCTGGGCCACCACCTCATTGACGCTGACGTCCATCTTCATGCTCTCGCCCAGGTCGCCGCTGGCGTAGTCCGTGAGCATCAGCCCCGCCTGCTCGAGCGGCGGCAGGTCGAGGTTGTACTTCCGCTCGAAGCTCTCCTTCACCACGTCGGGCAGCACCCGCTCGCTCTGGAACGGCCCGCCCGGCACCGCCCGCGTCAGCGCGAACGACAGGCAGAACACCGCCAGCAGCACGATGATCAGGCCGATCAGGCGGCGGAAGACAAAGGCGATCACTCCTGGTCCTCCTGCCCGGCCTGCGGCTGGTTGTAGAGCGGCGCGTCGGCCATGTACTCGTTGGGGCCTTCGAGGTCGGGGTCGATCCACAGCCGCCGCAGCGGGTGCGAGTCCTGCAGGTTGTTGTAGAACCCGCGGATCTTGGGCCGCACCAGGTTGCTGCTGACGTACGTGTACACTGGCAGCAGCGGCTGGGCGTCCATCAGCATCCGTTCGGCCTGCTCCAGGATCCGCATCCGCTTTTCTGGGTCGGTTTCGGCGGCGGCGGCGGCGATTAGCGCGTCGTACTCCGGCACGGCGTAGCCCGACTGGTTGTTGCCGTTGTTCGACACGTACATGTCGAGGAACGTGTTGGGGTCCAGGTAGTCGCCGATCCAGGAGCGGCGGCAGATGTCGTAGTTGAGCTGGGCGGAGTTCGAGAGGTACGTGCCCCACTCCTCCTTGCGGCCCGAGATGCTGATCCCCAGCCGCTCCTGCCACTGCTTGCGGACCAACTCGGCGATGGTCTCGTGCTCCTCGGCGCCGGAGTTGTACAGAATCTCTAGCCGCGGGAAGCCCACGCCCTCGGGGTAGCCCGCCTCGGCGAGCAGGCGGCGGGCCTCCTCGACGTTGTTGGCGGCGCACTCCTGCGACGTGTAGCCCGGCATGCCGGGCGGCACCAGCGAGTAGGCGGGCGGCTCGCCGGCGCCCACGGTGTCGAGGATCTGGTCGCGGTCGAGCGCCAACGCCAGAGCCTTGCGGACCCGCACGTCGTTCAGCGGCTCGCGGGTGGTGTTGAAGTTGTAGTAGTAGGTGGCGAGCTGCCGCGCCGGGTTAAAGTCGGGCCGCGGCGGCTGCTCCTTGAGCAGCTCGCGGTTGATCAGCTTCGGGTTGGTGTACGACCAGTCGATCTGCCCGGTCTCGTACAGGTTGAAGGCGGTGATCAGCGAGTCCACCACCAGCGCGTCGATCACCTCCAGGGCCACGTTGTCCCGGTCCCAGTAGTTGTCGCTCTTCACCAACCGGATGCGGTCGCGGATGCGGCGGAACTGGATCCGGTACGGGCCGTTCGTGACGATGTTCTCCGGCGCGGTCCAGTCGGGCCAGCCGTGGGTCTCGATGCAGGTCTGGTTGACCGGCGACATCGCGTAGAAGCCGATCAGCTCGGGCCAGAACGGCGTGGGGTTGCTGAGCTCGGTGACCAGCGTGTGGTCGTCCACCACGCGGACGCCCACCTCGCTGAAGTCCAGCAGCACCGCCTTGCAGGGCTCCCACTCGTCGGACTGCTCGGTCCGGCCGGTCATGCGGAACCGCCGCTCGGCGCCCTCGACGTCCAGCACCAGCGTGTGCTGCTTGGCGAAGTCCTTGCTGGTCACCTCCTCGTCGCGGAACTGCGAGTCACGCTCGATCGCCTTCAGCTCGCCGCGCAGCACCTGGCCGCGGGCGTGGGGCAGGGCGCCGTCGGGCGCCTCGTGCAGCTCGACCTCTACCTTGTCGCCGGGCTTAAGGACGCTCGCGCCCAGGGTGTACCGCTCGCCGTTCTTCACGTGCCACATCGCCTGTGCGTACTTGGCGCTGGTCAGTGGGTCGAGGAAGCGGCGGTAGGTGTAGTAGAAGTCGTGCGCGGTGACCGGGTCGCCGTTGGACCAGCGGGCGTCGTCCCGCAGGCGCCACGTGTACGTGCGGCCGTCTTCTGAGACCTCCCAGCTCTCGGCTACCCCGGGCAGTGCCTGCCGTGTTTCTGGGTCGAGCTGCACCAGGCACTCGAAGATCGACCACAGGATGCGGCCCTCCGGCGCGCCGGACACCACGGCCGGGTCGAGCGACTGCACCTCGGTGCCGTTGGAGAACGAGAAGTCCGCCGGCGGCAGCCGCCCCAGCGAGACCAGCCACCCCAGGCCCGCCACGAGCCCAATCAGCAGCAAAGCAGAGATCAGCAGCCGTTGGGTCATAGAGCCGGGGCGGGAAGCGTCAACGCGGGCCTGAAGCGTCTACTGTAGCTCCACCGGCCACCAGGGCCAATGGCTCGCCGCTAGCCCCGGGCCCGCGGGTGCGCCTTGAGGTACGCCGCCCGCAGGTTGCTGGTGCTCACGTGCGTGTAGATCTGCGTGGTGACCAGGCTCTTGTGGCCCAGCAGCTCCTGAACGCTGCGGATGTCGGCGCCGCGGTCCAGCAGGTGGGTGGCGAAGCTGTGCCGCAGCGTGTGCGGGCTGGTCCGCGTGTCCAGGCCGCACTGCTTGATGTACTTCTCCAGCATCCGCGCGACGCTGCGGGTGGTGATCCGCCGGCCGAACTTGTTGGTGAACACCGGCGCGTCGGGGCCGGGCGTCTCCTTGGGCGAGAGCCGCCGCGCCGCGAGCCACACCCCCAGCGCGTCCAGCGCGAAGGACCCCAGAGGCGCGAACCGCTCCTTGCGGCCCTTGCCGCGGACGCGGACCACGCCCTGCTCGCGGTCCAGGTCGCCGTCGTTCACGCCGACCAGCTCACTCACGCGGAGGCCAGCCGAGTAGAGCGTCTCGAGGATGGCGCGGTCCCGCTTGCCGGCGGGCGACTCGGCCGGCGGGGCGGTCAGCAGCCGGCCCACCTCCTCGGTCGACAGGAAGTGCGGCAGCTTGCGGCTCTTGCGTGGGTTGCGGAGCGGCGTGGCGGGGTTCTTGGCCACCCACTGCTCGCGCTGGCCGTAGCGGAAGAAGCTGCGGATGCTCGACAGCTTCCGCGAGATCGACGTCTTGGCGTAGCCGGCGTCGTGCATCGCCGCGACGAAGCCCCGCAGCTCGAGCGTGGTGATCGAAGCCGGCTCCGGCGTGCCGCCGGCGTCGTCGGCCAGGTACGCGGCCAGGCTCTCCAGGTCCTCGCGGTAGCCCTTGATCGTGTGCTCCGACGCGCCACGCTCCGACTCCAGGTGCCTGAGGAACTGTCCGGTCTGGCGTCGCATCGGCGTGACCGCGGGGCGGAGGGAAGGATCGGCTGAATCGACGGTACCTGCTGGGTGCTCCAAAGAGCAAGCCCGAAAGCCGCGTCGCCGGCGAGCTGGTAGCCATCGGCGCCAGCCCAAGAAAAAAGGCCCGGCTAGCGGACCTTTCCTCTTCGCGGGCTCGGCGATTCGCCGGCCTAGTCGACCAGCGGGTTCGCGACCCGGTTCTGCTGTTTGGCGGTGCGGGCCTCGCTGCGGATCTTGCGGCTCAGCACCGCGGCGTCGTACCACGAGAAGCTGAGCTCCGGGTTCGAGGCCTGACGCCCCAGCGCCCGCAGCGCGGCGGCTTGCTGGGTGTCGTCGTACAGCAGGATGTAGCGCTCTTTGCCTTTGACCAGCGCGAGCACATTGACGTCGTCGTTATTCATTTCGGGGGGCCTCCATGCAGGCTGCCGCGGCGGGGTGGCGGCGCGTCTAACGGGCGGGCGATAGCAGCGCGAGCAGAGCATTCGGCGCGCTCGGGGCGAGGGCAGGGTCCGTTGCCGTCGCGGGCGCGCTGCGTCTGTCTCGGGCAATCGCCGGACGCATCTAGAGAATGGCTATCGGCTCTCCGACCAGCGACGCACCACTCGGCTTTCTCCGCCGCCGCCCCGCGCGGTCAGCATCTCCGAGATGTGCAGGTGCGCGCAGAAGCGGATGAAGTCGTCGCTGCGCTGCAGGTAGCCCTGCCAGCCGCCGAACCGCGCGTCGTCCCTAAAACTCACATAACTGGCAAGCGCGGCGGTGAAGTCGGGGTCGTGGCCGTGATAAACCCGCGTGTGCGTCATAACCGGACTGTCCGAGGGCTGGCACACCGGCCGCACCGGCGACGGGCACGGAGGCGTGAAGCCCCGCGCGTCGGGCCAGTCCGGTGGGAACATGCCGGCGACGCCGGCGATGCCGTCTGGCGCTGTCGTGCCCGGCGTTGCGGTTGTAGTGTCGATCTCGGCCGGCGCCTGGTGGGCCGTCTGCTGGGCGTCGACAAACGGCTCGCCCAGATCTTGCTCGCCGCCGCCCATCGCTTCGGCGTCGGCGGGCGGCGCCGGTTCTGCCGGCGGGGTCGCCCGGGGAAGCGCGTCCGGCGCCAGCGGGCCCGGCAGCGGCGGGCCGTGCACCGGCAGCGGCTCCGGCGGGCAGCTGGGCGTCTGCGTGGCGAGCTGCTCCTTGGCCAGCGCCATCTCGGCCTCGAACACCAGCGACTCCGGGATGTACTCCTCGTCCGGCGTGCCCCAGGGCAGGCCGTAGCCGGCGGGGATCGGGTGGAACCCGGCGTTGGCCGAGTACCACTCCACCCGCATGCCGCAGCGCGGCGGGTAGTAGGGGTCGAAGTCGGTCACCGCGCCCACCACCACCGCGTCGACGCCCAGGTGCTGCGCCAGCCGCCGCGCGTCGCGGGCGGCCTCGGCGGGCACGCGGAACAGGCCGAGCTGGATGATCGCCTGCTCGGTCACGCCCAGCGGCACCACCTCAAACCCGCGGACCGACTGCAGCTCGGCGAAGTACGCCATGGCGAACTGCGCGCCGTCGACGGTCGGCTCGTCGCTTAGGTTGATGAACGGCGCCACCGCCACGCGGCTGAGCTGCGGGAACGGGTTGTGCACGATCGGCTGGACGCTCACCTCGGGCAGCAGGAAGTGGCAGCCCGAGGGCAGCAGGCAGCAGCTTGCCGCCAGGAGCGAGAGCAGGATAGCCGGGCCGCGGTTCATAAGGAGGTAGCGATTGCTAGCGGCCCCCCTGCTAGCAGGCCGAGCGCACAACGACACGGCCTTGTCGGTGTAATCGGCACAACCGGCGGGGCCGCTTGAGAGGAAAACCAAACTCCCAGCCGCGCCCGTCAGGAAGCGACCACCGACGCCGGCAAGTCCCAAGAGCCGCTCTCCGATAGACGGTCCTCATTCGTGACAAACCGTAGGGTGCATGCAATGCACCAGTTAGCGCACCGCAGCACCGTGCATTGCATGCACCCTACCGACTCAGCCCTAAGAGCTGTCGCGACACCTGCGCCTCCTATCACTTCTTCCCCAGCAGCCGCCGCACGCCCCAGACGAGCCCGGACACCAGTCCGCCAACCGTCAGCACGCCTGCTACCTGCGACAGCACCAGGTTCCCACCGTTCTGACCGAACGCGAAAATGCACATCCCGCAGAACAGCGAAACAAACGTCAGCGTGCTCAGCACGGTCCACAGGTTGAATCGCTGAGGTTGGGGATCGTTCATAGTCCGCAAACCGCATTCAAGCAGGCGACCGTGGGTCACTCATCAGCGTCGACCGCCTGCACCCGCAGGTCAAACAGCGGCGCGAGGTCCAATAGCTGACTCGGGTCGACGGTCGCCTTCCGCAGCAGAGTCGGCTCGAGCAGCACCCCGGCCAGCGCCGAGCCCCGCAGGTCGAGCCCGGTCTGCTGGCATCCGGCGAACCGGGCGCCCCGGAGGTCGCAGTTCCGCAGCACCACGCCCGTCAGCACAACCTGCTGGAAGTCGGCCTCGCGGAGGTCGCAGTTCTCCAGCACGCAGTTTCGCAGCTTGGCGCCCAGCACCGACGCCAGGTTCAGCTTGCAGCCAATGAACCGGACCTCGCTGAGGTTGCCGTCGATCAGCTGCAGCCCCGTGCCGCGGCACTTGTGCAGCTGGGACTTGGAGAGCCGCGCCTTGACCCACCGCGCGTTGGAGAGGTCGCACGCCTCCAGCCGGCACTCGTGCAGGTCGGTGGTCTCCAGCGTCCCGCGCGACAGGTCGCAGCGGGTCAGCCGGCACTGCTCCAGCGAGGCGCCCTTGAGGGTCGCCCCCACCCGCTGGTCGACAAAATGCTCGCCCGCGAACTCGTCCGACAGCACGCCCTCGGACAACGAGGTTGAAGTTGGGTCCATCGATTCAATCTCGCGGGCCGTGTGTGCTTGCGGAACGCGCGTCGGCACTTCGCTGTTTGTACCTTTGACGCAACGAGGCGGGCAGCCCAATCAGCCAGGCTACGAGCCCACCTACCGCACAGGCGCCGATCGCCATGAGGCTCGCGTAGATGATAGCGCGCAGGATCATCGGGCCGACGGCGTATGCCAGCCCGCCAAACCCGAGGCCTACCAGCGTTAGAACCCCAAACATCGCGGTGAGCGTGAAGCGCGGCATCTGGCTTGTTGAGTTTGTTCGATCTGTCATGAGAGCAGGACTTTTGGCCGGATTGGTTTCGCTTGGTTTGATCCACCTCCATGGATGGGAATGAAGCGTGGAGTGGCTTTGCTTGCATTGCGGTTGCCGCCGGCGTCGTGTGGAACTTGTGTCCCCGCTAGTCATTTCGTAGCCCCCGGCTCTGCCGGGGGATTTCTATCTATTCCTCGTGTGACGTTCAATCAGCTCGATCGCGATCTCCAGCCCCCGAAAGTTCTGTCCGATTCGTTTTGTCCAAAAACACGAGCGAAGGGGACAAAACCCCGAGCGCATTTTCCCTAGGAACTTCGTTGCACGCTGGTATAGCAGTGTTTGGTCCCGCCGCACGCAGCGGCCCACGGATAGTTTTGTCCGATAGTGGGCGCTACAAGGGACAAATCGGACAAAACCCCAGCGGCCCCGTCCACGCGAACCAACCGCGCAGCAGCGACCCGCCACGCGCCGCGGTAATCAACGAGCGGCCCGTGTTGATGGGGTGTGTACGCATGAACACACCTGTCATTAGAGCACACCGAGTGGCCGTTTCCTACAACCAACCGGACAGCAACAGCGGCCCCGATAGTAGCACGGTGGTCCTCCACCGTGGGCGCTGATGTTGAGCTCGCCAGGCATAGGACGGGCCAATGGGCCCACCATTGATGGGGTGGCAATCCCGAATGCGGTGGGGGCTCGCTTCGCTACCGCCCGCCCTACTGCTTGGCAAACTCAATTCTCGCCTGCCGGGTAAGCAGGAGACCAAGTGGCGCGGCTGCGAGCACGGAAAACAGGGCTGACACGAGCGCCACGGCGCCAATGGTCGGGTTCTCGATCTCCCGACCGATGCGCACCGACATGCCGTCCGTGCCAGCCAGGTACGCTCGGACCACAAGCCCGACGGAAACGACAATGACAAGAGCAGAGACTCCAATCACACAACGCCGCGCGACGTTGCTGTGTGCGCGCAGAGCGGCGCCGCCCATGAGCAGCAGCACGAAACTGAGGTCGAGCCGTAGACTGCCGACGACCCACCAACGAAACAGCATCGACGCGGCAGAACCAACAGCCAGGAGCTGAAGATATCGGCCGACGACATTCCCGATACTGAATGGCAAGCGGCGGTGCGATCCGGTAGCTTCGTTTGCTGTCGCTGGTGATCGGTAAGGATTGTTCATCGCAGCTCGCTATCTCGACGACAGCAGTTGGTAGGCCGGCAACAAGCGCTAGCGAAGTTCCGGCATTTGTATCCCCACTTGCCGGAACCGCGCTGACGCTTGTTGCCGGCCTACGGTCTGTGACGCGGTGGTCCTCCTCGGTCACGGCGGGGACCGCCGTGCTACTTTCGGGGGCTCAGATCAGCGAGCCAAACCCGCTCATGCCGAACGCCCCCTAATGGTGCAGATCAATCCCATTCGCAGCCCTCTAGCCAAGCCGCGTCTGCCTGATCCTTTGGGCGCCCAGCGGCACGCTTGTTGGCTATAAGCTCTTTACGTCCGAGCACATAAACCGATAGCCCATCGAGTTCGATAGGTTTTCGAGAATCCCACGCCTGATCGAAGGTGACGCCGGTGATGGATGTGAGCAGATCGATCCGGCGGGGCGCGACGCCGATCTGGAACACGGTGTCTTCGAGCGTAAAGTCGTCGACCAAGATTCCGCTCTTCGGAGCCCTGAAGGCGGTGAGAGCCTTCCAGACCCGTTCGGCGTTCTCGCGTGACGGTCGGATCAGAAGGTCGATGTCGCCAGTTGCCCGAGGGTTGCCGTGTGCTGCAAGTGCGTAGGCGCCAACGATCAGGTACTCAACGCCCGCGTCGTTCAAGGCGGACAACATCTCGCGGTAGTCTTCGTTGAGCTGCATCCTTGTCCTTCATCGCCCAGGCGTCGACGGTGAGCTGCCAGACCATGCCGATCCGGTCCGCCATCGAGACTCCGGCTAGGTCGTCATCGTGCCCCTGGTCGGTGAGTGGCACCCTGCGGACTTGCCAGTTTGAGCGGTCGATCATACCTCAAGTCTACCACATAGCGTGGCGTCGAGCATTACCGTTCCGGCGTTGGCATTCCCACTTGCCGGAACCGCGCTGACGCTATGTTGCCGGCCCACGGTCTGTAGCACGGTGGTCCTCCACCATGGGCGCCGCTTGGCGGCTTGCAAGCCGCCAGGTCACGGCGGGGACCGCCGTGCTACTGTCGATTGCTCAGATCAGCGACCCGAACCCGCTCATGCCAATCGGCTCGCGGCAATGGAAGGGCTCGCCGTAGGCGACGCCGATTGTCTTGCCCCAGTAGGCGGCCTCGTCGCGGAGCTGGTCGAGGAAGGTCGGCGGCTCGGTCGGTCGGCCGGTGATGAACTGGCTCTCGTACGCGCGGATGCTGGCGAGTTTCTGCTCCCAATAGTCGCTGATGTCGAGGATGAACGCCGGCTGCGCCGCCTGCTTCAGGTGCACGCAGTAGTAGTTGTAGATCCGCTGCGGGTGCCAGCGCTCGCCCGGCAGCTCGATCTGGCCCGGCTGGTCGGTCTTCGAGAGCTTGGCCCAGAAGCGGGCGTCGTCGACCAGCTTGGTGGCGGCGGTGTGGTCGGGGTGGGCGTCGACCCAGTAGGGGGCGAACAGCCATTTGGGCCGCTGTTGGCGGATCACGCCCGCCAGCTTCGCGCGGTTCTCGAGCGTGGGCTCGAGGCTGCGGTTGGGCAGGCCCAGGTTCTCCCGCCAGGTGAGGCCGAGGACCTTGGTCGCGGCGGCGGTCTCTTGGACGCGGAGCTCGGGCGAGCCGTGCGGCGTCGGCTCGCCGCTGGTCAGGTCCAGCACGCCGACCCGCAGCCCGTCCGCTAGCATCTTGAGGATGGCGCCCCCCATGCCGAGCTCGGCGTCGTCGGGGTGGGGGGCGATGACCAGGACGTCCAGCATGGCGGGCTCGCGGTTGAGAGGTGGCGGGGGGAACCGGTTCATTCTTGCTATCGTCGCGGGCCGTCGCCAGCGGGGCATTCTTCGGCAAAGGCGGGTGCAGATGCTGGGTGCCGGGGGCGCTCCCGACAGGGAAGCCCCCGACGTACAGACGTTACGGGGGCTTCCGCTATCGCGGAGCGCCCCCGGCACCCGGCTGTCTCTTGTTCTCCCACCATTAGAGGAGGGGAATCTTCCATTCCATCTGGACCCACGCGGGCGGTTCTGCGAAAGTCCCGCCCTCGAAGGAACCCTGCCATGCTCGCTCGCCTACTACTAATCCTGCTGCTGCCGGCGCTCGCCGGCTGCTCGTCCTGGGTCCCGGCGTGGAACGCCGAGAAGTGGGACGTGACGCGGCTGCGCGACCCGCGGGCAAGTGACATCGACCGCCGCCTGTCCGAGCGGCCGCCGACCTCGGTCCGCACACCGTTTGGCAGCGCCGCCGACGCCGAGTAATCTCGGGCCGTCTTCGGTTCTTTCCCCGAGGGCTTTGGTCGTTGAATCCGGCCGCCCTCAGGCATCTAATGGGGGATTGGACGTTCCGCTCCCCATCGGTCCGGCACAGTTCTGCCGCGCCGCACGGTGATTGCGCCGCCGCGATCCACCGTTCCCACCACAGCCCTTTCACCCTGGTTCGTCATGCCCAGCCCCGATGAGACGTTTTCCCAACTCTGCGAGCACGCCCGTCAGACCGGGCTGCTGACCTCGACGCTGGGCATCCTGAACTGGGACGAAGAGACCTACCTGCCGCGCGACGGCCGTGCGCACCGAGCGGAGCAGACGGCGCTGTTGGCCGGCATGATCCACCAGCGGCAGACCGCGCCGGAGGTGGGCCGGTGGCTGGACGAGCTGTCGGCCGAGCCGCTGGCCGAGGACCCGCACTCCACCAGCGGCTGCGTGATCCGCCAGCTCAAGCGGCAGTTCGACAAGAAGACCAAGCTGCCGCAGAAGCTGGTGGAGGAACTGACCCGCACCGCCAGCCTGGCGCAGCAGGCGTGGTTCGACGCCCGCAAGGCGGACGACTTTTCCGCGTTCCAGCCGTGGCTGGAGAAGACCATCGCGCTCAAGCAGCAGGAGGCGGCCGCGGTCGGCGTGACCGACGTCGCGTACGACGCGCTCTTAGACGACTACGAGCCGGGCGAGAGCACAGAGAACGTCGCGAAGGTACTCAGCGGGCTGCGCGAGCAGCTCACGCCGCTGGTGGAGAAGATTGTCGAGAGCAAGCGAAAGGCGCCGCGCGAGATCCTTAGCCGCAGCTACCCGGTCGACCAGCAGGCCGAGTTCGGCAAGCAGGCGGCCGCGGGCATCGGCTTCGACTTCAACGCCGGCCGGCTGGACGTGACCGCGCACCCGTTCTGCGGCGGCGGCGGGCCGCGCGATGTCCGGATGACTACCCGCTACGACGCGGGCGAGTTCGCCGGCGGCTTCTTCAGCATCCTGCACGAGGCGGGGCACGGCATCTACGAGCAGGGCCTGCCGGCCGACCAGTTCGGGCTGCCCACCGGCGAGGCGGTGTCGCTAGGGATCCACGAGTCGCAGTCCCGCATGTGGGAGAACCTGGTGGGCCGCAGCCGCGCGTACTGGGAGCACACGCTGCCGAAGCTGCAGCAGCAGTTCGAGTCGGCCCGCGGCGTGGGGCTCGATGAGTTCTACTTCGCGGTGAACGACTCGCGGCCGTCGCTGATCCGCACCGAGTCCGACGAGGCGACCTACAACCTGCACATCATCGTGCGGTTCGAGCTGGAGCAGTCGCTGCTGACCGGCGACCTGCCGGTCGGGGACCTGCCGGCCGCCTGGAACGAGAAGTACCAGACGTACCTGGGCGTCGCGCCGCCGACCAACGCCAACGGCGTGATGCAGGACGTGCACTGGAGCGCCGGCCTGTTCGGCTACTTCCCGACCTACGCGCTGGGCAACCTGTACGCGGCCCAGTTCTTCGACCAAGCGGAGGCCGACCTGGGCGACCTGTCCGAGCAGTTCCGCCGCGGCGAGTTCGCCCCGCTGCGCGACTGGCTGCGGGACAATATCCACCGGCACGGGCAGCGCTACAGCGCGGCTCAGCTGGTCGAGCGGGTGACCGGCAAGCCGCTCTCGCATGAGCCCCTGATGCGGCGGCTCAACGAGAAGTTCAGCGACCTGTACGACTTGCCGTAACAGGGGGTGCTAGCGGTCTGCTTGAACGGGGTTGCCCTTCCCGGTTGTAGGGCGGCACGGTCGCGCCGGTTGCGGCGTGCGGCCTGAAAGACGCGAAAGAAGGGCTGCAAAATTCGCACTGGCGGTGCACAATGGGGGCTTCTCGGCCGTAACAGGGGACGCCCGGAACCCAGTTTCAGACCTCGCTTTCGAGATTCACGGATGGCCCACGTCGCTGCGTGCCCCAAGTGCTCCTGCCAGTTGACGCTGCCGGGGAACCTGCCCCCGAACGCACGACTCCGCTGCCCCGACTGCGACGAGATCTTCGCGCCCGGCGCCGCGCCGCCGGTCAAGACGGCCCGCGCCGTGGTGGTGGTCCCGCCCCCCAGTCAATCGGCTGACACCCCTCCGCCCGCTGACCCCGAGCCAGCAGCGGAGCAGCCGTCCCAGTCGCCGGCCGAGGCGCCCAAAGAGCCGCCCGCCCGTGCGGAGGCCCCAGCCAAGTCGACCTCGGTCCAAGCCGAGGTCCCCGCGCCCGAGCGTGAACGCTCGTCCGAGAAGCTGGACGGGCTGCAGATGCTGCTGAAGTCGACGATGGAGTTCAACTCGCAGCCAAAGGTTGAGTCGCCGAAGCCGAGCAGCGTCGAGCAGCCGCCGACGCTGTCGGATTGGCTGAAGCGCGGCAGCGGGGAAGCCGACGACACGCCGCCCGCCGCCGAGGCGCCGGAAGAGGACGCCGAGCCCGCA
This sequence comes from Posidoniimonas corsicana, assembly GCF_007859765.1. Lineage (NCBI taxonomy): Bacteria > Pseudomonadati > Planctomycetota > Planctomycetia > Pirellulales > Lacipirellulaceae > Posidoniimonas > Posidoniimonas corsicana. The sequence goes on from NZ_SIHJ01000003.1 coordinate 271,902, forward strand.
GAGCCGCTGTCCGCCGAGCAGCCAGAAGCCGACAAGCCAATTGGCGCGAAGGCCGTGTCGCAGTCGTCCGCGGCGACTCAGCCGTCGCTCGAGTCGCTGCTGAGCTCGTTCCGCGGCGAAGACCCGCCGGCGCAGGAGCCCTCGCCGCCGACAGAGCCGCAGGCCGCGGATCAATCGAGCGATCTCGACCCGCCGCCGGCGGCCGACACGGCGCAGGTTGAGGAGGATGCTCCGAGCCCTGCGCCAGAGCCGCCCGCCGCGGCCCCGCCAATCAGCAAGACGCCCCCGGTCGAGCCGACTCCAACGCCGCCCGCGCCTTCCCAACCGGCGCCGACCAAGTTTGAGGATCTGCCGGTCGAGTCGTTGGCCGCGCCAACGCCGGCTGCCGAAGCGCCGCCGGCGCGCAAGGGCCGCGATCTGCGGACGCCGGGCATGGACACCAACCCGGCGCCGCCAAGGCGTTCGAGCCGGGTGCGCAGCCTGTCGGTGATTGTCACCAGCGGCGCGCTGGGCGTCATGCTGGGCTACCTGGGGCTGCTGTGGCTGGCCGGCCCGAGCAGCGACGTGCTGGGCGTCTCGAACGTGCTGCCGAGCGCCCTGCTGCCGGCTTCCTTCTCTCCGGACGTGCGCCCGCCGCTGGTGCCGCCGCCGGAAGACCCGCCGCTGCCCGAAGGCGCCGACGCCGAATCGCCGCGGGTGGATCCTCGCGTAGAGCAGGCCGGCTTCGCCGACGAGGGCGGCCAGCATGACGCGGCGGTCGCCGCGTTCAGCGAGCCGGACCCGGCGCCCGCGGCGCTCAGCCAGGGGGGCGTGCGGCTGATCGGCGCGCCGGCGCCGTACACGATCGACCAGCTGAGCGAGGTGCTCCGCGGCGCCGACGACGCCCGCGCCGTGATGTGCGAAAAGAGCCTGGCCGCCAACCCGGAGGCCGCCCGCGAGCTGGGCAGCGCGTACGGCAAGCTGTGCCAGGTGGCGCAGGTGCTGACCTTCGTGGAGGACGCGTCGGCCGATCGCGAGCTGACCACCCTGGAGGCCAAGGAGCTGTACATCCGGTTGTTCACCTTCGACCACGCGCGGAGTGACTCCCGCGCGATGGCGTCGCGGTGGCTGGCCTGGCCGGAGCGCGCCAACGGCGGCGTGTTCTTCTCCGGCGCGCTCAAGGGCGCCAAGCCGATGGGCAGCGTGTCGGAGCTGCGTGTCACGCTGTCCGACGGCGAGGTCGTGTCGGTGCTGACCGACGAGCAGCTCGACCCCGCCAGGTTCTTCGGCGGCACAGAGATCGGCGTGGTGGGCTGCGTGGTCGAGGACCCGGTGAACCGGGTCGAGGGCTACAAGGGCGTCGCCGAGCGTGCGGTGTGGGCCTGCCACACCTTCCCGGTGGGGAAGCCGCGGCACGACTAGCCCGGGCCCGGGCGGCCATGGTCGTGAATCGGCCACCGCGCCGGGGCCCACTCTGCCCCGGTGACTCTCGGCGAGATTGCCCCTAAAATGGGCCAATCAGGCGACAAGCTTTTCCTTGCCACACACACGGCGCCCGCGGCCCCCCGCGGACGGTCGTTCCTCACCTAAGCCGCGAGCTGCCCCGATGTCAGTCGACCCCTACGCCCTGTGCCCCTGCGGCAGCGGAAAGAAGCTGAAGTTCTGCTGCTCGGACCTCGCCGGAGAGATCGAGAAGATCCACAAGATGGTCGAGGGCGACCAGCCCCGCGCGGCGTTGCAGCACGTCGAGCAGGCGCTCAAGAAGAACCCGGGCCGGCCGTCGCTGCTGGACCTCAAGGCGATGCTCGAGCTCACGCTGCACAAGTTCGACGACGCCGAGCAGACCGTCGCCGAGCTGCTCAAGCAGGACCCCAACAACCCCGCCGCCCACGCGCAGCAGGCCATCCTCAAGTGCGCCCAGGGCGACGGGGCCGCCGGCGTCGAGCCGCTGCAGCGGGCGCTCGTGCTGATCCAGGACAACATGCCGCGGCGCGTGCTCGAGGCGATCGGCGCCGTGGGGCACACGCTGCTGGTCGAGGGCAACGTGGTGGCGGCCCGCGCGCACCTGTGGCTGTACCAGGGCGTCGCCGGCCGCGAGGACACCCGCGCGCTGGAGCTGCTCACCCGACTCAACCAGGTGGCGGGCCTACCGCTGCTGCTGCGTGACCACCTCTACATGCGCACCGCGCCCGACGGCCACCCCGGCGAGGACGACCACAACTACGCCCAGGCGCTCGCCGCCCGTGGCCAATGGGGGCCCGCGTCGGTGGTGTTCGACAAGCTGTGCGTCGAGTACCCGGACATGGCCTCGTTCCACTACAACCGCGCGCTGGTGCACGGCTGGCTGGGCGAGCAGGACGTGTTCGCCGCCGCGCTGCGCGACTTCGCCGAGCGTGACGTCCCGCAGGAGGACGCGGTCGAAGCGGTCGCGATCTCGCAGCTGATCGACCCGAACGTCCAGGACGAGATGCTGGACATCGTGCGGCTCACGTACCCGATCCTCGACGAGGAGGAGCTGGTCGCCCGCCTGTCGAAGGCGCCCAGCGTCGTGACGATCGAGCAGGACCTCAGCTCGATCGGCGAGGAGGGACAGCCCGCGCCCCGCGCCGGCTACTACCTGCTGGACCGCGCGCTGCCCGACTCGGGCGCCGACCTGACCCGCGAGACCGCTCCGCTGATCATCGCCACGCTGCTGCGGTTCGGCCGGCAGACCAACCGGTCGGAGCGACTCGAGGTGAGCCTCGTCCGCGACGCCCGCTTCGACAAGGTGCGCGACGCGCTCGCCCAGCTCGCCGACGGCGTCATCGGGGTGGCCGAGGAGGAGGTGGTCGACCAGACCGACGCCGTGCAGCAGGCGCTGCGTTGGAACTGGCACTTCCCGACCGACACGCCGCCGCAGCTCCGCCGCCAGCTGACCAGCGAGGAGAGCGCCCGCGTGATCCTGGAGGACTGGCCGGAGATCCCCAGCGCGGTGCTCGACGGCAAGACCCCCTCGCAGGCCGCGCAGGACCCCGCTATGCAGACCCGGCTGCTGGCCGCGGTGCTGACCTTCGAGCAGGGCGCCCAGGCGTTCCGCAACGCCGACACGTTCGTCCAGCTCCGCGAGAAGCTCGGCCTGCCGGCGCTCCAGCCGATCGACCCCGAGAGCGTCGACGTCGACCAGATCCCGCTCGGCCGCGTGCCGCGGCTCGACGTGTCGAAGGTCGCCGACGACGACCTGCAGAAGCTTTACCAGCGGGCGGTGATCTCCAACGTTGCGCCGGCGCTGGCCCACCTGGCGGACGAGGTCGTCCGCCGGCCGGAACTCGAGGGCCGCGTCAAGTTCGAGGAGGCCTACCGCCGGCTGATCACCCTGCAGAGCGACACCTCCGAGTCGATGAAGCACCTCCAGCGGGCCAAGGACTGGACGCGCTCGCGGGGGGCGTCCACCGCGCCGTGGGACCTGCTGGAGCTCGAGATGCACATCGTCGACGGCGAGTCCGAGCAGGCCAACGCCACGCTCGCCCGCATCCGCGACGAGCACATGAACGAGCCCGGCGTGGCCGAGCACCTGTACGAGTTGTTCTATGAGCTCGGCGCAATCCCGGCCGAGGGCGGGGCGCCCATGACCGCGCCGGCCGGCCTCCCCGACGAGCCGCCCAAGTCGAGCGGCATCTGGACGCCCGACGCCGACCAGCCCGACGCCGGCAAGCAGAAACTGTGGACGCCTTCCTAGCTCCCCGCGACGGGCCGAGCGACCCATGCCGACCAACCCGCCAACCACCGACCTCGACGCCGCGATGATGGCCCGGGCGCTGGAGCTCGCCGCCCGCGGCGAGGGCCGCGTCGAGCCCAACCCGATGGTCGGCTGCGTGATCACCCAGCAGGGTGAGGTCGTCGGCGAGGGCTGGCACCAGCAGCACGGCGGCCCCCACGCCGAGGTCAACGCCCTGGCCGCGGCCGGCGACCGCGCCGCCGGCGGCACGGCCTACGTGACGCTCGAGCCCTGCTGCCACACCGGCAAGACCCCGCCCTGCACGGGCGCGCTGCTGACGGCCGGCGTCGCGCGCGTGGTGGTGGCCGTGCGGGACCCGTTCCCACAGGTCAACGGCGGCGGGCTGCAGCAGCTAACCGACGCCGGTGTTGTGTACGAGGTTGGCGTTGGCGAAGCCGACGCCCGCGCGCTACTCGCCCCGTACCTCAAGCTCATCGAGCGGGGCCGGCCGTGGGTCATCGCCAAGTGGGCCATGACGCTCGACGGCAAGCTCGCCACCAGCTCCGGCAGCAGCCAGTGGATCAGCTCGCCCGAGTCGCGCGAGCTGGTGCACCGGCTCCGCGGCCGGGTCGACGCGGTGATCGTCGGCGCCGGCACCGCCCGCGACGACGACCCGCTGCTCACCGCCCGGCCCGCCGGCCCCCGCACCGCCGCGCGGATCGTGCTCGGCGAGATCCCGCCCGCCAGCCAGCTGGTCAAGACCGCCGACCAGGCGCCGGTCATCAGCGTGGTGCCCGCGCCCGGCGCCCACCACAAGGTGCCGCCCGGCGTCGAGTCGCTGGCGGTCAAAGGCCGGACCCACACCGAGCGTCTGGCCGCCGTGCTCGACGAGCTCGGCGCCCGCCGCATGACCAACGTGCTGATCGAGGGCGGCGCCCGCGGCCTCGGCGCCGCGTTCGACGGCGGCCTGATCGACGAGGTCCACGCGTTCATCGCCCCCAAGCTGTGCGGCGGCGCCGACGCCCCCAGCCCGATCGGCGGCCACGGCCTGGCCGACATGACCAAGGCGCTCCGCCTGACCGGCGTGCGGATCGAAACCCCGGGCGGGGATGTCTACCTCCGCGGGCGGGTGGAGCAGGGCGTCAGCTAGCGGCTGCTTGGGACGGGCCAGCTAGCAATGCCTACCGCCCTTGCCGCGTTCGCCAATCTTTGCGAGTGTCCGCTTCCGGGCTCTTCACCCCAACAAGCGGCTTCGGCGATGTCGAATTCCACGCGTCTGTGCGCAACCGCCATTGTTCTTCTTCTTTGCAGCGTGTCTCTCGCAGACACGGGGCCGGCATCCGACCTGCAAGCCGCAGTGGCCGCCGAAACAGGCCGCAAGGTTTCGGTGCGGGGAGTGGTTTACGAACTCCATCGGGACCGGGTGCGACGGATTGGGATCGATCTGGTCCCGCAAGGCGGTGGGAAGACCGTCCTCACCGGCGCTGACGCCGCGAACGCTATCCAGCTTTGCCAGGCACTTGAGGGCGCCTACGCCACCACGCTCACAAGGCCCCGACTTATGGTGACCGAAGGCACGCCCGCCAAACTGCAGGTTGGGGAGTTGGTGGAGTTGCCTACAGGCGCCGGGGACGTTCCGTGCAAGGTCGCACTTGGACAGTCATTCTCGGTCAACATCCGCACCGTCTCGCCGGAGCGAGTAAAGCTCGGCGTCGATTGGAAGCGGACAAGGGCCGCCGCTCGGTCGGATGAATTGCCGACCACCGCAACCCCGTGCTTGGAGATCCGCCAAGCGGCATTCGTTGTCGAAGCCGATCTTACTCAGCCGGTGGCGTGTTTCGGCCTGGCGGGGTCCGACGATCCCAAGCAGAGCGAGGACGACACGTTCTATCTGCTGGCGTTGAGCGCCGCTGACGCCGAATAGGCCTCACCCCTCCAGCCGCAGCGTGGCCCAGCAGCTCGGGTCCTCGTCGGTGGGGAACTCGCGGCCGTTGGCGTACGACTGCACGCCCAGCTCGCGGTCAATCACCTCGTAGTGGAAGCCCAGCTGGTCGTGCTGCTCCGGGTCGTAGCCGCCGAGCGCCTGCGCCGGCACGAACGCCATCAGGTGGTACCCGCCCTCCTTCACGCGGCCGATCGCCTGCAGCTCGCGCGGGCGGACCGGCCGGGCGTTCTCCCGCGCGCGGTTGATCAGCAGCTGGTCGGCGGCCGCCTCAGCGGCGCCGCGTCCGCCGCCGCTCGGCAGGAAGCCGAACCGGTGACAGTACTTGCTCGCGCGGTGGATGTTGTGCGTGGCCCGGGTGTCGATCCACACCTGCAGGCCGTCCGACTCGTCCAGCCGCGACTCGCGGCACCACAGCGCCTGGTTCTTGCCGGTCACCGTGACCGTGATCGCCAGCCCCTCGGGCGCCCAGGCCATCCGCACGTCGGCGAACCGCCGCTCGCTGGACGGCGTCCCCCGGTCGAGCGACGCCAGGTCCGGCAGCCGGAACGACTCGTCCAGCACCACCCCCGCCTGAGACCAGATCGGCTTGTGCCGCTTCACCGGCGCCGCGAAGCGGAACAGGAAGCGGGGCGCCAGCAGCGTGTTGAGTTCGTTGCCCGGGGCAGGCATCGCGGTCACCTTGGGTTGTCTGGGGTAGGGCGTCAGGGGCAAGTCCGAGCGGGACTTATGTCCCTGTCTGCGACATCGATCTTTAGGGACAAAAGTCCGCCTGCAGCTACCCGGTAGGAGGGCGTTTCACTCTGTAATAGCAGGGTATGACCAACATCGGCCGTTTCACGCCGGGCGACTTTTGTCCCCTGCTGCGCCACGATAGAGACAAAAGTGCCAAGAGCCAATCGGGTACCCCCGCTAGCGTTGCCGGGCGGCTGCGCAGCGGGACGAACTCTCCATTGGACCACGTTAGGTGGCCGGTTTCTAGCGAGAAGTTGTGGCGACGGCAGAGTAGTAGCACGGGGGCTGCCGAAGTCCCATCGGTTCGCCGAACCTCGAAACGCCGATCACCCCAATCAGCCGTGGGGTGTTAGCGCTCGGTCCGAACCACCGCAAAGCCCCGTAGGGCAGGTGCTCGCACCTACCTTGCGCCTGGGATAAGCCGCCAGTGGTAGGTGCGAGCACCTACCCTACCAGCTAGAATCCGCGATGAACCACTTTGGTAGAACCAACCCTTGTCCAGCACATGCTGAGGAGCAATTCCATCGATACTGTTCGCAACAGAATGATAGACACTCTGTCTCTTATGGTGTTCGCGATCGCCTGTCAGTCGCACGGCCAAGAGGCTGTGGGCCCCAGCGAATCGAAATCCAAGGCCGTGAGCTGGGAGTCCGTGCCCGAAACCAAGGTAGAACCACGCGACCCACCGGATGATTGGCTGCCTCAGTCTGACGCGGATCAGAAAGTGCGGTGGCACTCGCCCGGCAAGCCAAAGAAAACGCTGAACCCAAAGATGCCCAACATGGTTGTCTACGACACGAAGCACAACGGCATTGGTTTGTCATTTACTTGCATCCAGTGTGAGACGCGTTCCAACGGGAGCCCGACAGAGTTCCTCGATTCGTTCGACGAGGGAATGATCCGGAGCTTTCGGCGCAATGGTCTCGATCCGCAGCCACGCCCCGTGGTGCGCGTGAGTTACATGAATATGGTGGGTCGCCTAACGCGGATTGAGGTCCGAGGGAAGAAGTCCGCCCTCAAGTGCGACCTGACGACGCCAACGGCATGCTACTCGGTGTTGGCGGTTGGGCCTCCGGGAAAGGAACTGAACGACGCTCTAACGGCATTCGTCAGGACCATCCGGGTTGACCCAGAAGGAACGCAACGGGCGATGCCGCAGTAGCGACTCTCGGCCCCGAAGCCCCGTAGGGTAGGTGCTCGCACCTACCCTACCAGCTTGATCGCGAAGGACGTTCTGAAAGCTGGTGCATCGATGGCTCACGCCGATGGCAAGAGGTCGTTGGGGCCGAAGCCCTGCGGAGCTGCCGCCGCAATCGGTGAGAAGTTCCCTCGTGGCGGCGCAAACCGGGGGCTAAACGCCCTGCGACTGACGTGGTTATCCACCGCTATTGCCGGCGTCGCAGGTCCACCGCGTACACCTGCGACGGCCCGTGCAGGTTGGCCCGGAACACGATCCAGTTGCCGTCGGGCGTGAAGTGCGCGTTGGGCTCCAGCTCGTAGTCGTGGTCGGCCAGGTTCACCAGCCTTGTCGAGCGGAGGCGGTCGCCGTCCGGTTCGAACAGGTAGATCCAGTGGCCATCGGGCGAGCCGGCCACGCTGCCGGCCGAGCCGCCGTCGCCGCAGAACCGTTTCTGATCAGGCGAGATGTTGTAGTGCACCGACCACTCATGACGCTCGTGCTCGTAGCGGGTCTCTTTTCCGGTGGCCAGGTCGTAGCCGGTGAGGTAGAAGGTCTCGCCACGGGGGATCTGCAGGTCGAACCACAGGGTCTTGCCGTCGGGGCTCCAGAACTCGTGCCCGGCGATCTCGCGGTGCACGGTGCGCTCGTGGATTGGCGTGTGCTTGCCGGTGGCGAGGTCGAGCGTCCAGATCCGCTGCACCTCGTGCCAGTGCCCCTCGTGGCAGTACATCAGCAGGTCGGGGTTGGTTGGCGAGAACTGCTGGTGGTTCAGCCAGGCCGACTCCTCGTGCACGACCCGCGTCTGTCCGGTCGACAGGTCGATGGTGAACTGCTTGTTCGGCAGCCGCGCCTCGAAGATGACGCCGAAGTACTGGCTCTTCTGCGGGTGCTTCTCCAGCAGCTCGCGGATCCCCTCGGCATACACGCCCAGCAGCCGCGACCCGTCCGCGTTGACCGTGCGGATCGTGCCCGGCAGCTCCTCGGGCAGCTCGACGATGGCCCGCTGCTCGCCGGTGTCGACGTTGACCGCCATCACCCGGCTGCCCACCTGGTAGAACGCCTCGCGGGTGGCCGGCGACACGATCTCGCCACGGATCCGCTCCGCCTCGCTGGTGAGCGGGCGGGTTTCGAGGGTCGACAGGTCTATCACGCGGAGCTGCATGGGGTCGCCCCGGCGCTCGGCCGCGTAGAACACCATCTGGTCGCCCGCGTCGGCGCCGGAAGGGCTGCTGAGGAACGGGCGGTTATGAAAGTAAAAGCTGCGGGCCTCGGCGAAGCCGCGCGACAGTCGGACCACCCGGTAGCCCGTGTCGGGGTCGGTCCACTCGAGCGGCATCTCCTGGCCGCACGCCGCACCCCGGCTTGCCAGCACCAAGACCGCTACGAGGAGCACGAGCTGTGATCGACTTTTCATCATTTTCGCCTGCAAGAACGGGGGATCGTGCCCACGGCACGGGAGGAGTTCTCTAGAGTATAGAGGGTGGCGAGCGCCGCCGCATTCATCCCAGCGGCGGATGCCCACCCCGTTGGCGCCCCATGTCCTCACGCTAATCAGATAACACTCCAGCAAACCCTTACACCCTCATGCACGCAGCCGTCCTGAGAACGCTGGCATTGGCCAGTGTGGTCCTGTGGCTCGCAACGCCCGCCCGGGCCGCCGATGAGTATCTTGGCCGCACCATCGCGCGGACCATGCACTTTACCGGCGCGCCGTGGCTTGTGCGTGACTCGCGCGAGCGGGAGGAGGAGCCGAAGAAGCTGCTCGCCGCGCTGGGCCTCAAGCCCGGCATGCAGGTGTGCGACCTGGGGTGCGGCAACGGGTTCTACGCGCTGAAGCTGGCCGAGCGGATCCAGCCCGGCGGCGTCGTGTGGGCGGTCGACATCCAGCCGGAGATGCTCGACCTGTTGCGCGAGCGGGCCGCCGCGCGGCAGGTGAAGAGCATCAAGCCGGTCTTGGGCGAGGGCGCCGACCCGAAGCTGCCCGCCGGCGAGATTGACCTCCTGCTGTTGGTGGACGTGTACCACGAGATCGCCGAGCCGGCGGCGATGCTGCAGAAGATTCACGAGTCGCTCGCGCCGCGGGGCAGGGCGGCGCTGGTGGAGTTCCGCGCCGAGGACCCCGCCGTGCCGATCAAGCCGCTGCACAAGATGACCCAGCGGCAGTGCGTCAAGGAATTCACCGCCAACGGCTTCAAGCTGGTCGGCCAGTACGACGAGCTCCCGTGGCAGCACGTGCTGTTCTTCGCGCGGGACGACTCGCCGTTGAAGGAGAGCAAGCTGAAGGCGTGGGCGGCGGATCGATAGGAGTCAGGGCGCCATGCTCACACGCGATAGCGGGTGAGCATGCTTCTTGTTGCAGCGCGCTCGAGCATGCCTACCCGCTATCGCGTGTAGGCATGGCACCCGGCCGTGATACGCACCATGGCGAGGCGGCTCGACAATTAGTCATTTCGGGACAGCTTCTAAGAGTTATCTCCTTGACTGCTGAGCACCACCTGCAACTCAGCTTCAAGAATCGACATATCTCCGCTGGCAGTTCTTGCCGTCGACACTCTGTCCAACCAGTAATCTAATTTGCCCTTGATCAACTCAAACCCAACATCTGTTAGGTCAGATCGACGAATCACCAAGTCATCGGAAATTTGCTCGTCATCGTTCACTAAGGCATGCGTCGTAAGCTGGTTGGTTTGCAAGAACACCGCCAATGCTTGATACATCGCCCGCACGGAGTTCTTGTAGGACAGCTGCTTTGAAGCAGCCAGGGTCGCACCGACGTCAATAATCAAGAAGTCGTCCATCAGAACGGTTCCAAACCAATCAACCTTGTTGGCGTGCCACTCACGTTGATCAGCCCGGCAGTAGCCGGGCGCCATGCTCACACGCGGTAGCGGGTGGACAATTCTTAGGTGGCATTGCCGTCAAGCATGCCTACCCGCCGGGTGCCACTGCCAGCTCGCCTGGCAGTGTGAAGTGGGTACCTGGTTCGCACTGCCGGACAAGCCGGACAGTGGCACGCCTCGATCGTCGCTAGAGATTGGAATCTCCTTCACCGGATTCTACACCGGCGTGAAGCTCTTGCGCACCGCGAATCGGGGCAGCATTATTCACTCGACCTTCGCCACCGCGTCCCCGACCCGGATCACCCCCGGCGACACGATCTTGCCCAGCAGGCCCCGCAGGTGATGCCGCTTGCCCTCTTTGCTGTTCACAAACTGCTGGGCGTCCTTCCCGTAGCGTGTGACAAACTTCTTGCAGCCGGTGTGGGGCGTGGCGCTGACTTCGATGACGACCTCGCCGCCGATCTTCAGGCGGCTGCCGGCGGGCAGGTGGTCCTCGCTCAAATCGAAGTCGACGATCAGGTTGTCCCCGGCCAGGCCCATCGCCTCATCGCTCCCGCCGGAGATCTGGCGGAGGATCCGCGCGTTCATGATTGACACCTGCGTGTCCGGGTCCGGGCTGCCGTCGGGCAGGCGCTGCCAGTGGTCGGTCTGCCAGCGGTCCCCAACAATGCCGGTCGGCTGGGAGAGCTCGGCCTGTTCGACCGACCGCCGCTCGTTCTCGGCGGGGCGGACGAAGATCGCCTGCAAGGCGCCCTGGACTCGGGGGGAGGCCGTGATGTTGGGCAAGAGCCCTTCCAGTTCCTCTCGGCTGAGGTGGCGGGGCGACGTTTCGGCGGCCATGGGGCGACTCCCTCGGGATGGGTGTAGAGCGCCGTGAGGACACGCGCCCGCCAGGCGAGGTTCGCAGGCCCGTGGTTTCCTAGCCGCCGTCCGCCGCCGTGTCGGGCCGCGGGCAGATTCGGTGATATGCAATCTGCACGCTGGCGCAGGTAGCGCCGGGCGCCCTTTCTTTTCTCAGGCTAGGGGAGTGGAAGCATGGTACGTACGCTCATCGTCCCGGTTGGCGTCGCGGTTCTCTCGCTAGGCATCGTGTCGGGTCGCGCAGGCGCGTGGGCCGAGTTCGATGCGATGATGGAGATCGGCACGCAGGTGGAAACGGACGTTATCCACAACACGTTCGGCTTTTCCCGCAGCTTCCCCCACCCCAACGCCGCGCCCGGGTCGCAGCCGAAGGTCGGCACGGGAGAAAATATCGGCAATACACGGATCGGCGTGCACGAGGCCAAGGCCACGCCCCACTACAAAGCGATGTCGCTGCGGGCGCAGGGCAGGGCGGATGCACTCCCAGGCGACAAGGCCGAGCTCGAGATCTGGGCCGAGGGCAAGCAACGCGTCCGGTTGGGCAACTACTCGGGCCGCGGACCCGGGTTCCCCCTGTCCCACAAGGTCACGGTCGACCTGAGCACCCAATTCGCGGGCTTCCTGCAGGCGTTCGCGTGGGGCAACCCGGAGGAATTGGACGCCGCCGCCGCCAGGTTCTCGTACCTTGTGATGAACGAGACCACCGGCGAGGTGCTCCTGGAGGGGGCGATGCCGCTCGTCTCCGGCGAGGGGGACCTGCGTCAGACGTCGTTCGGGGGAGTCGAACCACTGACGGTCGTGCTGCCGGGCAACTCGTTCCACAACATCGACACCTACGGGTACGTCTACAGCTCGGGATTGTCGCTCGCGAACCAGCCGCCGCTTCCGCCCGAGAAGGCCGCCGCAGAAGTGGAGCCGTTCAAGGCCAGGGCGTTGCGACAGTTTCCGAACCCAGCGATGGGCGACCTGCTGTTCGATCCGCTCATGGGCGACGCCGCCGTTCACGGCGCCGCGCGGCTGGACAGCGTGGCGGGCGTCAAGGAGGACGACCCCTACGCGACCGGCGGCTTGGACACGTTGTTTATCGACGAAACCATCATCCTGCCCAACCGGCCGATCGACATCGAAATCAGCGTCGAGACCCCGATCGAGGGCTCGTCGGTGATCGCAATCAACAGCGCGTTCCGGTTTGGCCAGGGCATGCACGCCGACGCGTTCGGGCTCATGCTGGGGACCGGCCTCGGGGATGGGTTCTCGCTGTCGGACGACCGCGCGTCGCTCGCGTTCCTCGGCCTGGACAGCGTGCTGCCGCCGACGCTCAATGACGCGGCGGCGGGCGTCGACGATCCCTCTGCTCCGTTGGTCTTGGAGGGCCTGCTTGGTGGGGTTCTGGACGCGGACACGGGCAGGTGGAGCATCGGCGCGGTGGTGTCCGATGCGGCAGATGGGGTGATCGACGGGATGGCCCGCTTCACGCTCAGGCAGCACGTGACCGGCGTCGCGGGCGACTACGACCTTGACGGCATCGTCACCGCCGCCGACTACGAGCGCTGGCGGCTGCTGTACGGCTCGGCCGAGCCCCCGCACGCCGACGGCGACCGAAACGGCCGGGTCGATGCGGCCGACTACACGGTGTGGCGGGACAGCCTCGCCGACGCGGCCCCTGTGCTGCAGGCGGCCCGCGTGCCCGAGCCGGGCGCGGCCGGCTTGATAGGGGGCGTGCTGACGCTGCTGTGGTTCCGCCGCCCTCGGTTGTCGCGAGACCGTCGCGCCGCCAACTAGGCCCGCTGGCACGCCTCGAGGTGCTCCCGCAAGAAGCCCTCGAGGTCGCCGCGCTGCAGGTCGTCGGGCTCGACGAAGCGGAGGCGGACCGTGTCGCGTTCGTCGTGGTCGGTGGTCAGCTCCTGCTCGACGCCCAGGTCCGTGACCCGGCCCAGCTGGAACGCGCCCTTGGGGCCGTTGAGCGCCAGCTCGACGTTGGCCAGCCGCTTGGTAACTACGGTCGCCCAGGGGTCTGGCTTGCCGTTGGCCATGCGGTGCACCAGCACCTTGTTGTTCCACAGGAACTGGCCCTTGGGCGTGGCCTCCTCCAGCATCTCGAACACCTCCTCGAGCAGCTCGGTAGACCACTTCGGCTTCTTGCCCGGCGGGAAGCCCTTGCGCGCGAGGTGCCACTTCTGGCCCATCACCTTCCAGGGCATGATGGCGTCGGGGTCGGCGGAGCTCCGCTCGGTGAACGCCTTGAAGCCCTCGGCCGCCTTCTTCACAAACGCCCAGAAGGCGGGCGTGTCAATCTCCTCTAGGCTGTGGGCGTGCACCTGCACCTCCTGCCAGGGGCCGCGGAGGTTCTTGCACTTCACGCGGGGGCCGGCGCCGTACGCGGGGATCTCCTCCAGCTCGTTGAGCGGCTTGAGGTCGAGGTCCACGGTCAGCTGGTCGCGCTGGAAGGTCTTCTTGGCGGTGCGGAACTTGAGGTTCAGGAGCCAGCGGTTGGAGGTCAGCGCGTGCAGGAACCAGCCGGCGGACTTCTTCTCGCCGGTGATCTCGACCACCGAGCGGTGATTCCAATTGGTGGGCGACCAGTCGATGCCGAGCTCGTCGCCCAGGTCGGTGATGTAGCGTTCCACGCGGTCCAGGATCTGGCCGTCCCACATGACGGCGTCGCCGGACTGCGACACGCGGTTCTCGCAGTGCCAGGCGCGGCCGTCCTCCTCCCACGGCATCGCGACATCCTTGCCCACGTCGTCCAGGTCGAGGTCGCCGGCCTGCTGCTTGTCAAACGCCGCCTGGTTGAACGCCTTGCGCTTCTTGTAGGGGCCCTCGGCCAGGATCGGCCCGAGCGCCTCGGCCGTGTGCGAGGGGACGCCCTCGGCCTTCTTCGCCGCGCCCTGCTCGACCACCATCTCCGGCGTGCCGCAGGCCACGATCTGCCCGCCGTGCTTGCCGGCCTCGGGGCCGACGTCGATGATCCAGTCGGCCGTCTTGATGACGTCCAGGTTGTGCTCGATCACCACCACCGTGTTGCCGAGATCGACCAGCCGGTTGAGCACGTCCAGCAGCTTGGCGAGGTCGTCGAAGTGCAGGCCGGTGGTGGGCTCGTCCAGCAGGTAGAGCGTCTGGCCGGTGTCGGGGCGGGCGAGCTCGGCGGCCAGCTTGACGCGTTGGGCCTCGCCGCCAGACAGCGTGGGGGCGCTCTGGCCGAGGGTCACGTAGTCCAGGCCCACGTCGCAGAGGGTCTGCAGCACGCGGCGGACCTTGGGGATGTTGTCGAACAGCTTCAGCGCCTCGCCGCAGGACATCTCGAGCACGTCGGCGATGCTGCGGCCGCGGTACTTCACGGCCAGCGTGTCGGGGTTGTAGCGGTGGCCGTGGCAGGTCTCGCACTTGACCCACACGTCGGGCAGGAAGTGCATCTCGACGCAGACCTCGCCGGCGCCCTCGCACGCGTCGCAGCGGCCGCCGGCCACGTTGAAGCTGAACTGCCGCGCCGAGTAGCCCCGCAGCTTGGCGTCGGGCAGCTGCGCGAACAGCTGGCGGATCAGGTCGAACGCGCCGGTGTAGGTGGCCGGGTTGGACGACGGCGAGTTGCCCAGCGGCGTCTGGTCGACGCGGATCACCTTGTTGATGTTCTGCACGCCGCGGATGTCGTCGTGCGCGCCGGCCACCGTGCCCGCCCGGTGCAGCGTGCGGGCGAGCTGGTTGTACAGGATCTCGTTGATCAGCGAGCTCTTGCCCGACCCCGACACGCCGGTCACCGCCACGAACGCGCCCAGCGGGATCTGGGCGTCGACGTGCTTCAGGTTGTTGTGCCGGGCGCCCACGATCTCGAGGAAGGGGGAGGGCGGAAGGGGCAGGGCGGATTCCGCCCGCTTCGCCTTCTGCTTGCCCTTGGCGCCCTTGGCTTCCGCCTTCGGGTCGATCCGTCGGTTCGACGGGATGGGGATGCTCTTCTTGCCGCTGAGGTAGGGGCCCGTGACGCTCTTACGCTTCTTGGCCACCGCCTGCGGCGCGCCCTGCGCGACGATCTCGCCGCCGAACCGCCCCGCCGCGGGGCCGAAGTCGACGATGCCGTCGGCGCTCTCGACCACCTCTTTGTCGTGCTCGACGATCAGCAGCGTGTTGCCGAGGTCACGGAGCTTGTGCAGCGCGCCGATCAGGCGGGTGTTGTCGCGGGGGTGCAGGCCGATGGTCGGCTCGTCCAGCACGTACAGCACGCCAACCAGCCCGCTGCCGACCTGGCTCGCCAGGCGGATCCGCTGCGACTCGCCGCCGGAGAGCGTGGGCGCCGCGCGGCCTACGGTGAGGTATTCGAGCCCGACCTCCACCAGGAACGTCAGCCGGTTCTCGATCTCGCGGACCAGCTCGCCTGCGATCTTCGTCTCCCGCGCGTCGAGTTTCCAGGAGCGGACCTCCTCGATCAGCTCGCCCAGCGGCGTGCGGCAGACCTGCTCGATGGTCTGGTCGCGGAACCGCGCGGCGGACGCGTCGTCGCGCAGGCGGCTGCCGCCGCACTCGCTGCACTCGATCTCGGCCACCAGGTGCTCGAGCTGCGTGCGCAGGCGTGACGAGAGCCGCGAGGCCTCCTCCAGCGCCGGGTAGAGCCCCTTGAACTGGAATGAGAGCCCAGCGAAGCCACCGCTTTCGCCTTTCGCCTTTCCGCTTTCGATTGTGATCCACTCCTCGCCGGTCCCGTACAGCACCACGCGCCGCTGCTTGGCGCTGAGCCGCTCGTAGGGCGTGTCGAGGGGCACGCCCGTGTGGTGGCTCAGGGCGCGGAGCATGGCGACCGACAGCTCGTTGCTGACGTCGGGCCAGACGAGCAGCGCGCCGCGTTCGAGGGTCAGCTCCGGGTCGCGGAGCAGAGCGGCCGGGTCGGCGCCGGTCTGCGTGCCGAGGCCCTCGCACGACGGGCACCAGCCCAGCGTGCTGTTGAACGAGAAGTTGTGCGGGGTGAGCGGGTCGAAGCTGCGGCCGCAGCCCTCGCACGCCAGGTGCTGGCTGTGCGTCTTGGTCTGCCAGCGCGGCTCCGGCTGGTTGTCGTCAGGGTACACCGCCTGCAGCACGCCGTGGCCAAGGCTGAGCGCGCTCTCCACGGCTTCGGCGATGCGGGCGCGGGACTTCTGCTGGATGCTCAGTCGGTCGACCACGACCGACACGTCGTGGTGCTTGCGGCGGTCGATCTTGGGCGCCTCGTCCAGCAGGTGGATGCGGCCGTCGACGCGGACCCGCAGGTAGCCCTCCTCCTGCAGCTTCTTCCACAGGTCGGGGTAGGACTCGCCCACGCCCACCTCGACCGGCGCGGTCAGGAACAGCTTGGTTCCCTCGGGGTCGGTGAGCAGCTTGTCGACAATCTGGTCGGACGTCTGCGTGCCGACCGGCAGGTCGCACTCGGGGCAGTGGAGCTGGCCGAGCCGCGCGTACAGCACGCGCAGGTAGTCGTAGATCTCCGTGACCGTGCCGACCGTGGACCGCGGCGTGTGGCCGGTGCTGCGCTGCTCGATGGCGATCGCCGGCGACAGGCCCTCGATGTGCTCCAGCGCCGGCTTCTGCATCTGGCCGACAAACTGCCGCGCGTAGCTCGACAGGCTCTCCACGTAGCGCCGCTGGCCCTCGGCGTAGATGGTGTCCATCGCCAGGCTGCTCTTGCCGCTGCCCGACGGCCCGCAGAACACGGTCATCTCTTCGCGGGGGATCTTCAGATCCACGCCGCGGAGGTTGTGCTGCCGCGCGCCGCGGACCTCGATGTGCTTGGCCTGCTTGACCGGCTTGCGGCGCTCCTTCTTGGCGTGCCCGTTGGGTGAGCCCTCCAGCAGCGGCGCGAGCGCCTGGGCGGTGGGCGACTTGGACTTGGTCCGGCCGGTCACGATGTGTTCGGGCGTGCCGGCCGCGACGATGCGGCCGCCGCCGGCGCCGCCGTCCGGGCCGATGTCGATGACCCAGTCGGCCGTCTTGATGACGTCCAGGTTGTGCTCGATCACCACCACCGTGTTGCCCAGCTCCACGAAGTTGTGCAGCACCTTGAGCAGCATCTCGATGTCGGCGAAGTGCAGGCCGGTGGTCGGCTCGTCCAGCATGTAGAGCGTCTTGCCGGTCGACTTCTTGACCAGCTCGCGGGCGAGCTTGATGCGTTGGGCCTCGCCGCCGGAGAGCGTCGGCGAGGGCTGGCCGACCTTCAGGTAGTCGAGCCCCACGTCGTGCAGGGTGCGCAGCTTGTGGTTGATCTGCGGGATGGCGTCGAAGTGCGCGAGCGCCTGCTGAAGGTCCATCTCCAGCACGTCGGCGATGCTGGCGCCCTTGTACTCGACCTGCAGCGTCTCGCGGTTGAAGCGGTGGCCGTTGCACACGGGGCAGGTGACCCACACGTCCGCTAGGAAGTCCATCTCCAGCTTGTTGCTGCCGTTGCCCTCGCACGCCTGGCAGCGTCCCGCCGCCACGTTGAAGCTGAACCGGCCGGGCTTGTAGCCGCGGCGTTTCGACTCGGGCAGCTGCGCAAACAGGTTGCGGATGTCGTCGAACACCTTGATGTAGGTGCCCGGGTTGGACCGCGGCGTGCGGCCGATGGGGGTCTGGTCGATGGAGATCACCTTGTCCAGGTGCTCCAGCCCCTCGATCCGGTCGTGGTCGCCCGGCTCGCCCTTGCCGTTCATCAGGTCGCGGCGGAGGGCCTCCATCAGGATGTCGTTGACCAGCGAGCTCTTTCCCGACCCCGAAGCGCCGGTGATGCAGACAAACGCGCCGAGCGGGATCTCGACGTCGATGTTCTTCAGGTTGTTGTGCCGGGCGCCGATGACGCGGAGCTGCTTGACCTCGGTTTGCGGATCGGAGGATGCTGGCGGCTGGGATTCAGCCTCCTGCGAATCCGCGATCCGTAAGCCGCCATCGGAAATCCGCCGCTGCTTCGGCACCTCGATCTTGCGCCGCCCGCCGAGGAACGCGCCGGTCTGGCTCTCCTTGACCTTCGACACCTGGTCGGCGTCGCCGACGGCGACCACCTCGCCGCCGCGCACGCCGGGGCCGGGGCCGAAGTCGATCAGCAGGTCCGCCGCCCGCATGGTGTCTTCGTCGTGCTCGACCACGACCACCGTGTTGCCCATGTCGCGGAGCTGGCGGAGCGTGCCGAGCAGGCGGTCGTTGTCGCGGGGGTGCAGGCCGATGGAGGGCTCGTCGAGGATGTAGAGCACGCCCACCAGGCCGCAGCCCACCTGGCCGGCCAGCCGGATCCGCTGCGACTCGCCGCCTGAGAGGGTCGGCGCGGTGCGGTCGAGCGACAGGTACTCCAGCCCGACGTTGGTCAGGAAGCCCAGCCGGCCGCGGATCTCCTTGAGCACCTCCTGGGCGATGTACTGCTGCGCGTCGGTCAGGCTGAGCCCGCTGAAGAACTGCTGCGCGTCGCTGATCGGCAGCCGGCAGACCTCCGGCAGGCTGAGCTTCGGCTTGTCGGCGAAGGCGCCGTCGGCGGTTTCGAGCCTGACCGCCCGGGCCTGCGGGTTGAGCCGCTCGCCGTCGCAGTCGGGGCAGTCGATGATCCGCATGTACTTCTCGTACTTGGCGATCTGCGACTTGCTCTGGCTCGAGCCGTACTTCTCCAGCAGCTGGGGGATGACGCCGTCGAACTCGCCGCCGTACTTCTGCGACGACCGCCCGGCCCGCCAGGTGAACGTGATGTGCGTGTCGCCGGTTCCCCACAGCCAGATGTTCTGCTGCTCTTCGGTGAGCTCGCCCCAGGGGGTCTCGAGGAGCGTCCCTTCTTCGAGCTCGAGCAGCCGCTCCATGGTGTCGGCCACGCCCTGGTAGATGTGCCGCTTCCAGCGGCCCAGGTCCTTCCAGGTCCCGACCAGCTCGATGGCGCCCTTGGCGAACGACTTCTCCGGCTCGGCGACCAGCTTCTTCGGGTCGAACGAGTAGAACTCGCCCAGGCCGTCGCAGGTCTCGCACATGCCCTGCGGGCTGTTGAAGCTGAACAGCTGCGGGCTCGGCGGGGCGAAGCTGATGCCGCAGTCGGTGCAGGCGAAGTGCGCGCTGATGGCGATGTCGCCCGGCACGGTCGACGCGGCTGCCTTGCGCTTGCGTTTGGGGGCGGCGGGCTTGGCGTCGCCCGACTCTTCGGGCTGATCGACGGCGATGATCAGGTCGCCCTTGCCGATCTGCAGCGCGGAGTCGACCGCCTCGCCCAGGCGCCCGCGGATCGACGGGCCGGCCACCAGCCGGTCGATCACCACCTCGATGTTGTGCCGCATCTGCCGGTCGAGCGACTGGTTGTCCGACAGCTGCACCACCTGCCCGTCCACCCGCGCGCGGACGAAGCCGCGTTTCAACAGGTCCTCGAACAGGTCGCGGAACTCGCCCTTCTGCCGGCGGGCCACCGGCGCGAGCACGGAGAAGCGGGTCTTCGGCTCCAGCAGCATGATGCGGCCGATGATCTCTTCCCGCGTCTGGGCGGCGATCGCGTTGCCGCACGACGGGCAGTGCCCCGTGCCGACACGCGCGTACAGCACGCGCAGGAAGTCGTAGATCTCGGTGATCGTGCCGACCGTCGACCGCGGGTTGTTGCCCGAGGACTTCTGCGAGATCGAGATCGACGGGCTCAGCCCGCTGATGTGGTCGACGTCCGGCTTGGACATCTGGCCCAGGAACTGCCGCGCGAACGTCGACAGGCTCTCGACGTACCGACGCTGGCCCTCGGCGAACAGCGTGTCGAAGGCCAGGGAGCTCTTGCCGCTACCCGAAACGCCGGTCAGGCAGACCAGCTGGTTGCGGGGCAGGCGCACGTCGACCTCCCGGAGGTTGTGCTCCCGGGCGCCGCGAATGATGATGTCAGAGGCAGGCATTCGTTAGTATCCGGCCCGCGGGCCGGTTTTGTGGTCGCAGCGGGCGGCGCGCCAGCCGTGGCGGGCCGAACCGCGTATTGTAGGACACTTGTACAGCAGTGAGAAGCTTCACAATCCAACGCGCCGCCCTCTTGCTGCTAGCCACCACCGCCTGGATGCCTGCGCTGCTGGCGCAGGCCCAGACCCAGCCGCAGTCCGACGCGAAGGCCGACCGCTGGGCGGAGGCCATGGAGAAGTTTGCCCGGCAAGACGAGCGGCGCCCCTATCCGCAGGGCGGCATCGTGCTCACGGGCAGCAGCAGCGCCCGGCTGTGGGAGGTCGAGAAGGCGTTCCCCGACTTGGACCCGCCGATCCTCAACCGTGGCTTTGGCGGCTCGCAGTACAGCGACATCGTGCGGCACGCCGAGCTCTTGGTCCTCAAGCACCGCCCGCGGCTGGTGATCCTGTATTCCGGGGACAACGACATCGCCGGCGGCAAGTCGACCGACCAGATCATGGGCGACTTCACCACCGTGACCGAGCGGCTGCTGTCCGAGCTGCCCGAGGCGACCATCGCCGTGATCCCGGCCAAGCCGAGCCCGTCGCGGTGGAAGAAGGTCGACCAGTACCACGCGCTGAACGCCCGGATCAAGGCGGCCTGCGGCGACGAGCCGCGGATGCGTTACGTCGACGTCTGGCCCGCGATGCTGGGCCCCGATGGGAAGCCCCGCCCGGAGTTGTTCCGCGACGACCGCCTGCACATGACCGCAGACGGCTACGCCATCTGGAACGACGCCGTGCGCGAGCTGGTGACGCCCAAGCGATAACCGCGCCGTCGGGCGCGTGTCCCGGGGCCACAGCAGCGTGATGCCCCGGTTAATTCTTCATGAAGGCGGGCGCCCTGCGCCCCGCGGTTTCAGCTCGGACTCAATCCGTTGCTCCGCGGCCAAGCCGTAGCGGGTTGGGGTGGTGGTGCGCCTCGTCAGCGCCGGTTTCTCACGGTTTCTCACGGTTTCTTCACGCGGCCTTCAAAGTCGAACGCTACTTTCTGCGTTCCGACCTATGCCGCCGGCGCCCCGGCGGCCGCGAATCCACCCAGGCGACTCTCGCCCCCCACGACTTTGAGGAGACCGACTCATGAAGGCGACCCAGTCCTGCTTGTGCGCCGCGCTCGCGCTCGCAGCCGCGACCGCTAACGCCCAGTTCAACCTGCAGATCACCGAGATCTGGCCCGGCAACGAGCCCGGCTCCAACCTCCACGAAGACTGGTTCGAGGTGACCAACAAGGGCGACGTGGCCTGGACCACCGCCGACGGCGAGCTCTACTTCGACGACGTCTCGATGGACGTTGTGGACGCGGTTCCGCTAACCGGCGTCACCAGCATCGCCCCGGGCGAGTCGGTGATCTTCTACAACGACCCGGCGTCTTCGGCCGAATTCGAGTCGGTGTGGGCCAACGTGATCCTGCCGCAGATCGGCCTGTACGACGGCTCGGGCCTCGGCCAGGGCGGCGACGGCGTGACGCTCTTCCTGTCGATGGGCGCCCCCGCCGGGATCGGCGACATCATCGACTTCGAGCAGTACCCGGATGCCAACGCGACCGGCGGGCAGTCCTACAACGTGGATCTCGCCGCGTTTAGCACCGTCGGCGACGCCGCCGGTTCGCTGGAGTCGGCCCTCGCGAACGACGCGTCGCAGTACGCGGTCGCCTCAGTTGGCCCCGCGGTGCCCGAGCCCACGGCCGTGCTGCTCTCGGCCCTGGCCGCCTGTGGCGTGCTGGCCACGCGGCGCCGCTAGAGGCGCAGCCACGCGACTGCTACTGACCAAAGAAGAAGGCCGCCCGGGATCATTCCGGGCGGCCTTTTCTCGTTGGTTGTCGGTGCGCTCAAAGTGGCCGGAAGGATCGGCCGCTCAGTCGATCCGCATGCCGTACTTCTTGATCATTTCGGACGTAAGCTCAACCGTGAAATCGTTCGCCTTGCCCGGTTCGACGCGCACGCGACTCGGGAGCGAGACCCGGTTCGCGGCGAATCGGCGGCCGGCGTCCGACTTCGGCTCGGTGTTGATTACCGTGACCGTGTGCTCTGCGACAACGGCGCCGTCCTGGTTGCCGTAGGTGCTGATGACAAACCGGCCGTCCGACTGCAGGTCGCCAAAGCCGGGCTTGCCGGCCTTGATGCCGCCGTCGGCGGCGGCCGGGGCGAACATGACCTTGCCCTGGGGGAACGGCTCGCCGTTCAGCAGCACCGTCCCGGTAACGGGCGCGACGTCGTAGTCGGACGAGCCGCAACCCGCCGTGGCGGCCAGCGCCACAGCGGCCAGGGTGCACGCGATTGCTCTACAGATCACTAAACACTTCTCCATCCATCCGGTCGCCTAGGAGCCAGAAGATCCGCAGGTCGGTGTCCTCGGTCAGGAAGTGCACCGAGCCGTCGACGAACCCGAAGAAGGCGCCGCCCTGGTGCCAGCTGAACGCGCAGTCGTCCGTGGCGCTGCCGCCGGGCAGCCGCGCGCGGTCGGAGTCGGTCATCGGGAAGCTGCGGACGCCGCCCGCGTTGCAGTTGATCGCTTCGAGCGTCTTGAACAGCACGGCGCCGTCCTCGATGTCCGTGCCGAGCCAGATCGGGAAGCTCTTGCGGTCGGGGAAGTAGGCCGCCTCGCCGATGGCGATGGTCTTGCTGGTGCCGTCCAGCACATTGGCGATCTTCACGCGGCGGAAGGGGGTCTTCTCGATCGACTCGGGCACGCCGTCGCCGTTGTAGTCGGCGGTGCAGCCGCCGGAGCTGAGCGCCTCTTCCGTGCGGAGGAACATGCCGCGGTCGCAGAATCCGCGCGAGCCCTTGTAGTGCGAGGTCCCCAGCCCGGCCGTGGTGAGCGCGCTCGATCCGCTGCCGAAGTACGACCCCTCGGGCTTCCGCTCGGGCAGGTCGACCGACGGGCAGAGGAACACCGGCACGATGGCGTCGCCGCCGCGGATCGGCTGCTGGACGCCGGCCAGCAGCGCCTTGACGAAGAAGAACGGCTGCCAGGGGTTGCCGTCCAGATCCGGGATGCCGTTGTTGACCAGCTGGTCGTGCGCGGCCTGCTCTTCGAGCTGCGGCAGGATCTTCGACGCCCAGCCGAGTCCGTCTTCCGGCGTGTAGAGGTTGGAGTTGCCGGCGGCCGCCAAGTCGGCCGGGCTGGCGGTGTACGCGCCCTTAGGGAAGGCGCCTTCGACGTCGTGTGCATTGAGCAGCGCGAGGGTCACCTGCTTGAGGTTGGCGGCGCACGCGGTCCGCCGCGCAGCCTCGCGGGCCGACTGCACGGCCGGCAGCAGCAACGCGATCAGCACGCCGATGATGGCGATCACCACCAGCAGCTCGACAAGAGTGAAGCCATTGTGAAGATTCCGCCCTGGCTGGGCGCAGGTCCGGGCGTGCCGGACCGGGGTAGGGGCGTTCGATTGACGGCGCACGGAGGGGATTCCTGGAGGGCGGGTGCGCTAGCGTAGGGACGGTCGCGGTGCGCGATCCGTGGTGAACCTAAAGATATAAGGATCGCGCTTTAAGCGTGCAATCGATGTTGGGGCGCCTTAACGGCTTCTTCACGGAGTCTCCGCACGGTTTTCACAATAGGTTGTCACGCTGTCGCGTCTCCCGCGAATCCCTCCCGCTGCCTCCTACACCGCGATCCCCACCCGGAGCCTGTATGCCCCCTCGCGCCCTGCACCTGGCGGCCCTGCTGACCGCCGTCCTGGTTACGCCGATGCTGCGTGCGGAACTGTACATCAACGAGATCTTCTTCGATCCGGGCGGCGACGGCGTTGAGCAGCGGGACGAGTTCATCGAGCTCCGCGGCGCCCCCGGCATGCCGCTCGACGATCACTACCTGATCTTCGTCGAGAACGAAGACAACGGCGACAACACCGGGCCGGCCGGCCTGGTCGAGAACATCTTCACGCTCGACGGCTACTCGCTGGGTTCCAACGGCTTTCTGGTGTTCCGCCAAGCCGGCAACCTGCTCGGCGGCGCCGGCGACTCGGGGCCGAGCCGCTACTCGGTGGTCCCCGGCGCGACCGACCTCGTCAACACGGGCGCGGGACCCGGGTACGGGTCGGGCGCCACCAGCACCATCGGCGCGGAGGACGAGGGCGGTGAGGGCAGCCTGGAGAACGGCGGTTTCACCGCCATGCTCATCCGCAAGAACACCGGGCCCGTTCCAACAATCGGCCTGGACCTCGACGAGGGCAACGACGGCCTCGACAACCCCAACGGCCAGGAGGGCTGGGAGATCCTCGACGCGATCGGGTACTTCGAGCCGCTTGAGACCGTCTACGGCCGCTCGTACGCACCGATCAACTTTGGCCGCGAGGAGCCGGGCGAGCTCGTGTTCTTCGACGGCGGCATCAAGGAGATCCAGCCCAACATCGAGCCCGACGCGGTGTACGTCGGCGTCGGCTACGAGATCGAGTACCTGGGCCGCTGGGGGAACTCGACCGGGCAGACCAACGACGATTGGCACATCTCGAACCTGACCGACAACCCGGGCTCGGGCAGGCTGACCGCGGGGCAGCTCCCCGACGGCGCGCCGGTGGACTACCGGCAGTCGTACACCGGCGACCACGGCTTGCTGGCCAGCGGCAGCACGGACACCCCGCCAACGCAGCCGGGCGAATCGCAGGGCAGCCTCGAATCGAACAAGGACGTGCCCTACGGCACGCGGCTGCTGACGAACATCGGCGGGCCGAACTACCTGACCGGCGACTACAACGGCGACGGCTACGTCAACGCGGCCGACTACACCATCTGGCGCGACTCGCTAGGGGCCGTGGGCGACGAGTTCGCCCACCCGGCGGCCGACGCCAACCACAACTTCATGGTCGACGGCGCCGACTACGAGATTTGGCGCGCCGCCTACGGCGCCCCCGAAGCTCCGCCGGCAGCGGCCGCGGTTGCGGGCGTGCCCGAGCCGGCGTCGGCGCTCTTAGTGATCGCGGCTCTGCCGCTGGCCGCCATCCGCCGCCGCGTGTGAAGGGCCGCCGCCGCGTCTGACCGAGGGCGCTAGCGCTGCATCGCGGCGGCCGCCAAACCGGCGGCGACCAGGCCCAGCAGCACCCACATCACCCACGTGCGGGGCGCGGGTTCGGCCTCGGTGTCGCCCATTGGCTGGTCCTTGGTCAGCTCGCGGGCCTTCTCCTCGCCGAACTCGTCCAGCAGGTGCTGCAGCAGCACGCCCTGCACCGCGCGGGCGCTGTGGGGGCGGTCGGCGGGGTTCTTGGCGAGCAGCTTCTGGATGAGGTCGTCCAGCCACTCGGGGCATTTGACGGTTCCGCCCATAGACGACTTGGCGCCGTTGGCGTGGGGCGGGTTCTTGTTGAGGTGCTGGTCCCAGATCTGCGCGAAGTTAGCGCCGACGTACGGCGCCGACCCGGTGAGCATCTCGTACAGCACGCAGCCCAGCGAGTACAGGTCCGCCTTGCCGGAAATCTTGTTGTCGGCGGTGATCTGCTCCGGCGACATGTACGCGTAGGTGCCGACCGTGATGCCCTGCTCGGTGATGTCGGCGTCGTAGGTGTCGCGGGCGATGCCGAAGTCGCCCAGCACGAGGTCGCCGTCCTCGTCGAAGAACAGGTTGCTGGGCTTCAGGTCGCGGTGGATGATGCCGTGGTTGTGCGCGTGCTGCAGCGCCGAGGCGATCTGCACCGCGTAGGCGGCCGCCTGCGGCCAGGGGATCGGCCCGTGCTTGGAGATGCGGTCCTTCAGCGAGCCGTGCTCCAGCAGCTGCATCGCGTAGAAGAACTGGCCGTCGATCTGCCCGCCGCCGTAGTGCTTGACGATGTGCGGGTGCTCCATCCGCTCGGTGATCATGATCTCCCGCTCGAAGCGGTCGACGATGTTCGCGTCGTCCGAGACGCTGGGGTGCAGCAGCTTCACCGCGACCGGGTGGTCGATGTCGGGGCTCGTGGCGCGGTACACCACGCCCACCGTGCCCGCGCCGAGCTTTTCGCCGAGGTTGAACGTCGCCTTGGTTGGCAGGAAGCGGAGGTGGCGGCTAGCCATTCAGCGGTCACGTTGGAGGAAGAGGAGCGAGCAGGGACCCCGGGGCCCTGACCTTTAATCTTCGCTGACGGGCCGGATCTATGCAACTCGGGCCCGCCGCGTCGCGCCCCGGCCCTTCCGCCGGGGACGCCGGATCGGCTAGGATTCCGAGGGCAGGGCGGACTGCTTGACGCTGTGGCATGAGATACCTCGGCCGCTCTGGTAGTAATAGGTGCGCTCTTGGCGGAGTCGTGCGAGTGGCTTTTCTCTCGACGATCGGCGTGTCGGCGGTCCCGGATCGGGCGCCCCGTGTCCGTGCCGCCGGGCCGGCTCTTGCGGCCGCGTGGCCCCGCAGCCCGCTACGCACCGCGATTTCCTCGAACGCTGAAAGGGTAGGGTGAAGCCGATGAGTCCCCAAGAAGTTCTGGCGATGTGTCGCGAGCGCGACGTCAAGGCGATCGATTTCCGGTTCATGGACTTCCCCGGCCTGTGGCAGCACTTCACGATCCCCGCCGGCAAGCTGGACGAGGCGGTGTTTGAGGACGGCCTCGGCTTCGACGGCTCCAGCATCCGCGGCTGGCAGGCCATCAACGAGTCGGACATGCTGCTGGTGCCCGAGCCGGCCAGCGCCTGGATCGACCCGTTCACCGAGCTCCCCACGCTCTGCATGATCTGCAACGTGCAGGACCCGATCACCCGCGAAGACTACAGCCGCGACCCGCGCAACGTCGCGCGCAAGGCCGCCAACTACCTGAAGAGCACCGGCGTGGCGGACACCTGCTACATCGGCCCCGAGGCGGAGTTCTTCATCTTCGACGACGTCCGCTTCGACCACACGCCGAGCCAGGGCTTCTACAGCATCGACAGCATCGAGGCCGAGTGGAACCGCGGCGCCGACGAGGGCCCCAACCTGGGCCACAAGCTGCGGCACAAGGAGGGCTACTTCCCGTGCCCGCCCGCCGACCAGCTGATGGACATCCGCAACGAGATGATGCAGCTGATGATCGAGTCCGGCCTGGACGTCGAGTGCCAGCACCACGAGGTCGCCACCGCCGGCCAGGCGGAGATCGACCTGAAGTTCGACGAGATGGTCGCGATGGGCGACCACATGTGCAAGTACAAGTACATCGTGAAGAACGTGGCCCACCGCCACGGCCGCACGGTCACGTTCATGCCCAAGCCGCTGTTCTCCGACAACGGCTCCGGCATGCACACGCACATCAGCTTCTGGAAGGGGGGCGAGCCGCTGTTCGCCGGCAACGGCTACGCCGGCCTGTCCGACGAGGCGCTGTTCGCTATCGGCGGCATTCTCAAGCACGCCCCGGCGCTGCTGGCGTTCACCAACCCCACCACCAACAGCTACAAGCGGCTGGTGCCGGGCTACGAGGCGCCGGTCAACCTGGCGTACAGCCAGCGGAACCGCTCGGCCAGCTGCCGGATCCCGATGTACAGCCCCAGCCCCAAGGCGAAGCGCATCGAGTTCCGCTGCCCCGACCCCAGCAGCAACCCCTACCTGGCGTTCAGCGCCCTGATGATGGCCGCCCTGGACGGCATCCAGAACAAGATCCACCCGGGCGAGCCGCTCGACAAGGACATCTACGACCTCTCTCCCGAGGAGCTGGCCGAGGTGCCCAAGACGCCCGGCTCGCTGGGCGAGTCGCTCGACGCGCTGGCCGCCGACCACGAGTTCCTGCTCCGCGGCGACGTGTTCACCGAGGATGTCATCCACACCTGGATCGAGTACAAGCAGAAGAACGAGGTCGACGCCATCAACCTGCGTCCGCACCCGTACGAGTTCTGCCTGTACTACGATATTTAGGCGCTAGGGCTTGGGCGCTAGGGGCTAGTGATCCCACGCCTGACGTGACAAGGAAACCTGAAACCGCCGGCGGAAGCCGGCGGTTTTTTCGTGGGGCGCGGCAATGCCGTGGCCGGCCCGCCTTGGGGGCCAATGTGCAAACCTAAATTGGTAGGCTATACCGACCCCTGACGGGGGGCGCCGGCGGCTTTGTCCAGCTCTTTTCCTTCGCAATCCATCGAGATC